>JAFGIS010000390.1 GCA_016929495.1 Polyangiaceae bacterium | reverse complement strand
GTACAAGGATTTTGGCGAGCCGGTGCGGCTGCAGGCGCCGTACTTGAAGCCGAGCGAGCGGGGGAAGTGGTTGAGGAGGGGGTAGCGCGAGCGACATAGTGCTAGGCTCGCGTGGATGGTCACGCGCATTTCCGATCCCAGTCCGGCCGAGCTGTGGGCGCAGCTCGAGGGGCTCCCCGAGCACCTGAAGGGAGAGATCATCGACGGGCAGCTGTACGTCCAAGCGAGGCCACGTCCGCGCCATGCGCGCGGCATCGGCTACTTGGGCCACTTTCTCGGCGGCGGCTTCGACTACGACGAAGGGGGTCCTGGGGGATGGTGGATCGTCCCCGAGCCAGGGATCGAGCTCGAGCGGGCGCCGGAAGTCTCTCCGGATCTCGCCGGCTGGCGCCGCGAGAATCTGCCTGACCTGCCTCCCGAAGGGGAACCTTTTCGGACGGTGCCGGACTGGGTCTGCGAGGTGCTGTCGGCGAGCAACGCGCGCTACGACCAGCAGACCAAAGCGCCTTTCTACGCGAGCGTCGGGGTCCCGTGGTTCTGGATGGTGGACACGCGCAGTCGATTGATCGAGGTTCGAAGGCTCTCCCTCGGCAAATGGGTCGTCGAGGCCGTGTTCTCGGACGAGCGCGAGGCGCGCATGCCGCCGTTCGACGTTATCGCGATACCGCTGCACCGGCTGTGGGTGTAGCTGCTACTGGGCTCAGGTGGGTGGGACGCGGCGTCGCCTATCCCGACGCGGACGGCGACGGTGTTGGAGACGCGCTCGGGCCCGAGATCCGCTGGGGAGCTGTTTGCCGGTTCGGGTTTGCACCTCGCGCAGTGCGCGGCAGTCACGTGCACCCTTCGGGACCCCAGGGGCGCTGTCTTGACGTCGGTGACAATGGCACCTAGCGTGTGGACATGGCTCGGACGACAGGGGTTCATTCCCTATGGGCGGCGACGTGTCTTGTTGCTCTGGCCTGCACGGGCTGCAGCTCGGACGACGACGATTCGCACAGCGACAATCCTGCGAGCAGCGGAGGAGGTCCCAGCGGGACCGGCGGCGGTACCGGCACGGGCGCAACGGTCAATGGCACAGGAGGCGTCTCGTCAGTTGGCGGCGGAGCCGCCACGGCAGCGGGCGGCCTCGCGGGAACCGGCGGCAGCAGTGAGGGAACGGGCGGCTCCGGAGGCAGCGGGGCAGGGGGAACGCAGGGATTCAACGCCGTGTGCAGTGCTTCTCTGGGCACGCGGTGCACGTGCGCAGTTGGTGGCCAGTCCCCACCCATCATCACATGCAGCGTCGGCGACCAATACAATGCTTGCTGCGCTGACTCCGACTACCCAGCTTCCGGGATCTGCTCGTGCATGCGCTACTATTGCTCCGAGAGCTTGAACAACTGCACCTGTACCCCGGACGGGAGCGCAGGAAGCTCGAGCTGCGCAGGCAGCTTCACCTATTGCTGTTTCGACTCCTTCCTGCAGCTCTGCAGCTGCTCGAACCTACTCGAGTGTGATGCCGGGGAGATCGCGGTCGCGCACTGCGCGCTGAACGAGGTGCCTCTGTGCGACTCGGACGAGAAGGCCGTGGCCAGCTGCACTGACTGACCCTCGGCGATGAGGGAGGGGAGGGCAGGGGAGGGCAGCCACCCGCCAACCCCGCCCGGCTGCACGGCCACCCCCCCGTTTGGCCAGTCGGCAAGGCCCGCCCCAGGCCGGAATTCCGTCTCCATATCCCCAGTTGTGCCTTCCATATCCCGATCTTCCCCCTCCATATGCCAAGGATCGCCGTCCATATGCCAAGGATCCCCTTCCCCCCGCGTGTGGAAGCGATCCCTTTACCGGGGGAATGAAATCTCTACCGGGGGAATGAAATCTTTACAGGGGGACGGTAGAAGTCGACGGGGGAAGGCGCCAAGGTGGCATATGGAAGCGCCAAGAATCGATATGACGCTGTCCCGATGGCGGGGGCTTGCCGCGCGGCCGTGATAGGGGGCTCGTCCTGGTGGAACCTCGGAGCCGGAGTGAGGCTGGAGTCCCCTCAGCTCTGCTCGTCGTACACCTCGAGCATCAGCGGCTTGTAGGCAACGGTCGCGGCCATCGCGTCGTACCGGGCTTGGATGTCCGACGCCGCGGTGGGCAGTTGCTCCAGGGTGAAGAGGCCGAACGGGCCACGTCCCGTCAGATCGTTCGCCAGCGTCTCGTTGGGCACGTGGTTGATGTATTCGATGTTCATCACGCGGGTCGTGGCGGGGTAAGCCGGGTGATAGAACAGCACGTAGGGATCCTGCTGAGGCTCGACCACGTACCATGCCGCCGGGACCACCATCGCCCCCTGCTCTGCCGGGATGGATTGACCCACTCGAACACTGAGCTCCAGATCGTCTTCGGTGTCGAAGACCCCATCGGCGCCGGCGCTCGTCACGGTGCAGGTATTGGATGCCTCCACCAACCGGAACTCGTTTCCCCAGCCGTCGAATGCGTAGGTCTTGAGCGCGTAGGCTTCTCCCTCCGTGAGGCTGCTGGTCGGAAGCGCTACTCCGGGAGCGAGGTTGGCCAGTTTGGAGATGGATCGATAGTGCCGGGCGGCGTTGCCGATCAGACCATGAAGGATCACCTGGGTCGCTTGCTCGGGGTGCTCGTACTCCCGTGGCTCGACACCAACCCAGGGAGGGTCGGGTTCGGTGGCAACGGGGGTGGGTTCGGCAGGAACCGTGGGTTCGGCAGGGGCAGCGGTGGCGCCGGGATCTTCCGCCGCAGGGGTCTCAGCAGACGCAGCAGTGTCGACGGGCGGGACTTGAGTCTGTGCGGGAGCTTGAGTGACTGGATCCTGGTACTCCCCGCCGGCGTAGTCGCCACAGGCCACCCCTAGGGCCAGAGTGATCGCAACACCCGATGCCAGAGCCCATTGTCGAGCCCGGTTGCCCAGGCGAATCGCGGGTGGGTTCTTGGGGGCATAGAGCTGATAGGCCGCTACTGCTCCGGCTGCGCACAGCGCACCCAGGAGCACCGCGCCCCAGCGTGGGTCGCTGGTTCCCGCAGCCAGTGCCGCGGTTGTGTCGCCGTTGACCACCGCCGCTGCCAGCTGCTCTCCCTTCAGCCGCAGCGACTCAGCCACATCGAGCTGGAGGCTGGGCACGGATCCGGCCGGGTAGTAGTCGGGGCTCAGGATATCTCGGTCGACCGGTATGCCTGGTTGGGCCGAGATGTACCCCGCGTGCAAAAACCTCTCGACGGCATCGAGCACGCTAGCTGCAAGGACCTGCATGGTGTGCCTCTTGGGTCTTCAACTGTGCCACTCGTCCTACAACGGCACCTCTAAGCAAGCCGCGTACCAGAAGCAGCTTCTCTTGACCGGAGAGCAGCTGACCAGTGAAAACAAGCCACCAGGCAGGACCCCCGCATTCTGGAGGGAAGCTCGAAGGCTGGCCCACCATGTGCCAACTTCGTCCCGACCTACTATCCTCGTAGCGCCATGGCTCACCACCCCAGTCTGGCGAGATCGACTCGACCACGGGCGTCGGTGGAGGTTGGTCTATTGGCGGCGGGGCTTGCTCTCGCCTTGGCATTGACGTGGGGTTCTGCCGCCGCTGCAAAGGGGGGGAGTTGGGCTCAGCTCACCCTACCGTCTCTGGCACTGATTGCGGCCGCGGTTGGCTGGTTCCGGCTGCGTGTCAACCCGTTGGCCGAGGGGGCGCAGAACGGGTGGCGCTCCATCCTGACAGGGGGAGCTGGGCCTCGATGGAGCTGGGTGGGGGTGAGCTTGGTGTGCCTGCTGCTGCTGCTCTTCGTTGCGGCTGGGTTCCTGTGGCCTGCCGCACGCACCCTGGGGACTCCGCCCTCAGCCGTAGAGCTGGGCGCGCTCGTCGTCCTGGTGCCGATTGCCGAGGAGGTGTTCTTTCGCGGGGCGCTACTGCAGAGTCTTCGTCGTCGCCTCGGCGCGGTGGGTTCCACGCTCGTGGTCAGTTCGCTGTTTGGTCTCTTGCACCAGCGCCAGGGGCAGCTGTCGACCATGCTCGTCGCTTCTTTGGTGCTTTGCGCCATCACGCTTTCAACACGGACGCTGGTTTGGGCCATACTGCTGCACGGGACATGGAACGCCTTGACCCTGGTTGTGAGGATGCCGCCAACGGTGCAACGCTTCATGGTAGCAGGGGGCGTGACCATCGTGGTCCTGGGCCTGGTCGGCTTGCAGATTCTCCCGGCTAGTCGAAACAAGAGCTGACGATGCCCAGACTCGAGGACGAGCGCTTGTTCCTGCAGGAGCCCACCCTGGAGGACCAACGCAGGGACGCAGAGGGTACGACGCAGTTGCTGCTGGTGTGGGGTCAGCTTCCAGCATGGATGGTCATGGACGAAGAGCTGCGCATGCTGCTTCGAGGATTCGACGGACGCCGGAGCGTTCGTGACCTCCTGGCGCAGCATGCTCGTCGACACAAGCGCCCGCTTCGGGAGGTCACCGAAGAAGCGCTGCCCATCCTGCAAGACCTCTTGCGCCGCAGGATCCTCACGCGGTCCCGACATCTCCCCGCTCCCGCTCCCGAGCCCGTCCGGATCGCCAACGTCACGGTGAACCTCACGAACCGATGCAATCTCAGTTGCCCCTTCTGCTACAACGAGCGTCGCCGGGGCGCCGAGCTCGAGGTGGAGCGGCTGATGGATGGGATCGAGCGCGGGCGGAGGATCCTCAGCGACGATGCCTCGTTCATCGTGCTGGGCGGCGAGCCTCTGACGAACGTCGATCGGTTGTGCGAGGCGCTCGAGCGGGCAGAGGACATCTTCACTCCTCCTGCCCTGTTCTCCACCAACGGTACGCTGCTCAGCGACGCGACGGTGGCTCGCCTTCGGCAACGGCGCGTTCATGCGCAGGTATCTCTGGACAGTCCCGGCGCCGAGATCCACGACGCCCTGCGCGGGCGTGGCGTGCATGCGAAGGCCGTGGCGGGCATCCGTCGCCTGAAGGCGGCGGGCATCTACACGATCATGAGCATGGTCTACACGCGTCGGTCCACGGCGCACTTCGAGGCCTATCTCGACCTGGCGGCCGAGCTCGGGGCGGACGAAGCGCGCTTCATTCCCTTGCGTACGATCGGGGGTGGGGTCGAACACCAGGGCCTTCGACCCAATCAGGCCGAAGCCTTCGAGCACCTGCTCGAGGTGCTGGAGCGGCGCCCCGAGCTGACGCGCCTGTTGGCACGAGACTACTTCTCGATCCTCTCCACGATGTTCCGCTTCTCTGCCGTTCGCACCAACTGCGGTCTAGGTCGCAAGGTGGTGTTCATCGATGCCGACGGTGGCGTCTACCTGTGCCCCAATCACGTACGCCCCGACCGCGCCGCAGGAAACCTCCGCAGCGATGACCTGGCCAAGATAGTGCAGGAGGGCAGTGTGTTCTGCGCCGCGCGCGAGCGCTTCGACGTGGCCAACTACCACCGTTGCCAGAGCTGTCCCTTCCGATACTGGTGCGCCGGCGACTGCCGCGGCGAAGTGGAGGCGCTCGGTGGAAATAGTGCGGATCCTTCCCCGTACTGCAGCGAGCTTCGCACCGTCTATCGCCGAATCCTCTGGCTTCTTGCGAGTGGACGCTGCCCCATCGGGCAGCAGGCGCGGGTCGCGGAGGGAACCCGGACGACGGATACGTTCACGTGAGAGTGTGCCGGCGGCGGTGGTCACGGATGCGCGCTTGCAGAGCGTGCCTTGAAGCCAGCCGCTCAGAACTCTCGATGGGCGAGAAATCCGCTGTTGCCGACCACCCACAGATGGCCCGACGCAAGCCCCCAGACGTCGAGCAGCGACTGGTCCGTGCCACTGACTTCGGATGTCCACGTCCGTCCGTTAGTGCACGACGAGACCGTCGGAGCCGACCAGCCACACGTTGGCCGGCGACATGCCCCATCCGGCGCTGAACCACGGCGACTCACCCACCTCCGTCGGGAAGCTCATGGAGCGCCAAGCGCCATCCCACCGAAAGACCTCACCCGATGTGGCGATGAACCACGTCTCGACGTCACTGGTGGACCACCCGTTGCGGAAGACGACCGTTTCGGAGCCGGGCAGTACGGTCCACGCTCGACCGTCGAAGTGCAGCACTCCCGGACTGCTGGAGACGAGCCAAGCCTGGCTCGCCGATCATTCACCCACACCAAGGACCCGCTCGGTTCGGGCGGACCGTGCCACGTTTCACCGTCCCATCGCGCGGCATACATGGGGTCGCTGGTCATGGCACTGCCGCCGACCCACACATCCTCTCGACTGGAGCCAGAAATCGAACTGATCCACTGGAATGCGGGTCCTGCTGCTTGTTGCCCCCTCGGCATGTCTCGGCGCAGGTGGCGCCTTCCGAGCACCTGCGGTGCGAAGGACACCCTGGCTCAGGCCGACGTGCTAGGCTGGTCGTCCCATGGGTCGAGTCCCGGACGCCGAGATTGCAGAGGTGCTTCGCGGGTTTCCCGAAGTGGCTGCTGCCTGGGTGTACGGCTCCGAGTCCCGCGGCGAAGCACGCCCGGACAGCGATCTGGATGTGGCCCTGCTCCTGCGCGAGCGAGGCAGAAGCGCGGCGGACGCCTACCTCCTGCTCGGTCGGATCGCGGCCAACCTGGAACGCGTCGTCCCCGGACGTAGAGTGGACGTCGTGCTCGTCGCTTCGCAGGGGCCCGTGTTCCAGCATCGAGTACTGAGCGAAGGACGCCGGGTGCTCGACGCTGACCCTGCCGTCCGGATCGATTTCGAGTCGGATGCCGTCGTCCGCTACTTCGACTTCCGTCCGACCTACGACCTGGCTCGGCGACATGCTACTCAGGGCTTCCGCGCGTGGTTCGGAGAGCGCCGATGACCGAGGATCAGGTCCTGTCGAAACTCGAGATCGTGCGCTCCAACCTGGAGAAGCTCGAGCTCATTCCACAGGCGTCGTATGCCGAGTTCGCGGCTGATTTTCGCAATCTCGACAGTGCGCTGCATCGTCTGCAGACTGGTATCCAGGCTCTGATCGACCTGGCGAGCTATCTCGTGGCCCTGCGGGGCCTCGGTGTGCCCCGGACCAGCTTGGATGCGCTCGAGAAACTCGAGGGGGCCGGGCTGCTTCCGCCCGGGTCGGTGCAGCGCTTCGCGCCCATCTTTGGGTTCAGGAACCGGATCGTTCACCTGTACGATCGCATCGATCCGGAGATCGTCTATCGCATCCTGACGCAGCATCGGACGGATCTCGCCGAACTCGGCGGCCTGCTGGCGGCGGATCTCGACCGAACGTGAGCGCGGTCTCTGCGAGCATGCTACCGTCCTCCGCGATGCGCGCTCCGATCGCGCGCCGAGGAGTCGGAAGATGGGCCGCAGCGATGGTCGAAACTGGGGGAAGCTCGAATGGATGGCGCAACTCGATGCGGACGCCTTCTTCGACGACCTCGTCGGCTCGCCGACGCGTCGGTCCGCGTCGTTCTCCCCTCGGTCCGAGGGCGACCCGAGGGCGCCGTGTCACGTCTTCGACTCGGTTGCGCGCCGGGGCACCATCGCGGCCGAGTCCTTCTTCAACCGCACGACGGACAAGCGGCGCTCCAGGTATCCCTGGAGCATCGACGCCGCGCTGATGTGGACCAACAAGCGGGCCTACTTCTTCAAGGGCGACCAGTACGTGCGCTTCAGCGTCCGGGACGATTGGGTCGTCCGGGGCTATTCGAAGACAATCGCGGACCACTGGCCCGGTGTGTTCAAGAGTGACATCGACGCCGCCATCATGTGGCCCAACGGCAGGGCCTACTTCTTCAAGGGCGACCAGTACGTCGCGTACGCCAGGACTCCCTCGCAGAAATTCCTCTGGAAACGCAAGATCAAAAAGGGCTGGCCGGGCCTGTTCGAGCGCGACATCGACGCCGCCGTCATGTGGGACAGCACCAAGGCCTACTTCTTCAAGGGCGACGAGTACGTGGAGTACAGGGTAGGCCCCCCCGAGAGCGCCAGTGCCCCCCGCAAGATCAAGGACGACTGGGACATTCCGTGGCACAGCGGCATCGACGCCGCTATCAAGTGGCCCACCGGCAAGGCCTACTTCTTCAAGGGGCGCGAGTACATCCGCGTCTCGAGCAACAAGAAGGTCGATGCGGACTACCCCAAGCCGATCGCCGACCACTGGGTGGCGCGACCCTGGTACTGGTTGCCGCTGTCCAAGCGCTCCGCGGCCCGACGAGCCACTCGAGGCAACTTCCCGGCGCGACCGACAGAGAGCAAGAAAGGGCGCGCCTTCATCGCCGAGATGGTGGACAAGGACAAGGACGCGGGCACGAAGCGCCCCTCCATCCCCGTCGGGTGGCAAGCCAGAGAGCGAGCCATCTACCGGGAGATCCGGCGCGGCAACGTGCCCGACGCTCTCGTCCGTCGACTGGTGACCATCGATCTGCCGCCCATCACCGTCGCGAGCCGCACGATTGGCGGCTCGGTGAAGGTGATGCCCGACTACCTGTGCGTCGGCGACGAGAGCGACTACGTCTACGTCCCCATGGATCCGATCACGGCGCAGCGCGTCGCGTTCGAGCTCGACATGAACCTGCCCACCGCTCGCATCTGCCACGCGATCTACGAGGCGGCAGGCAGGATCGACGTCAAGCGCCAGCTCCGAGCGACGTTCTTCCACTTCGCAGGCGGGAGCTACACGTACACGGACGATGAAGGGCACACGCGTACAGGACGGGGCGAACAGAACTCGACCGCCGCATACGTCGAGCACTCCTCTGCCATCAAGGAGCGCATGGCCCACCGCGGGCTGCGCCTGGGCGACTTCGTTGCCGGCCACAAGAAGGATGTGATCCTTGCCCAGGCGCTGCATTCGAACCCCATGCAGATCGCCTTCCACGGCTTCTACCACCCCGGGAACAAAAAGCCCGTGCAGCCGTGCGTGCAGTCTCCCGGTCCTGGGTGCGAGCAGCGGGTATCCCTCGGCCATACGATGGAAGGGGGGCAGCGCTTCTCCGACTATTCCCAAGGGGTTCGGCTCGTCAGCGACGATATGATCGTCGACGGCAAGCGCTGGTCGATGCGCAAGGTCCTGGCCCACGCGACCCTGTCCAAGCTGATCAGCACGGAAGGGCGGATCGTCCCACCCTTCATCCCCGAACCGGTCGAAGAGATGCTGGACAAGAGCCAGTGGTAGCGGCCCCAACGCGACAGGAGACAGGCCGCGTTGGCTGCAGGGCCGCCCCCGACTGGACCCAAGCGCTGGGCTCCAGCATGGGTTCCGTCGCGCCAGCGACCTTGCGGGAATACAGAGAAGCCAGAGTCTTACGCCCCTGGTGAACGCGAGACCTCCGCTGGATCCGCACTTCTGTCAACGAACACCTGCAGTCCTGCAGACAAGTGCCATCCTGGACTGAGTAGTCTTCTATGGCCTCGAAGGATCCTTTGACCCATGCGACACGCGTCCACCACCCTGCTTGCCCTTGGCTTTGTGCTCGGAGCCTGCACCGAGAATGATCCGCGCTCGGGATCCCCCGGTACGGCCGCGACAGGCGGAGCCTCAGCGCAATCAGGCGGGACGCCTGGCACGGGCGGCATCACCACAGGGGGCAGCGTGTCGGGTGGCGGGGCAGGCGCGACGAGCGCAGGGTCGGGCGGAGGCTCGAGCGCCGCAGGCGCGCCAACGACAGGCGGGGGCGGTAGCGGCGGAACGCCTGACAGCGGAGGCGGCGGCTCCGGTGCCGCGGGCTCGGGTGGCACGAGCTCAGGCGGCAGCAGCTCGGGCGGCAACAGCTCGGGCGGCAACAGCTCGGGCGGTGGAGGCACCAGCTCGGGCGGCACGGGCTCGGGTGGCACGAGCTCGGCTGGCGCGAGCTCGGCGGCCGCTGGCGTCGGCGACGCGGGCGAGGGACCCGAAGGCTACGCTCTGCCGCCCCCCGACGAATGCTCGAATCGGTTCGCAGTGCAGGACTGCGTGGCGGGCGATCCCGCGAGCCCCTGCGGGGGCCAGTGCTCGAACGACAACGGCCCCACGGCGAAGAACGCGTGCGAGAGCGGCAAGCCCGGGGTTCCGGTCCAGTACGCCTGTCCTCGGCACATGCTCTTCTCGACCGAGATGAACCAGGCGGTCATCGACGACGGCTACGAGGGCGCATTCAACTACGCCATCGTGGGGCACGACCCCGACCCGTCGAACCTCGATGCCGGCCTGCCGAACTCCTGCTGCCAGTGCTACCAGCTCGTGTTCGACGTTCCCACGTACCTGACGGCCTCCGTACTCACGCCCCCACCGCCGCTCATCGTGCAGAGCGCCAACACAGCGGCTTCGGGGGCTCTCGGCTTCGACGTTTTCATGGGCGCCGGCGGACTGGGTGCGTTCAATGGCTGCAACGCCGAGCTCGGTCTCGCGAGCAGTCAGGGCTACTCGATGTACTCGAGCTATCCCAGGATCGGCCAGCCTTCCAGCGGTGGAGTCAAGCCTGGACCGGACAGCGTCAACTGCACGGACGAACACAACAACCTGACCGACGCGCTGATCGACGCGCCGAGCTGCCAGCAGAAGATCGAAGCCGCGTGCAACGAGATCACGGCGGACGCTCCCGTGGTCGAGGCGGACACACGCCGGAGCTGCATCCAATCGAACCAGGCCGAGTCGTACTATCACGAGAACTGGAACGTGTACGCCAAGCGCGTGGCCTGCCCCACCCACCTGATGGAAGTGACCGGCTGCAAGCCCGCGCCCGAGCCTGGCCTGACCTCTGCCGATCCGTCCGTGCTGACTGCTGACCAGGCCGCGGCAGCTGGGTTCAGCAGCGGCTACCACACGACCACGATGCAGGACTGCTGCATGCCCACCTGCGCGTGGTCCAATAACGTTCAGGTGGAGACCGTCGACGGCTACAACTCGTTCTACTCGTGCCTCGAGGACGGCACGGTGGTCACGCAGTAGGACGGCACCTCCTCGCAACGCCAGCGGGATCTGAACCCTTGACTCGCAAAGCCTTGACTGGAGGGTCAGGCCGAGGCCTACTCGGGGCAACGTGTGTCCGGTGGCGCTCGTTTTGCAGGTGGACTGTATGGCTAGCGCCGGTTCGAGCTGCGGCCGAACGGGAGTGGGTGCAGCAATGATGACTCGTCGTGTGAGCTGGTTGGCATTGGTGCTGGTGGCTGCGGCCTGTGGTGGCAGCTCGGACGGTAAGGACGGGGCGCCCGGCGAGGACGGGGCGAGCGCGTTGATCGTGTCAAACGAGGTCGCTCCAGGCACAGAGTGCGTGGCTGGGGGCTTCCGCGTGGAGAGCGGCGTGGACGCCGATGGCAACGGTGCGCTTTCGGAGGAGGAAACGAACACCACGGACTTCATCTGCCACGGCGTGGATGGGGGCAGCGTGGGCGCCGCGGGGGCTGGCGGCGCAACGGCCCCTGCGGGAGCAGACGGTCTGACGAGCCTGGTGAACGTCACCACCGTGGAGCCGGGCACGGACTGCGCGAAAGGCGGGCAGCGCCTCGAGGCGGGACTCGACCTGGACGGCAACGGGACGCTGGAGGCCGGCGAGGTGACCACCGCGCGGGTCGTGTGCAACGGAGTCGAGGGCAGTGCCGGCGTGGCGGGCCGCAACTCACTGATCGTCACCTACGACGAGCCGGCGGGCACCAACTGCCCAACGGGTGGACGTCGCATCGAGGTTGGTCCGGACACCGACAACGATGCGCAACTGTCGGACAGCGAGGTCGCCGGGACGTTCTATGTGTGCAATGGCGCCGACGGCGTGGACTCCGCCCCAGGCGCCGACGGCGTGTCGTGCTGGGATTTGAACGCCAACGGCGCGTGCGACCCGGCGACCGAGGACCTCGACGCGAGCGGGGCGTGCGATGTGCTGGACTGCGCGGGGCAGGATG
>JAFGIS010000389.1 GCA_016929495.1 Polyangiaceae bacterium | reverse complement strand
TTGGACCCGAAGCCTCACGGCGAGCTGACAACTACGTCGTACACCCCCGCAGAGGCAAGGGCTACTCACGGCGCAGCGTGCTTCGCTCCCAAGAGCAAGGGCAGCTCGATGTGTCGCGCCTGGTGGCGATTCGTGACACCCTGCCGTCGGACGAGCCACTGGGCTCGCTTGCAGGCACCGTTGTCCAGGAGCGGGCCGCAGAAGGGACGGACATGGCGGCGGACCCGCCACAAGGTGGTGGAGAAGCTCCGCGACGTCGGATCGAAAGCGTCACTCCGGACTATCCCTACGTGGAGGTACAAGACGATACCGGGGGCATCCACCGCCTGCAGCTCGACGGAAACCAGAGCCTCTACTACACCGCGCCGGGCGTCGAGGCTCTGGCAGTTGACCGCATCCACCGCGTCACAGCGTTCAACCTGGCCATCGACTTGAATCAGGGCGCCCACATAGCATGGTTCGAGATGGATACCGGTCAGCTCTACTATGTCCAGGTGGTAGTAGCGCCCAACGCGCAACCGCACATCGCGTTTCGGACGATCCTGGGAAAACCCGGCGAGCCGGAAGACATCCTGGTTGTCCTCGCCCCGCAGGATGTCACGATCAAGTTCGGCGCCGGGCGGTCTCTCGAGTACGTCCGATTCGATCCCGGCAATCCTGCGGTCAAGTACTATGGTCGGTCGTAGCGCTGCGACTTCCTTTGTGTCGTTGCTGTGGCTGCTCGCAGTCGGCTCCTGCGGTTCGGGTGACGCCGCCAAGACGCCCGAGTGTCCCGTCGGCTCACGCCACTGCCCCTGCACTTCTCGCGGGGCCTGTGACGCGGGGCTCACGTGTATCGACGAGATGTGCCTGCAGATGGATGCGGCCCAGGCCGGCTCGAGTGGGACGGCCTCGTTCGCTGCGGGAAGCGCGGGGCTGCCAGCTGCTGCCGGGACCGCCGGGCAAGGGGGAGCCGCAGGCGCCAGCGGGGCGGGGGGCGCTCCTGCCGAAGCGGGCGCGGGCGGCGTCCTTCTGGTTCCCCGCTGCGAACCCGGAGAGCCGCGCCACGTCGAGGGCAACTTCTGGCAGGAGCTGGATGATCTGCCGGACTGCAAGACGGGATGCACCAATCGCTACGACCGCAGTCCGTTCGAAATCGAGATCCCGGCGGATGCAGCCGGCACCGAGATCCTGGTCCACGGCGAGCCCTATGACGGAATCATCGGAGCCATCGACGGTGAGCTCCACAGCCCCGGCTCTGTTCCGGACCTGGACTTCGTTCGCGTGGTCGTGGCCCCTCGGACGGTGGTGGAGGTCACGGTAGAACCCATGCAGGCACCGGCCTGTATCGACCCGTTCGTGGCGCAGTTCGATCCTGCACTGGCCGGCGCTCCCACCCACTGGGGCTACATGGTCGAGAACAACGACCGTGCGGCGGGCGACATCTCGGCGCGCATTTTGGCCGTGTCTCCCGTTGCAGAGGACGAGCCCTGGTTCATCGTCGTGGATGACGCTCGCAACGCCCTTGCAGACGGCAGCGTGGGCGGGGATGCCTTCGCCTACGTGGCTCGGTTTCGGCGGTTGGGCACGGTCAAGTTCCAGAAGCTGACGCCGCAGCCGCCCGGCGAGACGACCACCGTGACCGGCGAGCTCAGGGAGGCCGGTGGGCTCCAGTTCTACCGTTTTGCCGATCCCGACGAGCGGTCCCACAGGGTTCGCTTCACCACGGACAACCCGGCATTCTGCGGCGCCGTATGGCAGCTCAACCTGGCCGACGGCCGTGTGTCTTGGATCACGACGGGGGGCAGCGCACTCTCCGAGACAGGTGAATGCGAATCGGCGGTACAGTTCGATACGAACCCATTGGTCGCAGGAGACGGCGGCGACTATGGTCTGGTGGTCACCGATGCCCGCGGTCGGGGCAGCAATTCCGACCACGGAGCGTTCTCCTACAGACTCTCTCTAACCACGGCGTTGTGAGCATGAAACTGCGAGCTACCTCTGTTGCCGTCGCCATGTCCTCCTTGCTGGCCGCTTTCGGCTGCAAGAAGAACGACGCCGAATCCGAGCACTGCCCCGTGGGGATGGAGGACTGTCCCTGCACACGAGGCGGTGCCTGCGATCGGGGACTGAAGTGCATCGAGGGAGTGTGCGAGGACGTTTCAGCCAGCGCAGGGGGCGCGGGCGGTGCGTCTTCTGACACGTCGCCCACCGCGTTCGCGGAGAGCGCGTTTGGCGAGCTCCCGGACTGCACCTCGGGATGCGGCAACTCCTACGAGCGCTCCCCGTTCGACGTGAAGCTAGATGGGCTCGATGATGATACTACGCTAACGGTCAATGGTGTGCGATACTCCGCCGTTGCCGGAATCATCGACGGCGAAGACCATTCGCAGGGATTCGGCTACGATCTAGATTTCATTCGCGTGGACGTCGCTGCGCGCCGGCTTGTCGAGATCACCGTGACGGCACCCAAAGGCTCGGACCTGGATCCCTACGTATCGACGTACGACCCGGTGTTGGCCGAGAGGAGTCCCTTGTATGGCTGGATGACCCAGAACGACCTGGGCCCCGCGAAAGGCACGGCTCGAACCGTCATTGCCGCTCCCACCGGCAAGGATGACCCTTGGTACGTCGTCGTGGACGACGCGCACAACGCCCTCGGGGACGGCGCGGCCGTTGGCGGGGAAGACTATCGATACGAGGTAAGCTTCCGGGTGCTCGGCGAGGTCAGCTTCAAGGAGCTTCGTCTCGAGTCCGATCCGCCGCACGCGACGCTCAAGAATCAGGAGCTCAGGCACGCCGGGGACATCCACTACTTCACGTTCGTGGACCCGGAGCACCGCAGCTTCCGCGTCGATTTCGAGACCTCGAACGACGACTTCTGCGGCCACGTTTGGCAAATCGATCTACTGGAAGGCGCCGGGTGGATTCCACGGGGAGCGACCGACGACTCTCCGGAGGATGGCTGCGAGCCGACGCTCGGCTTCGAAACGAGGGCCGAGTTCTACGAGGAGGGTACGGACGCCTATGCCCTGGCAGTCACGGACTACCTCGGACGCGGAAGCGACACAGAAGACAGCGCCTTCGATTACACCCTCAGGGTCGAGGCGATCACGGAGTAGGCGGCGTGGCCATGGATTGGGGTGGCCCAGTTGCCGCGCTGTTCGTCGGCCTAGGCGGCGGGCAGGACGCTGAACCCAGATTGTGACTCGTAGCGCAGCCGCACGTCGAACCTGTCACCGGGACGCACGTTCCTCGCGGCGGGCAACACGTACAAGGGGTTCTTCCAGTGGGTGGGCGCGCTCTCGATCCGGTTGTCGAGTTCGACGCCAGCACACAGTTCGAGCTCGAAGGCCAGCAGCACTGCGTCGAGTCGTCCGGCCTCGTGGATGTGGAGCGCCGCCGCGCTCTCGAACCCGGCCGTTTCGACGTCGAGCAAGTCCACCTCCAGCGCGCGCGTCGCAGGGCCCAGCACGTTCACGGATTCGCCCGCCCCGAGCTCATCGACGACCTGGTGCTTGCTCAGGTACTCATCCAGCCAGCGCAGCATCGGCTGGAGGCTTATGCCAACCCGCGCTCCCGCTCCTTGCAGTCGCTCCCCGTAGCGCTCGCGGAAACCGTACTCGATGGGGTAGGCGACGACACGCAACGCGCGAGGCACGACGCTTGCGCCCGCGCGTAGCAGGCGTCGGCGAGCATCGAGGACGGACTCCAGCAGGCCCTCGTTGAGGATGCGATTGCCGACCAGCTCGCACACCAGCAGGTCGGCTCTCTCGGGTAGCTCGACAGCCCCCGACTTCCCAGCAAACAGCGTGACGCGATCGCCGATGTCCGCCTCGGCAACCATCTGGCGGGCCATCTCGATGACGTTTTCCCGCTCGATGCTCAGCACCCGTGCCCCGCGTTTGGCCGCGAGTACGCTCAGGATCCCGGTACCCGCGCCTATCTCCAGCACGACCGAGTTCGGTGCGACCATCGCCGCGATGGCATCGGCATAGGCCGTCACACGGCGCGCGTCGGAGAGCATGCGGGCGTGGTAGTCGAACTGGTCGAAGGTCTGGAACGGTTCGGCGCGGAGCGCTGTGCCGGACTGCTCCTGCTCGTCTGCCGACTGCAGCATGCCCAGCTCGATCAACTGCGTCAGCTTGTCGAGCAGGTCGCTGATGAGCTCCGGGGGCTCCAGCCCGGGCACCATGGTGCTCAACACCTCGGCGCAGCTGCGTCCGTCGCCGAACAGTTCGAGAAGTGCGACACTTCTGGGGCCGACCTTGGCCGTCACGCCCCCACCCTCCCGACGAACGAGACGTCGCATGGGCTCGCCTGCGACCCAGCTCAAGCTCAAGCCAGGCGCGCGTCGATAACGTGAGCCCGGCTGGATGATCTCGCGTGCCACATGCCAGGCCTAGCAGGGCCGGCTGGTGGTCGCCAGCGGCGTGAACGCCTCCACGGTGCGGGGCGGACGCGAGAAACACGGAAGGCCTCCTCAGCGGTCGGAGCTCCCGTTCGCGTTCTCCCGCTCGAGAGAATCGGCGAGCGGACAGCGGGCGAGAGCCTCGCTTCGCGCTCGCTGTCGCAGTGTTGCGACTTGCTCCGCCGGACCCTGCATGCGCCACATCGTGAGCAGATAGATACCGTCCGGATTCTCGATGTGCTCCATGAGCCAGTCTTCCCGCTGGCGAGTGAGCTGGACCGGATCGTCCAGGCCCACCAGACCCGCGCGTTGGTCCACTTCGCACATGAGCTGGAGAGCCGAACGAAAGGGCTGCTCGCTCGGGTTACGTGCCGGTTTCTCCGGGGATCGGGCACACGCCTGGATCGCCAACAAGCAGAAAACGCTCCATCGCCACGGCATGCCCCTTCGACGTGCCAGCCTCCCCGGGGCTTGGGTGGAAGCCTCGATGCGGGTTCGCAGGGCTCCGTCCACGTTGTTGGGGCGTGCTCGCTCGCTACGACCCACCAGGACCCGGACGTCGCGCCGTCACGAGATAGCCATATCGACCAACGCCCGCGCTCTCAATGTCCGTCCAGCCTCGTCCGAGCAGCTGTTCGACGACGAGCCGCTCCCCCACCCGATGCTCCAGTGGCGGCCCAGGTGGCTGGTCCACATCCGTCCGCCAATCGACGATGGCCAGCTTTCCACCCGGGCGCAGCAGGCGGGCGGATTCCGTGAGCGCAGCGTTTCGGTCATCGAGCTCGTGCCACACATTGGCGCTGAAGACCAAGTCCTGGCTGCCCGTGGCGAGCGTAGTCCTCGCCGCATCGGCCTCGACCAGCTCGACCGGCGCTCCCTCTGCCGTGCGTTTGCGGAGCTCGGCCAACATCTCCGGTTGAAGATCGACCGCGTACACTCTGCCGAGCGGCGCCACGGCAGCGGCCATGGGCAACGCGAAGTAGCCGGTGCCGGCACCGATGTCGGTGACGACCATGCCGGGTCCGAGTCCCAGGGCCTCGAGGACCTCGTCCACCGGGAGCCAGACGCGCCGCTCTGGATCATCGAGCTTGTGCGCGTGCTCGTGGTGGAACATCCGCTCGTGGTGGCTCATGCTGGGCGCTCCGAGCTGGTCTCTACATCGCGGACGCGCCTGGTGCAAGGCAGGTCCATCGTTGCGCGCTTGCGCCTACCAGGTGACCGTCATCTCGCGGTCCGGCACGAAGGGCTGACGGACGATCGTGAGCACGCTTCTGCCCTGGTCGTCGCGCACGGCCTTTGCGGGATAGGACGCGCGCACGGGTCCGAGCTGTGCCGCCGCAGTGATGCGAAAGACCGCGCGACGGAGCGGCCTCTTCCAGGAGAGCGCCGAGGTGACGATGTACTCGGCGCGGCGTCCGGAGTGGGGCTGAGTGTACGCTACGTCGAAGGACCTGACGGACAGCGGCGGGATGGAGATGACGAAGCTCGCCGAGACGCGTTTGGGGGACTCGGGAGCCACGGGCACCTCGCGTCCGTCCACCATGACCGCCTGCGGCGGGGGCCGGTCCGGTGCCACGGCGATGGGAAACCCGATCGTGAAAGCGACGCTCGCGGAGGTGGGATTGACCACGTAGTAGGTCCCGTGCACCTCGAGCCTCTTGGGAAACACACCGAGCTCGACCAGCTCGGCCGCGAATTCTGCGTTGTCCCGGACGGCGCCGGGTTTCGGCTCGAGGAAGTTGCGCCAGCGGCTCCAGTGCTCGTCGGTCAAGCGGGGCAGCTTGGGGGTTGAGTGCGTGTCACCGGGAACCGCGAGGCCCAGGGCGAAGGCCACGTCCATGCTCGCACCAGGCTTGAGCTCGCGCCCAAGCCACCCCAGGTTCAGGGCTGTCATGCTCTGGTTGTCGAGCGGCCGTTTGGGGTCGATCTCGGACGGGCCGTGGGCGAATCGGTTGGCGAAAGCCGCTTCGGGCAGGGGCAGGGTCGGATCGAGGGCGAAGAAGTCAGCCTCGTTGGAGAAAGAGCCTTCGCGTTGACCGAGCTGTTCGTTTCCAAGGTCCACCAGGCCGCCTGCCGTGAAGCCGCCGGGCTCGAAGCGCGTCTCGTTGCGTACGAAGCCGTGCGGTGTCCACCCGACGTCGCCGTCCGAGCTCTTGTAGGTGCCAATCCATGGATCGTCGCCGCTGAAGAAATGGAAGTGCACGGTGTGATCGCAGCGGTTGGTGATGCGTGTGGCGAGGATCCAGAAGCGAGCGCTGGCCCAGGTCGTGGCAATTTTGCGCACCTGGTAGCAGCCGCCCCGGTTCTCGCTCATCAGAGCGACGCGCTCACGGGTCGACTCGAGCACTCGTCCCCAGACGTAGCTCAGACGCTCTCCGTCCGGTCCAGTGCCGAAGTTCTCTGACCAGCCATAGGAGTACTCGTGGCGCTGGTCGCGATCCCAGATGGACTCGTCCTGTGCGCAGAACACATTGATGCTGGCAAAGCCCCGCTTGGGACGCTCCGGCACCCAGGCCAGGCCCGAGCTGCTGTAGCCGCCCATCACCAGGCCTCCGGTGTAGCCGGGGTAGCCCACGTGGAAGCCCGCGGTGAGCGTGCCTTCACCGGGTTGGTGATGCGTCACCACGCCTCGGCCGGTCTTCGGATCCCAGGCATTCTCGAGCCACGGACCGGTTGCTGTTGGGGCCGTGGCCTCGGTCGGCACTGTGGCCTTCACGGCGGTGCGTTGGCGAGCCGCATCTGGGGGGTCGGCACGGCACGCAGCGCTCGAGGATGCGAGTGCAAGCAGCAGAACGTAGGCAGTCGGAGCTCTTCTCCTTGTCACTTCCTGCGACGCCAGGCCAGTAGCCACAAGGCTGCGAGGATCCCGAAGGGCGTTGCCCTGCCCCGGGTTCGGGAAACGGCGCAGCTGGACGAGTCGCGGCGCTTGTTGGCAGTGGGCGCCTCGGGTGCGTTGCCGTCCGTGTCGGCGGCCCCGGCGCTGGACGAGTCGCTGCCGCCCGTGGCAGGAGCCTCTGGGATCGTTCCGCCCGTGTCTGCCGTTTGAATCACGGACTGGGTGCCGCCGGTAGCGGGCGCGGTGCCACCGGTAGCGGGCGCGGTGCCGCCGGTCGCCTCGCCGCCAGTCTGTGGTGCTCCTGCGGCGGTCGCAGACAACCCGCCCGTTGCCGCACCGCCCGTGGCGGGCGCGCCGCCCGTGTGCATGGGCACCGTGCCGCCCACACCGGCCATTGGCATTGTCCCGCCGCTGGTTTCGGCAACACCGCCGGCGCCACTCGCACCCGATACGCCGCCTGCAGTGACGCCCGGCTCGGCGCCTGCCTCTCCCGCCGCTCCGCCCGCTCCTCCTCCACCGCTGCCGCCCTCCGGCGGGACGGGATCCACCGACGAGCACTCCGTGTCGCAGCTGGCGGAGAAGTGATACAGGGCGCCAGTGGCGGCTGCCGCATCGACCACATCGACCTCGAGGGTCTTGCCGCCGACGTTGTAGCTGTGCTGCCCGATCGGGACGTTGCAGTCGCAGGCCATGACCCAGTAGATGTCATCCACTCCGCTGCCAAGGTCTGCGCTCGTCGTCGCGGACCGAAGCGTCGTGGCGGTCACGACCTGCCCGTCGCGCGTGATGCTCATGGTCGACGGGCGGCTCATCGATTTCTCCTGGGTGAGCTGCACGTGCACGGTGTGAGGGAACTGCTGCGCGTACGCCTCGTCGATGACCATGATGGGGTTGGCCACGGCCGCGCCGCCTGTTCCGATAACGCAAGCTCCGGCCAAAATCGCTGGGGTCCTCATGGCGTCCTCCTTGGGATTTTGGATGTCCTTGCAGCTGTCGTGCCAGACACGATGGCGGCTTTTGCGCATTTCCGCGAAGGGTTGGGGGGTGTGCCAGCTGCGCCAACTGTGCCACGGCCTGACGGAAGCTGGCCCACTGGCCGGACTGGCCGGTCGCGGGCGCTCGTCTTGGCCCGTGGGTAGGTTTCGCCTGAGCTTCCTCCCAGAAGTGGGCTGCCAGCTCGGCCTGTCACATCGTCCCGATTTGCCGCCGGATCGCCATGGCACCCGGACTGATCCAGAACGTCAGCAGATCCTCGACGGTGGCGGAGAGGTCCGCCCGCGAGAGGCCGAGGAGCGGCGTCCCGCGCTCCTTGACCAGAGCCAAGCACGACAGATCATCCGAGAGCACGAGGGCAATCCGCAGCGCCGCACGGTCGAGTTCTCGCAGTATGGTCGAGATGGACTCTGGGCGGTCCATCCCGTAGCCCCGGGCAGCGTCCTCGAAGCGTCCTTTGGACAGCCACGGGATAGCCTTGGCAACGCGCCGTCCAGTCTCCGCCACCTGCTCTGCATCGAAACCGGGTACCGCGACCTCGATGCCCACCGTCGCCGCGGCTGCCCCGAGCAGCAGCTCTGCACTTTCGGCTCCCAAGGCGGCGACGACGTGTGTCTTTCGCGCGATGCTCGCGACGTGGCGAGCCAAACAGAAGATCTGCTGCGCGTCGGTCAATCCGTCGAAGCTTGCTGGAATCACGATACCCGGCGGTTCTGTGAGCACCAGGCTGACCGGAGGCTCACCGTCAGCCGGGTAGAGATCGATGTCCGCGATTCCGAAAGCACGCCCGACACGGTCGAGCGGCAACCGAGAGGGATGCAATCCCCGCGCTCCGACCCGATCCTTCGTCGACATGCCCCAGCGCTCCGGCCCCGCCTCCATGACCTTCATGGCGACGCTGGCGAGCTGAGCCAGGAGGCTGCGCACCGGCTCGGGAAGACCGAACCGTGTGGCTGCTTGCAGGACCGTGGCATCGACGCTGCCGTCCGCCGCACAAACCGAGCCGGGTTGGCGTACGTTCCAGGTCGCCCTCTGCAGGTCGGTTCCACCGCCGAGCATCACCAGAGGCCCCATCGCCAGGTGTTCCTCGGCGTTCTTGCCGAGCCTCTGGAACGCGGTGCACAGGTCCGCCCAAGTCTGGACACGAGAGGGATCGAGCTCCAGTAGCTTGTAGAGCTCGGGCAACGCACGCTGGTACTGCCTGGCCTGGCACAGACGGGCACAAAGCTCTGTCTGGAGGACCAAGTCACCCGGCTTGAACTTGAGACCGGCCGCGAGCGCTGCATAGCCCTCCTCGGCGTCGTTCATGCGGTCCGTCAGCACGCTCGACACCTCCAGCAACGCGCGGGCCTTTTCGTCCGCGTCAGCATTCGTTCGACAGAAGTCGACCAGCGCCCGGACGTAGGCGTCCCAGTTCGCTTTGCTCCCCGCGTAGTCCTGTTTCTCAAGCATCTGCAGCAGATCGCCTCGGGCCGGCTCGTCCACCCCCGAGAGAGCGACCGCCTGGGCGAGCGAGGCAACGGCCTCGGCGGACTTCCCTGCGTCGCGTTGCAGTCTCCCGAGGGTCGTCAGAGCCTCGGCCTTCTCCTTGCCGGAAGTCCCGTGTACCCACGCCAGGGCGGTCGACTCGGCAGACTCGTCTCCTGCAGCGATCTCGATGGCCAACAGGCGTCGCTGAGCCCCGAGTTCCTGAGGTGCCTCGCGGACGACCTCGCGCAGTAGTGCCGCCGCTTCCTCTGCGCGCGCGAGGTGCTCATGGTAGAGTTCGGCCAGCCGCAGACGCGCGGCCTTTCCCAACGGCGCATCGTGCTCGATTCGGAGCGCCTTCTCGAAACAGCGGGCGGCCTGCTCCCACTGGCGGCTGTCGACGTAGAGCTCCCCGAGTTCGAGCAGCAGGGGAGCGTGGTCGGGTTCGCTCTCGGCGACTCGGCGCAGGGCCGCGATGGCGGCCCCGAGATCTCCGCGGGCGTGGGCCAACAGCCTGGCCGCAGAGATCCAGTGGCCGGCTCGGACCTGGGTCTTGGTGGCCGTGGCCGCCGCCGTGGTGAGTATCGAGATCAGCTGCTCGTGTTCCCCGAGCTCGTTCATGAGTCCCGAGAGTGTATCTGCGCTGTCCGCATCGTCGGGATACACTGCCAGAGCGCGAGCCAGAATCGCCCCCGCCTCCTTGGGCCGTCCCGCAGCTCGCTCGATCCTGGCCGCGCTTCGCAGCAGTGTCGCCGCTCGCTCCGGTGAGCGCACCACCGAGACTTCGAGTTCTGCGGCCTCAGTTAGCAGCTCGACGTCACCGATGGCCTCTGCGATTCGACTGATGCCTCTCGCCGATCCGACATTTCCCGGATCCTCCCTCAACGCAGGTCGATGCTGCTCGAGGGCCTGCACCGCGTTGAGCGGCTCCAGAAACTCAGCGAGGCGCGTGCGGTGGGCGGCACGCCGAGAGCCGGATATGCTGCTCCTGACCCATTGGGTGTCGGTCTGGGCCAACCACTTCGCATTCTGGGTAGCCAAAAACTGGAGCTCGAGATCGAGCAGTGCCCGCAAATCGCCCGGTTGGTGCTCCAGGATCTTCAGCGCCGAGTCGCGGCAGATCTCGGCACACGGCTGGTCGCGATGCCCCACCCGCGACAGCTCCCGGAGGGAGGCCACCTGCTCGGATCTGACCCGGAAGGAGGCTGCCTGCCGGGCCAGAATCCGCATGAGATCGCCGGACTGGCGCTGTGCCTCGTAGAGCCGCTCGAGCGCGACCAGAGCCCCGCGATGATCCGGCAGGGTGGCCAGCACCTGCTCGTAGCAGGCGATCGCCGACTGGGTTCGCCCGAGTTCTCCTTCGAGCAGCTCGCCGGAGTAGAGCAGACAGCCGAGCTGCATCGCGGGGTCGCCCGCCAGCGTCGACAGCCGTTCGAGTTCGCCGAGCAGCTCGTCGAGCTGGCCGAGCTGACCGAGGCAGCGGACTCGCCCCAGCCGCGCCGACGTCGAGTTCGGATCCGCGGCCAAAGCCGTGTCGTACGCGAGCAGAGCCTCGCTCGGCTCACCGAGCCGGGTCTCGCGGATGCGGGCGAGCTCCAGAGCGACGCGGAGCCGCTCGTTCGGGCTTCTCAGGCGTGGGAGACGGGCGTCGAGTTCTGCGGCGAGTTCTTCGAACCGACGGGTCGCTGCAAGCATTCGCTCGAGCGCCCGGGCCGCGCGCTCGGATGGTGGGTCTTCCTCATGCGCCTTACGGCAATACTCCAGCGCCAGAGTCCGATCCGCGAGCTGTTCCTCGACGAGGCGCGCCACCGAAAGCAGATGCTCGGATCGTGTGTTGGCCCCGCTCAGCACGGCCGCCTCCTGGCGAACCGTGTCGACGAGCTGTCCGTATCGTCCTGCACGCCGGTGGATCCTCGCGACGGCAGCCAGCGCCGGACGATTCGCCCCGTCGACCGAGAGTACCTTTTCGTAGACCGCGAGGGCCTGAGCCTCGTCGTCCAGCTGTCGCTCGCAGATTTCTCCGATGCGCAGCATCAGGGGGATCTTCCGGGTGCTCGAGCCGATCAGGCCGAGCTCGCGCTCGAGGAGCTGGATCGCAAGCGCCGGGTTGCCCGTGGTCTCTGCGAGCCGCTGAGCCCCCCGGAGCGCCGTGCGGTTGTTGGGATCTCGCTCGAGCACCCGCTGGAAGCTGCCCAGAGCCGCCTGCGGAGCGTCCAGCAGGTCTTCCTGGATCAGCGCGACCTCGAGCAGATGGCTCACTGCCTCCGCGTCGTCGGCCGCAAGCTCGACCGCGCGCTGATGAAGCTCGGCAAGCTCGCTGTATCTTCGCTTGAGACGCAGGAGTCTGGCCAGTCCTCGAAACGCGCCCGGGTGTTCGGGGCACAGGCTCAGGACCGTTCGGTGATGCTCGATGGCCCCGTCGACGTCCCCGAGGTGCCGTTCACAGAGCTCGGCGAGCTCGACGTGCAGGGCCGCACGCAGATCGATGGCGTCGGACGCCTCCTCCCGTGCAGCCAGAACGCCGGCGAGAGACGGCCAATCTTGCTGTTGACGATACAAGTCGGCCAAGGCATCCGTAGCCAACGGGTTGTTGGGATCGAGCTGTCGAGCCAGGCCGAGCCAGTGGATGGCGGCTCTGATGTCCCCGCGTCGGGAACGATGTACGTCGGCAAGAGCGAGTCGGAATTCGAGCCGCAGGCGATCATCCCCGGCAGCGGCCTCCATGCGCTCGAGCGTGCGTACCCTGGCATCGTGGTCGCCTGCGTCGTCGTAGTGCTGAACCAGTCGGCAGAGCGGAGCCAGATCGCCCGGAACCTCCTGTGCCGCCTGCTCCAGCAGAACGATGGCACCTGCGGTGTCCCCGAGGTGCTCAGAGAGAACGTCTGCGGTCCTGCACAGGACTGCTGCGCGCAGACCCGGATCGGACAACGTCTCGACGCGGCGGCGCTCGAGAGCGACGAGCTCCGCGAACTGCCCCCGGGCGCCGCGAAGACGAGCCGCCTGCCAGAGGGCGCCCGAGGCCATGACGTCCGCCTCGACCGCTCGCTCGTAGAACACACAGGCCTCCTCAGCCGCCTGCGTGTACCGTTCGGTGATTCGACCCCGCTGCGAGAGGCGTGCCGCCAAGAGTGCCGGGTCGTCTTGTGCCAGGCTCGCTTGCGCGTCCACCACGTCTCGGAGCGCTGCGTGGTTTCCGTCACGCCGCCGCGCGCGCGAGAGGGCGCGCAAGATGGAGGCATCGCCGCGCGCCTGCCCGAGGGCGGCCTGATAGCTCGCTGCGGCTTCGGCCCCCTGGTTGAGACGCTCCTCGAAGATGAGCGCCCTCTCGAAGAGCAGCGCCGCCCGCTCTTCGGGAGACTCGGTCAGGTCGATCTCTTCGGCCAGGGTCTTGGTCGCAGCTTCCCAGTCTCCCTTCAGCATGAGCACGCGTCGTAGACCGGCGAGCGTGGGCAGGTGTTGGCTGCGCAGGGCACGGGCCTTCCCATAGTGGTCGAGGGCGGCGTCGAGCTCACAGAGCGGAGTCTCGTACAGGCGTGCGCACTCGTAGTGCAGACGCGCGCAGCGGTTGGGGTCGCCGCAGCCATCGAGCTGCGCCGTGCACAGCGCAATCATCTCGCGGCACACCCCCGCACGATCCGACAAGTCCGGCCGAACACCTTCTGCTATCTCGGGCGTGTGGCCATACGCCTGCGGGTGGATTGACTCAGACATCTCGACCGTCGGGGGGCACGGCATCTGCGTGGACACGGGCCGCTTCGAGACTGCGGCCTGTTCCGAGGCGACTCTGCGAGAGACCGGCGCGGGTCTAGATCTCGGCGGCGCTGGCGGCCCCTGCGGTGCGGACGGAGCGGGTGCAGGCGGTTTCCTCGACGTCACGGGTCGAGGCGGAGGGCGCGGGCGAGCAGGCGCGCGGGACACGGGCGCTGCCTGTGCGTCGGGTTGCAGCGAACGCTGCGGGCCCGGTGCGCCCGGTGACGCACCTCGACGAGGCGGCGGGGGTGGACCATCGGCGGCTCGGCTCGGGGGCTTCGGGGGATCGGCCATAATCCGGAAGCCTAAACGGCTCGTTTGCGGCGGACTTGCCCGGCCCCCCTCACCGCGCGGGTTGACTGCGGCATATGCCAGGCATAGGCTTGCTTCATGCGCGGCGATTCGCCCGGTCCCAAGCGCAAGGCCGCTCTTTTTCGCAATGGCCGAAATCAGTCCGTACGCATACCCCGGGAGTTCGAGCTTCCCGGCACCGAAGTGCTCATCTCCAGAGATGGGGACCGCCTCGTCCTCGAGCCGGTCCCGAGACGGTGTCGCTTGCTGGAGGTGCTCGCCACCATGGAGCCGCTTGGCGAGGAGTTCCCGGATGTCGATTACGGGCTCGAGCCGCTGGACCAACCTGGGTTGTAGGTATGGCACTGACCCACTTGCTCGACACCAGTGTCCTATCGCGTTTGATGCGTGAGCCTTCCGGCACCACCGCCGGGCGCCTAGCCGACGTGGGTGACGAGGCGGTCTGCACGAGTATCGTCGTGGCCAGCGAGCTCAGGTATGGCGCGGCTCGACGTGGCTCGGACCGGTTGCGGCAGGCAGTCGAGCGCATCCTGGACGCTATTCCCGTGCTGGCCCTCGATGCCCCGGCGGACCATCACTACGCAGCCATCCGGGCTCACCTCGAACGTGACGGCACGCCGGTCGAACCGAACGATCTGCTCATCGTGGCGCACGCCCGGGCGCTCGGGCTGATACTCGTCACCGAGAACGCTGCGGAGCTCGCCCGTGTGCCGGAGCTGGTTGTCGAGAACTGGGCCGAACCGACAGAGCACGCCTAGCCCATCCATCGTGAGCAAGCGAGACAAGACCTTGAGCCCTTGGAGCCACGACCGGCCCACGGGAAGGCTGGACGCCGCTGGCGTGTCGAGGAAGCTTCTATCCATACGCAGACACCTGCACACTCCCTACGACCCGAGGCCGTATCGAGCCGGCTACCGTCGCGCCGAGGTCCTCCGCCAGCAACTCGGGTTCGAGCCCGACAGTCCCGTCGCCGACATCACTGATCTGGCCAAGCGTTTACTGGGCGACTGGATGCCCGTCGTGCAGTCCGGCGTCGAAGGCGCCGTTCAGCGCGACGGGACATGCGCCCTTGTGGCGGGGGAACGCTCAGCTCCAGCACAACGCTTCCTGCTCGGGCGTGCGCTGCACCACTGGCAGTTCGTCACGCAGGGCCCTTCCGCCGTCCGCCTGCTTACCCGAGCCAACGACTGGCAGCAATCGGCCTCACGTGCGTTCGCGGCTGAGTTGCTCGCGCCAGCGGCAGCACTGGCGGCTCGGCTCGAGGGCAGGAGCGCCTGGGATCCACAGATACACGAAGAGCTCGCCCGCGAGTTCCAGGTCAGTCCCATGGTGATCGCCCATCAGATCGAGAACCACGGGCTCGGTTGAGCCGTCACATCGGCGCCGGGGCTCATCCAATCAACGCCTGCAGGTCGTCGCGCGTGAGCTTCGCCCCGAGGCCGGCATCCTGGCCGAGAATGGCTGCCGCGAGCTCGCGCTTCTCCTCCTGCAGCTCGAGGACCTTCTCTTCCACGGTGTTGCGGGCAATCAGCTTGTATGCCCACACCTGGCGACACTGGCCGATCCGGTGGGTGCGGTCGACGGCCTGAGCTTCGACCGCGGGGTTCCACCAGGGATCGAGCAGGAACACATGCTCGGCCGCTGTGAGGTTCATTCCGACACCGCCCGCCCGCAGCGAAATCAAGAAGATCGGGACCGCCGGATCGCTCTGGAACCGATCGACGTGCTGCTCTCGCCGGGTCGTGGAGCCATCGAGGTACTCGTAGGCGAGCACGCGGCGTTCGAGATGACCTCGGACAATGGCCAGTAGGCTCGTGAACTGTGAGAAGACCAGCGCCTTCTGGCCTGACCCGGCGATACGTTCCAACTGGTCCAGCAGACGCTCGAGTTTTGCACTCGGCTGGTCGGCGCGGCGCCTATCGAGCAGGCCCGGGTGGCAGGCTGCCTGGCGCAGCCGGAGCAGCCCCTCGAGAATGGTCGGTGTGGCGCGCGACAGCCCGACCTGGCTGACGCGCCGATGGATCCGGTCGCGATAGTGTGCGAGCAGCTCTTCGTATCGACGCCTCTCGGCGCCTTCGAGCTCGACGAACACCGTCTGTTCGATCCGCTCGGGAAGCTCGGGCGCCACCTGGACCTTGGTCCGACGCAGGAGGAACGGACGCGAGGCCCGTTGAATGACTTTCAGAGATTCGGCTCGAGCCGGATCTCCGGCAAGCATACGCCGCAGCGTCGGGCTCGCCTGAAACATCCCGGGATTGAGAAACTCCAAGAGCGAGCACAGCTCGCCGAGGTGGTTCTCCACCGGCGTTCCGGTGAGCGTGAGGCGGTACCGCGCTCGGAGAGCGCGCGCGACTTGTGCGGTAACGCTGTCGAAGTTCTTGATGGACTGCGCTTCATCGAGCACTACGGCATCGAACTCGGCGGACGTAAATCGCTCGGATTCGCTGCGCATCAGACCGTAGGTCGAAATCACGACATCGGCTTCTGCCAACGCCGAATCGAAGCTCGGCCGGTCGGACCCGGCATACACGGCAACGCGCAACGAAGGCGTGAAGCGGCGCGCTTCGTGGGCCCAGTTGAATACCACCGACCGGGGAGCGATCACGAGCGACGGGACGTGGCGCGCCGCGCGGCGGCGCCTGAGAAGCAGCGCCAGCACTTGAACCGTCTTGCCGAGCCCCATCTCGTCGGCCAAGCAGCAGCCGAAACCGAGATCGTGCATGAGCTTCATCCATGCCAGACCCTCG
The DNA here is from genome assembly GCA_016929495.1 of Polyangiaceae bacterium. Classification (GTDB taxonomy): domain Bacteria; phylum Myxococcota_A; class Polyangia; order Polyangiales; family Polyangiaceae; genus JAFGIS01. Next base: position 6,792 of record JAFGIS010000389.1, on the reverse strand, counting down.
CGCTGGTAGCTGCGAAGCGTGCCGCAGAATCCGCGAGGAGGGTCGAGGGGTTTGAGCCGCTGAAGCTCCGTTAATCGCATTCGAAGCTTGGTGAACGCGGCGTCCACACTCGCCCCCGGCGAAGCCTCGACCAGCGCGTCGAGCAGCGTCCACTGGCACCGTGGGACCCGCACCGACGTCGACGGCTCGTCGGGAGCGCCTCCGGCCGCGGTACAACGCGCCGTCCCGGCGTCCAGAGCCGTCGCTAGAAAACCAAGCCGCTCGAGCCAAGCTTCGGGCACAACGCCAAACGATCCATCGTCGAGCGTGATCGTGTCGCTGCCGGTCCGCAGCGCCCGCAACAGCTCCGGCAGCCCGAGACGTCGGTCTGCGAACTCTGCGCCGCCCTCCAGCTCGAACCAGTCCTTGCCGCTGCCGACGCGCAGCTCGAACTTGCCGGCCAGGCGGTAGCGCTTTCCGTGGGCCCGCACCTGCCACCCTTCCGCAAGCAGGCGCCGAACCGCCGCCGGCAGTTTCGAAGCAGGCAGGCACATGGGCCCTCTCACCCTGCCACTGCGAAATCCGAGCTCACCGAGCAGCTCAAGCGCGGAGGTCTCTCTGGCAACATCGTGTTCGTAGAGCTTGCGCTCGTCGACGTCGACCACGCGGCTCTCGACGTGGGGGAGTCTTACCCGCCGCTGCCCGTAGACCATGGAGGCCTGCGCGACGAGCGGCTGCCCCGGCTCGGTGGCGTCGATGTCCAGCTCGAGCCCTGGCTCGACCGAAGTGTTCTCGAAGCGACAATCGTTGGGCAGGGACAGCTCGATGGCCGAATCGCGGGAAAGGAAGGCGTCGAGGAAGGCTTCGACGTCCTCGGCCGGGACGGCCACGCTGCCCTGGGCACGGAGCGCCGCCACCCATGACCACGCTTCGGGGCCATCCAGCCGAGCGACTGCCTCAGGCCAGAACACGAGTCCGCTCGATAGGACGAGCTCCGCTTCGCCCAGGGCCCGTTCTTGCTGCTGTTGGCCGTTGAACCCGCCGCGGACCAGGGTGCCGAGCAGGACGAGACCACCGGAGCGAGGCTTGGCGTCGAGGCGCAGGCGCCATGCAGCTCCCCCGTCCCAGGACAGGAGCGGAGCGCCCGCGAGCGCGCGCATCGATCCTGGCCAGCAGCACAAACGTCCGGCGTCGCATAGCCGCGCGACGACGGCCGTGAGGCCACGCTGAGGCAACGGTAGCTCCAGCGCGTGGGGGCCGAAGTAGGAGTCACGAGCTGCGAGACTCAACAGGAAGGCATCGTCGTCATCCTCCACCATCCGCTCGAACAGGGCCGCTGTCACGGGCGTCACTGCGCCGCCGGGCTCCGCTGAGCGGGAACGTAACCACGGATGAACCGCGAACCCGCCCATCTGCCGAACTCGGTTCGGGTCGAAGACGTAGACGAGTTCCTGTGTCCGAGCGACGGATCTCGGGCCCAGCGGCTGGGCCGCGGCTCGCCCCGGAGCCGAGGATGCGATGAGCCTGCGCCACAGCGGCAGCTCTGCCGACGCGCCACCGGGTCCCCACGAAGGGACGGCTCGAAGCCCGCCCCGGGCCGAATCCAGCCGCCCGAGACCAGCCGGCACTATCGACCGAGTCTCAACTGCCGGGTCTTCGCTGTCCTCGCTGTCCTCGCTGTCCTCGCTGTCCTCGCTGTCCTCGCTGTCCTCGCTGTCCTCGCTGTCCTCGTCGGCGAGACTCTCCTCATCGAGACGATCGTCGCCGAGATCCTCGCTGCCGACCGCGAGCCGCACGTCATGGATGTGCTCCGTTGCCGCTACGGACACCGCCCCCAGGGCGTCTGCCGTCAGTGCGACGGCCCAAAGGTGTTTGCACCATCCGCCGCCGCTGACGAACGGGCAGTCGCACACGAGCTCGGCCACCCCGGCCATAACGGTGATCGAAGTCGAGTACACAGCCGTGCCGCGGACATGGGCCACGATGGCGCGCTCGGTCGCCCGCTCCACGTCGACCCTGGCATCGGCGGCATACCGGGCTCCCCGCTCCTGCTGCGGCCAGTCGAAAAACTCCTGCAGACGTCGAGCCAGCGGCCCGACGGACAGAGTCGCGGAAATCGCGCGTATCGGCGCGTCCATCGCTGGTCGGTTTTTCGAGCGGCGCACTTCCCGCCTATTGGCTGCGCGCCCTGCTGAAGTCAATCTCCATGCCGACGCGCGACGCCAGACAATGTCCGCTCTGGACGAGCAAGCTGTGGGCCAAGGTCGACAGCCTCATGGCCACCGAGCAGCCCGGAAGAACTACAAGCAGGCCGTCAAGCTCCTCGTCGACCTGCGGGATGTTGCGGCGCGCATCAGGGGCGGCCTTCGCCTCGAGGCACTGCGGCAGGCTCAGACGGGGAAGCCAGCCTTCATCGAGCGGCTGCGGAAAGCGGGGCTGCTGACTGCAGGGCATGCCGGACCGGGCTCGGCCCAGGCGACTTGGCCGGAAGACAAGGGACTCCGCCAGGCGTTGGCGCCTGAGTCCAGGTGGCCGGCCGCGTGTTCTGGAAGCGAACCATCGCCCGGGACTGCGGGGACGGGAGGCGTCCTCCGTAACCGCGGCAGCAACAGGTCCCCGCGCCGGGGCGATCCAGCACCACCAGGCGTTCTAGGGAACAGCCGCTTCTGATGTGGTGCCCCCTGCTACGCTGGCAGCGAGGCCGACGTGGATCGGGACGAAGTAATCCGACGAGTTCAGGCGCGGCGAGGGCGACTGGAGCAGCTCGGGGTTGCTTCCCTCTCGCTATTTGGATCCGTCGCACGCGGCGACGCGAGGGCGGACAGCGATGTCGACCTGCTCGTGAGGTTCGACGGCCCGGCGACCTTCGATCGGTTCATGGACCTCAAGCTGTTCCTGGAAGACGTGCTACAGGTCCGAGTTGACCTGGTGACCGAGAAGGCGATGCGTGCGCAAGTAGAAGGCGAGCTGATGCGTGTCGCGTGGTATCTCGACTCCCGGGCGTGATCTCATCCGCATCGACGTGCCCGATCGTGTACGACGTGCTTGAGGCGCTGAAGGCGGAGCTGGGTCAAAGGTGGCGGACGTTCAGAGGTGCTCCATGATTGCTGGCTATGCAGACAGGGATGACGTGGTCTTCTGTGCGGAGTGCCGGGCGACGCGGCGACCGTCGGGGACCCGTCCGGACCGGACCCTCGACACGGAGGACCCCGAGGATCCCGACAACAACTTCTGGATCGTGGACCCGTGCGAGACCTGTGGGCGGGAGGTCCAGTACCGGACGATCAGGATGCTCGGGTGATCGACGACCGAGCCCGCCCGACCTCGGGAATCGTCGAACCAACGATCTCGCTGTGGGCCATGAAGGACTCGAACCTTCAGCCTCCGGATTAGGAGTCGGGGAAGGGGCGTCGGCAGGCGGTAGCAGCGAGTTGCAAGGTGGCGAAATCGTTCGAAAGCGAACGAACGGCCGAGTCCAGCGGTCCCAGCGATTTGCCGCGAATCACTCGCGGCTTGTTGCATCCTTGTTACACGGTGCTGCGGGTCTTCGGGGGTCGAAAAGGCCGGAAAAGTACGGCGAGGGGAGCGGCGGAGGGGCGCCTGGAGAAGGCGTGCGGCTGTTCACGGTGAAGGAGGTGGCGGCGACTTTGCGGGTGTGTACAGCCACGGTGTACTCGATGGTCGAGCGGGGAGAGCTGGAGCATGTGAGGGTGAGCAACGCGATCAGAATCGTCGCGCACTGTCCGCGGGAGGCTGAGCCGTGGTGACGGGCGCAGGCATCCGCCCGTCTCGCACCCGCTGGCGGGTGCGCCCGCATGAAGCCAATTATCCCAATGGCCGGCCTGTGCTGCCGATCGGAGCCAAGCCGAAGAGGGTCGAGGTGCCTCGAGCCAGGAGCGCCTCAAGGGACTTTCCATAGGCATCCGGCTGTTGCACCATAGAGACGCCTGGACGGCTTGGCCGCGAGTCGCGTGCCCTCGATGGTGGATCGCGCGTCCGGGCCGCGTAAGGAGCCGAACGCTTTGACGGACACACGACTTCCAGAGTACGACCGCCCGCCCGTAGTGGAGGTTGTGTGCGGGGTGACGTTTGAACGGATAGGCGGGCTGACGGTCGCCCACATTGGTCAGCTTTGGGAGCGACTTCCGAGCACGTTTGCACACGTCGAGGAAGTCGATCCCCTCGCTACGACAGTTGAACTGCCGGGCACTCCCGGGACCGCGGTATCGCTGGACCCGGCAGTGATGCGTGCCCCGCGCGTGTGGTTCATGACCAGCGCAAAGGACCGCCTCATCCAGTTCCAACGTGACAGGTTCCTCTATAACTGGAGGAGGACTGCCGCAGAGCAACCGTACCCAAGGTACCGGGCCGTAAGCGACGGCTTCTACGAGCACCTTGGGACGTTCGGCGCGTACGTTCAGGACCGTTTTCAGTCGGAGCTGCGTTTCCGACAGTATGAGCTGAGCTATGTGAACCACATTCCAGTCGACGGCGCGTGGCATGGCCTGGCCGATATCGCCAACGTGTTCCCGGACTTGTCGTGGCGGGCCACGGAGTCCCGTTTCCTGCCAGCTCCAGAGGCGCTGGTGACGCACTTGGCGTTCTCGCTTCCCGAGCAATCGGGCCGCCTTCATGTACGGATCCAGAATGTCGAGCGGCAGACCGACCACCAGCCGATTCTCATGTTTGATCTCACTGCACGCGGGTACAGCGCGAACATGCGCAAGTGGTTCGAGACGGCTCACGAGTGGATCGTGCGAGGATTCGCTGATTTGACACAAGGCACAGCACAGGAGTCAGAGTGGCGGAGAGTCTACTAGAACGAAGAGCCGGCTCTTCCTGCGTTCCGGCCATCGCGGTCTCGCCCGTGGTTGCAACCCGAGACCCGGAGTACCTGACCGACGCCGTTTTCGACGCCGCGACTCTAGCGTCCCGACGAGTAGGGGCCATGCCAGAGACAGCGGAGAGGGCCTCGGGGAGTATGGCGGAAATGATGTGCTCGGTCTCTCTTGGTTTGGCGGTGATCGGGGCGCCATTCACGGTAGAGGGTCGTCCCGACATCAGCAGTTGGGACCCCGCGGAGAACAGGTCTGACGTAACCACCGTCGAACGGGCGCTTGGGTACGTGCCGGCGGCTGTCGTCGCGCTTCCAAGCAAACTGGCGCAGGCCCTCGAGAGGGTCGAGTCAGTCCCGCCCAGCGTCACTGTCCTGGCAGCACGCCTTCTCGACGCGCTCAGATTGCAGCGCCTCGAACCTGACAGGATCGCGGTCACGCGAAGCGGTGGCATCGCGTGTACGCTCGTCAGGGGTCGTCGTTATGCCATTCTTGATTGCGATTCGGATGGAGACATCGTTCTCACGCTGACTGACCGCACGACGGAGGATGAAGCGGATACCCTGCTAGTCACCTTGGAGGCGTTCCCCGAGGTGGCTGATCGGATCGAGGGTTTCCTGGAGGGGTGAGTTGTCGCGGCTTCAGGACGCGGAGATTCCTTCGGGCGAATCGCTGTACCGTAGCGTCAGCGATGAAGAAGTGAATGGCGACGACATCCTACCCACAGCTGTTGACTTGCCGCGGTGTTCGTTCAACAGGTCCGCGTACTCGCGGCCCGAGAGTGTGTTCACCTCGCGACGGCCCGGCGATACGGGGATCGTCGAGATTCAACCGCAGCGCCTGCCACCGCCCGTACCTCGTGCGAGTGGCGATCCCTACGAGTTCTTGGCCGTGGACCACCCGAATCCTCCAGAGGATCCCGAGAACGACGCTCATTGTGAGGTTCGAATCAAGCCAAGCGGGCACGACTTCAGCAAGAATCACAAGGTAGGCAAGGAGATCCTCGCGAAAGCCAAGGATGCGCTCGCCCGCCGACTGCGCATCTACATGCGACCTCGTGGGAAGACTGGATGAAGGTCTGCCTGTTGCGGCGAGAGTGAAAAGTCGTAGCGCTGGAGCTGCAGCGCTACAGCCTCGCCGTGCTGCGAGCGGTCGCGCTCGCCATCGGACGTGGTGCAACATGGCAACGTCTGGCTCAAGACCTGCTTGTGCTTCGGCGGCACGCCTAACGTGATCCACTCTGGGTCACTTGACGGATCCACTCTCGCCATGGACCGCTCTGGTAGGACTCCCGCACGATAGTGATCCACCTTGGGGTGTGGCCGCTCTGGATCCCCCTCACTGAAGTCACTCGGTAGGTCTGGATCCGGACGTGTGGATCCTCTGGACGTGCTGGATCGTGGCGGCGTCAGCGCGGCCGGCCGGAAGCCAGGGGCTGCCACGCAGCGGACAGCCGCACCGATGAATGCGAAGGTCGTCTCACGGCGTCCTGCTCCAACAGCCTACGGCGTCAGCACAGGTTGCTGCGCTCGGGACATCAGTGGCGGCGAGTGGAGCGTTGGGCCCTTGCGCGACCGCGTTGCGCTGCAGACCCACCGGGCTACGGCCCCATTAGAGTGATTCACCTCGGCACGTTGGTGATCCACCCTGTAGCTCGGTGCGCGTCAGACGGTTGACGGTTGCCTGCAACCCACTGAGACTACCGAAGAAACACGGACCGACTCTCGGAACTTCTGAGTGCGCTGGTGGATCACGATCGTGCCGCCGAGCATGCACTTTTCAGTGTGCCCGCACCATCCAGTTGCCACCCTTGGCCCGGCTGCCCAACCGTTGCCACGTGGCAACGGCCGTCGGTCCTGCTCGATGCGGTGAGAAGAAGCCTGTCGGCTGCACGATGCTCGGATGGTCACCCACGACGTATTGGACCCACAGCCGCAACACCTCGTCGACCTCGATGCCCTGATTGCTGAGCATCCGG
>JAFGIS010000388.1 GCA_016929495.1 Polyangiaceae bacterium | reverse complement strand
GTGATGTTGAAGACGGGCGACTGTTTGTCCCCATTGCCGCTGGTGGTATTGACGATCCTCGCGCCGGGGCACTCGGAGTCTGCACCTGTGGTTGCCGTAGTGCCGGTGGTGGTGCCTGTGGTGGTGCCGGTGGTGGTGCCCGTCGTGGTGCCGGTCGTCGTACCGGTGGTGGTTCCCGTCGTGGTGCCGGTGGTGGTGCCTGTCGTGGTGCCGGTGGTGGTACCGGTCGTTGTACCGGTGGTGGTTCCCGTCGTGGTGCCGGTGGTAGTCCCCGTGGTCGTGCCGGTGGTGGTGCCGGTCGGGATGCCCGTGCCGCCGCCGGTATTCGGCATGGTGCCCGTGGCTCCGGTACCGGTCATGGTGCCCGTGGCTCCCGTGCCGTTTCCGCCGACTCCCCACCCCGACTGTCCGCCGGTGCCGAACACAGGCGGAGCGTCGGTGGCGGTGCACCCCAACGACATGACGACGCCGAGAAGCGGAATCACATAGCCCTTTGAACTGTGCATGGAAGAGAACCTCCGAAGAAGGACACCATCGACACCGGTCGCGCGCGTGCCTGGGGCACGCTGGTCCGAGGCGCCGTTATAGGTCGACACCTCAAGCGTATGAAGGGAATGCTGACCGGGCAAGCCGAGTCTCCCCGATCCAGTGGCGGTTGACAATTCCGTGATCCAGGATTGTGCTCCCGCCGGATCATGAGCCGTTTCCGTCCTGCCCGTTGACGGCTCGGGCACACATAGATAACGCAAACCGGACTGCAACGGTCTCCGACCGTGCCAGAAAAGCGCACGACACAGCCAACTGCGTATGCGAAACAGGTCCCCCCGAACGATTAGAGCCCAGGCCAGAAACCGCGGGCTGCGCGGAAAAGACGCTCAACTCCTGCCGGGGGGCGGACGCAAGTGGTGGCCGCGGGCCCGAGTACGCGAGTGGCTCGACGCCGCGGGTGCGCGATGAGTGGCCGAGCGGTTTCGGCGCGACAGCTGCTCAGCGGGAACGAAGCCGTTGCGCTTTCGGCTCGCTGCCAGGGCTTCGCCCTCGGCACCGGCTATCCCGGGACCCCCTCGAGCGAGATCCTCGAGCGCTTCTCGGCTCTCGGCGGACGCGCCCAGTGGGCGCCGAACGAGAAAGTCGCGCTCGAGGTGGGCCTGGGCGCGGCGTTCGCGGGCGCTCGGGTACTCGTGACCATGAAGCACGTCGGGCTCAACGTGGCTGCGGACGTGCTGTTCACGGCCGCGTACACCGGCGTCAGTGGCGCGCTGGTCATCGTTTCCGCCGACGACCCGGGTATGGCTTCGAGCCAGAACGAACAGGACAACCGGCGCTACGCGGTGGCCGCTGGTGTGCCCATGCTTGAACCGTCGGACTCGCAGTCCTGTTATGATCTGCTCGCGACCGCCGCCGAAATGAGCGAGCGCTGGGCCTTGCCGGTGCTCTTGAGGATGACGACTCGGATCTGTCACAGCAAGACCATCGTGCGTCCCGAGCGGAGGCTCGACGCTGCGCCGCCGCCGCATTTCGAGCGCGACATCGGCGCGCGCGTCATGGTTCCGGCCAACGCGAGACCCGCGCACCGGCGCCTGTGCGACAAGCTCGCGAGCATCTCCGAGTGGGCGCCCAGCTCCGGATTGACGATCGAGCATGGGGCGGACCGAACGCTCGGGATCGTGGCCTCGGGCGTGAGCGTCGTGCACGCGCTCGAAGCGGCCCCGCAGGCAAGCATCCTCGAGCTGCGGTTGACGCATCCTTTGCCTCTGGAAGTCATACGGCGCTTCAGCGAAAGCGTGGGGCGCTGCCAGGTCGTCGAGGAGGGAGACCCGTACCTGGTGGAACAGCTGCGCGCTGCGGGCATCAAGGTCGAGGACAAGCCGGCGATGTATCGCTTTGGCGAGCTCGATGCCGAGCGTGTCGGGCGCATTGTCGCGCGCGACACCAGCCCGGAACCGGTGCCGCCTCGGGGCAAGCCCCCCGAGCTCTGCAAAGGATGTCCGCATCGCTCGGTTTTCGAGGCATTGGCCCAGCGTGACCTCATCGTCTCCGGCGACATCGGCTGCTACACGCTGGCGGCACTGCCACCCCTGTCTGCGATGGACACCTGCGTGTGCATGGGGGCGAGCATCACCGTTGGGCTCGGCCTGCGCCACGTGCTGCCGCCGCACCAGGCGCGGCGTGTGGTGAGCGTGATCGGAGACAGCACATTCGTCCACAGTGGGCTCACCGGCCTCGCGGAGATGGTCTACAACCGACCGAGCACCGGGCATGTCGTGGTCATCGTCGACAATGGCACGACCGCCATGACCGGCATGCAGGAGCACCCGGGAACGGGGCGCAAGCTCGATCACTCGCCGACGGCAAAGCTCGACCTGGCTGCCGTCGCCCGGGCGATGGGGGTCGAGCGTGTGGTCGAGGTCAACCCCACCACCGACCGGGAGCGCTTCGAGCGGGAGCTCGACGAGATGCTCGACCGGGAGCTGACCGGGGTGCTCATCGCCAGGCGGCCCTGTCTACTCGCCGCCGCCGCCATACGCCGCTACGAGCAGGCGCTGGCAAGGTGCGACGCGAAAGGCGAACCGGAATGACGCCGATGCGCACGGTCACGAACGTCGTCATGGCAGGGCTCGGCGGACAAGGCATCGTCAAGGGCTCCGACGTGCTCGCACAGGCCGTGTTCCTCGCTGGCTACGACGTGAAGAAGAGCGAGGTGCACGGCATGAGCCAGCGCGGAGGCTCGGTGCGCAGCGACGTCCGGTTCGGAGACCGAGTGCTCTCCCCCATGGTCTCGGCGGGCACGGCGCATTTCCTGCTGGTCCTCGAGCTGGGCCAAGTCGAGCCGCATCGCCGTCTGCTCGCGGTGGACGGCGTGCTGCTCACGAGCGCCGACGTGGGTTCGGCCGAGCTCCGGTCGCACAAGAGCCTCAACGTGGCCCTGTTGGCACGGCTCAGTCGGCAGCTGGACGTCGAGGAGCGCTTCTGGCACGACGCTCTACGAGCCCAGCTGAAACCCGCGACGCTGGCTGCCAACCTCGAGCTTTTCAGCAGGATCCGTAACGGCTAGTGCTTCCGAACATGCTCGTCCAACACAGCCCGAAGTCCCACGAACACGACGGAAGGATCCATCCGGCCGCCGCCCTTGACTACCTGCCGGAGCCGCGTCTGCAGGAGATCCAGCTCAGGCGTCTGCGCGCCACCGTGTCACGCGCCTATGAACACGTGACGCTGTTCCGAGAGCGCATGCAGGAGCGCGGCCTCGAGCCGAAGGACATTCAGACCCTCGCCGACATGGCGCGCCTGCCGCTGACCACCAAGCTCGACCTTCGCGACACGTATCCCTTCGGACTGTTCGCGAGTCCCCTGTCGGACGTGGTGAGGCTTCACGCTTCGAGCGGAACCACCGGCAAGCCGATCGTCGTCGCTTACACCGCCGAGGACCTGGCCACGTGGACGAGCGCCATGGTCCGCACGTTGACGTGCTGCGGGCTCAGCCACCGCGACATCGTGCAGAACGCGTACGGCTATGGCCTCTTCACCGGCGGCCTCGGCGCGCACTACGGGGCCGAGTCTCTGGGCGCGACCGTGATCCCCGTCTCCGGGGGCAATACCGAGCGCCAGATCATGATCATGAGGGACTTCGGAGTGACCGCCGTCTGCTCGACGCCAAGCTACTTCGTGCATCTGATGGAGCACGGGCGCGAGATCGGCATTGATCTGCGGGACTTGCCGCTCAGGGTCGGGGTGTTCGGCGCGGAGCCCTGGACGGACGGCATGCGGCGGAGGATCGAGCAGGAGGCGGGCATCCGGGCCTTCGATATCTACGGCCTGTCCGAGATCACCGGTCCCGGCGTGGCCAGCGAGTGCGAGTCGCAAGACGGCCTGCACGTCTTCGAAGACCACTTCTACCCGGAGATCCTGGACCCGGACACAAGCCAACCGTTGCCGGACGGCGCCGAAGGCGAGCTCGTGCTCACGACGCTGAGCAAGCAAGCCATGCCGATGATCCGCTATCGCACGCGTGACATCACATCGCTGATCCCCGGCCGCTGTGCCTGCGGCCGGACCGTGCGCCGGATGCGTCGCGTGGGTCGACGCAGTGACGACATGCTCATCATCCGCGGCGTCAACGTCTACCCCTCGCAAATCGAGGCGGCATTGCTCGAAGCCGAGGGAACGCTTCCGCACTATCAGCTGGTGCTCCTGTGCGAGGAAGGGCTCGACCAGCTCGTGGTCGAAGTCGAGGTCACTCCCGAGGTCTTCAGCGACAAGGTGCGTGCGCTCGAAAGCCTGCAGCACAGGCTGTCTCAGGGGATCGAGCGCACGGTGGGCCTGAGGGTGGGCGTGCGGCTCGTGGAGCCGCAGAGCATCCCTCGCAGCGAGGGCAAGGCGAAACGCGTCGTCGACAGGCGGTCGAGCTAGTGCCCGGAGGCACGATGAAGATCCACCAACTTTCGCTCTTCGTGGAGAACAAGCCGGGACAGCTGGTGGGGCCCTGCCGCGTGCTCGGCGATCAAGGGATCAACATCCTGACGCTGAACCTCGCCGACACCAGCGAGTTCGGGATCCTCCGGCTCATCGTGGACGGCTGGGAGCGCGCTCGCGACGCGCTCAGGGCCGCGGGCTACGTCGTGAACGTGAGCGAGGTCGTCGCGGTCGAGGTGGACCACCGCCCGGGTGGTCTCGCCAGCCTGCTTGAACGTGTCGACCAGGCGCAGCTTGCGATCGAGTACGTCTACGCCTTCACCCACGGCCGCGGCGACAAGGCCGTGATCTGTCTACGGTTCGACGATGCGGACGCTGCAATCGCGGCGCTCCAGAAGGTCGGAGTGCCCGTGGTGGCGTCGCTGGATGGTTACGGTTCGCTCGGCGGCTGAGTCAGCGCCTGAGCCCCGTCGCGTTCTCGAGTAGAAGTTCCCTGATCTGCTGAGCTCGCTCACGCGCCACGGGAACGCGCACGCCGCGACCCCCGGGCGGGAGTCCCTCGCCCACGAAGATTCGTGTTTCGGCCCCCTCCCGCCCGAGCTGCTTGATGTGAGAGCCGTTGACGAGCCAGTTGCGGTGGACGCGGACCAGGCCTCGGCCGAACGAAGCCTCTATGGCTGCCAGAGACAGATCGAGGTCGAAGGTGCCGTGCGGTGTGTGAACACTGGTCAAGCGATCGGCGGCTTCGAAAGCCCACACCTCGCCGAGCTCGAAGAAGACCAGGCTCTTGTCCCGCCGTGCGACGATCCGACGCGGACCCGCCGGAACCTCCGCCGGCCGGCGTTCGCAGAGCCTCCGAAGACACTGCTCGACGCGCTCTTCGGTGAAGGGTTTCAGGAGGTAGTCCGCGACGCCGAGCTCATAGGCCTCGATGGCGTGCTCGGGATAGGCCGTGGCCAGCACCAATAGGGGCCTGGTGTCCAGTGCCGCGAGCTCGCGGGCCAGCTGAAGTCCGCCGGTCTCATCCCCCGAGAGATTCACATCGATGAGCACGACGTCGATGGCCGGGCCCATGCTGCTCGACATGAGCTCTCTGGCTTCTTCCGCCGACGCGACGGCGCCGGCCGTTTCGGCCAGGCGCGATGCCTCGAGCAGCTCGGCGAGGTAGTTGCGCGCGACCCACTCGTCCTCCACGATGAGTGCTCGCAGTCGGGGAGCGTCGGTGGACGTCATGCCACCTCCGCCGGACCGTGTGTCGAGCCGGTGGTCGGGCCGTGGGTTCTCGCCACGGGCAGGGTGACGATCGCGCGGGTACCCTGGCTGGACGACTCGAGCTTCAGGTTCGCTCGCGGACTCTTGAGCTTGAGGCGGCGCTCTACCGAACGCAATCCGAAAGCGCCTTCCCGCGGGGGAGCCGTCGACAGCCCGGGTCCATTGTCAGCTACGACGCACACGAGCAACAGCGGCTGGTCGCTGCCCGTCTCGGCGCCGTCGAGGTAGGCGCGCACCGACACCCGTCCGTCACCGCTGCCTCGGCGCAGAGCTCCGTGCTTGACCGCGTTTTCGACCAAAGGCTGAAGCAGCAGTCGCGGCAAGAACACGCTGCGCGCGTTCTGCTGGATGTCCCAGTCGAAGCGCAGCGCCTCCCCGTGGCGCGCGCTCAGGATTTCCGTGTAGCGTCGGAGCCAGGTCACTTCGGCGTCGAGCGTCTGCATCTCCTCTTGGTCGCGCAGGGAATCGCGCAGCAGGTCTCCGAGACATCCGATGAGACGTCTCGCTTCACGTGGGTCTTGCGTGACGAGTCCAGCGATCGTGTTCAGCGTGTTGAGCAAGAAATGCGGCTCGAGCTGCGAGCGCAAGCGGGCGAGCTCCGCCGCCGAGCGCAGCTGGGCCGCCTCGAGCTCGAGCCGCTCTGCCTGGGCTGTCCTGACCCGGGATTGCTCGGCGGTGTACGGCAGCACGAACGCGAGGGCCCAGATCCCGCAGATGAACGTACCCACCATCGCGCCAACCAGCGCCAGAGCGGCCTCGGACAGTTGCCTGTCCGGGATGAGACGAATGCCGAGCCAGCGTTCGGTGGCCCAACCGAGGGCGACCAGGTCGCATGCCCCGATGACGGCCGATAGCGCGATGCTCTCCACCAGTGTTCGAGTCGCGCTGCTGCCGCGCCGGTTTGTCCGGTCGAAGGCCAGGGAGAGCACGAGGATCTGCACTGGCGTCACGACCAGCCAGAAGGAGAGCTGGAGCACCACGAGTGACGTCGGTTGCCCGAACATGACGGCCGGGGCCGTCTGCCCGGCCGCGACCGCAGTAACGATGGCCATACCGACCACCCAGCGCCGCCCTGCGGACAGGCGAGGTTGCTGCAACGGTGCCTCGTTCACACTCGTACCACAGAGTACGCGCAGGCCTCGCTGCGCGCAAACGAGTCCGCTGGGCGCACGGCACCGTCAGAACCTGGAGAGCATCAGCCCCGAACGGGCCGACGAGCTGTCTGCACCCACGCACGGCTGGTACTGCCGTCGCCACGGTACGTCGGATCGCCGTTGCCGCGGCACGGCCCGGGTGGCACCGCCTGGGCTAGTGGTCAAGGTCGTTCCCCTCCACCGGACGCGCGGCGTGCGCCGGGTTCGCGCGCGCAGTGCCCGGAAAGCCGGCGGCTCTGGCTCCGGCCGGTCGAGTGCGGGGCCGTGCTCCGCGACCGTTGGATCCGCGCCCGGGCGTTGGCTTGCTAGCCACGAGCAGCCCGGCCGCTTGCACACGGACACTATTGGGGGCATGACCGCGTTCCAGAGATAGCCGTCGTTATGTCCCATCAATACAGCTCCATTGTCAGCGTTCTGCTCGGCCTGCCCATCTTCCATTCCGAGTGGGTGCTGTACCTGCTGCTCGGCCTATCCCTGTTGTCGATCGCCGTGATGCTCGAACGTTGGCTATTTTATCGACGCCGTACCATCGACATGGAGGCGATCTCCCACGACTTCGCCAAGGCGCTGG
>JAFGIS010000031.1 GCA_016929495.1 Polyangiaceae bacterium | reverse complement strand
GGGCGCGCTGCAGCTTCTGCCGAGCATGGAAGAGCCGACTCATGATCGTTCCCTTGGACACGCCCATGACCTCCGCCATTTCCTGATAGCTCATGCCTTCCACCTCGCGCAGAATGATGACCCCGCGATGGTAGGAGGGCAGCGCATCGAGCGCCCGCTGAATGCGCACCGCGATTTCCGTTCTTCGCACGTGCTCAAGCGGATCGGCACCGTCCAGGCGCGAAACCAAGGCAGATTCGTCCTCACGCGTGGTCGTCCGGTGGGCCTCCAGCGAAGTCTCGCGCCTGCAAGGACGGCGCATGAGGTCAATCGAGAGATTGGCGACGATTCTGTACAGCCAGGTGAAGAATGTCGAGCTTCCGTTGAACGACGCCAGATTCCTGTGAACGCGGAGGAATGCCTCCTGGACGATCTCCTGCGCGTCCTGCTCGTCGCGCACCAGGCCGACCGCGAGCGCAAAGGCTCGGCGTTCATACCGGTCGACGAGCTGCCGGAAGCCATGCGTGTCGCCGGCCTGGGCACGTTCGATGATGGCACGATCTTGCTCCGCTTCTGCCTGCCTTGACCTCCGGTTGGACGCCGCAGAGCAGGCCCTATTCACCCCAAGCGCGACATCGAGATCATAGGGTCGAGCCAGGCTCGCCTTCGGCTGCGGGGTAGGGCGCAGTCCCGACGGCTCGGGCAGGGCAACCCGCTGTTCCGCCGGCGCTGGGAGCGCGGCCAGGCGGCAAGACTTGCCCGAATGACTCCGACGGGCTCCAGGATCACGCGACGGCTCCGTGAGCGGGCCGCTGGTCCGGCGCAGAGAGCCAAGCGAAGTCATGACGGCTACTAGTACGCGGAACGCCTCTGTTTCTCCCCGCCACCCATGCAAGAACACCTCCACGAGAAACGGCCCCACGAATGGATCGCGTCCGACGACCTCGATCATTGACCGGTCAGCCGCAATGCATCGAATCTGATCAGTCGATGCCGCTGTCGGCGGCAGAATGTCGCTCGGACAAATCGCTGAGCCGGACGTAGATCTCCATTTCCCGTTTGCCTCGCACGAGCCGGAGCTTCACTCGTGTGCCAACGCCGGCCAGACTCGTCTTCCATCGGAGCTGTTCCGGGCTGCTCACGCGGCTGCCTTGAAGCGCCACGACGACGTCGTCCTTCTCGAGCCCAGCTCGATCTGCGGGTCCACCGGGAAGCACGCGCCGGACGACCGCTCCCCCGGGGCCATCGAGCCCGAGCCTTGCTTGGTCCTCCGCGGTCGCTGCAGACACCGTGATGCCGATCGCGCTGCGACGTACCGAGCCGTCACGAATCAGACGAGGCAGGAGCTCCTTGACCATGTTGATCGGAATCGCGAAACCAATGCTGCTGGTCTGGGCTCGCATAGCCGTATTGATTCCGACGACGCGGCCAGCCAGATCGAGCAATGGCCCGCCTGAGTTGCCCGGATGAATGCTGGCGTCCGTCTGGATGAAGTTGTAGTACCCGGACTCGTCGCCGAGGCCCTTGACGTCTTGCCCCGTCCGCCCCTTGGCCGAAATGATTCCGGCCGATACGGTGTGGGAAAGGCCGAACGGATTGCCGATGGCTACGACCCAGTCGCCCACGCGAGCTCGATCGGAGTCTCCGAGAGGAAGGAACGAAAGGTTTCTCTTGGGGACTCTCAGCACGGCAACATCGGTGGGCGCATCGACACCGATGATGCTCGCCTTGAGCTCCTCTCCGTCCTCGAGAACGACACGGATTTCTGAAGCGCGCTCGATGACATGGAAGTTCGTGAGGATGAACCCGTCAGGGTCGTAGACGAATGCACTGCCCTCACCCTCGCCCACTGGCGAACGCGTGTCGGACGGCACGTGCTCATTGAGCAGCGCGCTCACGGACACGACAGCGGGATCGGCCCGAGCAACCAGGTCTGCGAAACCCCGCGAAGGCTCGGACGACAATGATGCCGTCGCGACAGGACAGGAGGCTGGACTGGCATCACGACTGCCGGTCACCGCGCGTGACGTGTCACAGCCAATCTCGCAGCCGCCAACCATGAGGCAGGCGAAGAGAGCCGTGTACGCGCGGGCAAAGCTCACCGTGACTTGGACACCTCGACGTAGCGCATCCGAAGGTCGTAGAGCACTTGCTCGAGAAGCCGTTCTTCCTCTCCGCTGAGATTGCCGCGGGTTTTTTTCTCGAGTAGCGCCAGCAAGTCGATCGTCTGCCGAGCCATGGGAAGGTTCACGCTCACGGTCCCGCTCACCGGATCCGGAGCGTCTCCAAGATGCAGCAGGGCCGAGTGGCTCAGCGAGAGCACGAACGTGGCAAAATCGATCGCAGGTAGCCCTTCACCCGAGCCGCTGGCCGCTTCGGCCTTCGCTTCTTCGAACGCATGACGGCTGGCCCGCAGATCGCTCGGGCTCGGGCCGTCATCGTGCTCGTCGCCTTGACTCACGACATATCCTCGTCGGAGGAGCTTCGACCCACTTCGGCCCCGCCGTCCGGCCGCGGTGCCACTACGTCGGAGTCTGGGCGTGGTGCACTGTCATTGCCCGCGTCCGTGTGGGCCGGGGCTTTCTGGGCAATGCCCATTCGACCGCCAGCGTATGCCTCACGGACGCCACGCATCCCCACCGCAGGCTGCTGCGGACCAATAGCATCGCATCGCCCCTCGACGTCTGGCAGCTCGTCTAGATGGCGCTGCAGTTGCGCTGGGGTCAGAAGCTGCTTGGCCATCATGCGTTGTCTGACCCTGACGTCGAACTTGAGTATGTCCCAACCAGTCATTCCTTGGTCTCCGATAGAGGGGGAGCTAGACCCGGCGCTTCTGCGTTCTGCTTTGACCGCTCCTGTGCCGGAGTGCTCTCGTAGCGCCGGCCCCCTCCCTGAAGCAAGCGATCCACCGAAACCAGCGTCGGAGCCTGGACTGCTTGCAGACGCTCGGTCGCTCCGGTTCTTTCCTCCTCGGTGGCTGGCCGCACCGCATCGATGGTGATCTCGAAACGCACCTTCTGGCCGGCCAGCGGGTGATTGGTGTCGACCACGACAGTCTCGGAGCTGGCCTCCAACACCCTCAGCCAGACCAGCTCGCCCGACGCGCCTTCCGCCTCGAACTGATCCCCAGGTGCGAGGTCCTGCGGGAAGTCCATACGGTCGACTTCGAGCACCGCCCTGGAATCGCGGGGGCCAAAAGCATCTGATGGCCCGAGCGTCACCGAGCGGGACTGCCCGGCCGTCAGCCCTTCGACTTCACGCTCGAGGCGGGACGGCAGTTGGCCGTATCCCACGAGGAACTCGGCGGGGCGTTCCGATTCGGCAACGAGCTCGCCCTCCTCGTCGAACGCTCGGTAGTGTAGCTGTACGACAGTGTCAGGGCCGACCTGGTATCCCCGCGAGGAAGCGCCTGCCAGGGGAGCATCTGAACGACGAATGCGGTAGGTCATGAGTGATTTTCGCCAAGATCCGGCCAGGGTAGCCTGCCTGCCAGCGCGCTGCGACGACAGCATTGGCCGACACACCGTACCCGGCCCGCCGCGTCCCGGGAAGCTGCGATTGCCGGCACTGACAGTCGCCGAGCGGGACACGCCGGGACCCGCGCGAATGCGGGCCCCGCTGCAAGGCTCGACAAGCATGGCCCCGACCGCCTCGACGACATCGACGTAGCCCCGCCTGCAGCGCGCAGTCGGTGGACGCCGATAGACCGATGTTCTGGCAGCTCTGCTCCTGGTACTAACGAGGCTGCGCCTCAGACCGACGAGGCATGTGAGGTCAGGCCGAGCATCTGCGTTGTTCTGAAGGGGTCTCCGGCGCTCATC
>JAFGIS010000030.1 GCA_016929495.1 Polyangiaceae bacterium | reverse complement strand
GATGAGCGCCGGAGACCCCTTCAGAACAACGCAGATGCTCGGCCTGACCTCACATGCCTCGTCGGTCTGAGGCGCAGCCTCGTTAGTCCTGGAATCGAGGCACGAACTGTCAGCGGTCGATGGGTTTGTTGGCCGGCGCCTGCGCGCTCGGAATCGGATTGGGCTCCTTCTCGAGGTAGCGGAAGATCGTGCGTGGGTCGACGCCCAGGTCGCGCGCGGTCTGCGTGCGGTTGCCGTTGTTGCGCTCCAGCACCTCGAGCACATAGCGGCGCTGAAAGTCCTCCTTCGCCTTCTCGAGCGGGACAATCGGCGCCTCCTCCTTCTCACCGAGGTCGAGGTCCTCGGGTGAAAGCAGCGTCTTGTCGCAGAGCACCAGGGCCTTCTTGATTCGGTTTTCGACCTGCCGGATGTTGCCCGGCCAGGCACATTTGCGGATGGCCGCGAGTGTCTGAGGTGAGAAGCCTTTCACCGGACTGTTCAGCTCGTCGCCGTATTTGCTAAGCAGCGCCTTCGCGATGATGAAGATGTCGTCGCCCCGCTCGCGCAGCGGCGGCAACCACAAGTTCACGACATTCAGTCGGTAGTACAGGTCCTCCCGGAACGTCCCGGACCTCATCATCCCCTCGAGGTTGCGATTGGTCGCGCAAACGATGCGGATGTCGCAGCGCTCGGCGCGGCTGTCTCCGACTCGGTACACGACGCGTTCCTGGATCGCACGCAGCAGTTTCACCTGAAGGGGCAAGCTCAGCTCCCCGATCTCGTCGAGGAATAACGTTCCGCCATCGGCCTGCTGGAACTTGCCCGTCCGGCTCGCCACGGCTCCGGTGAAGGCTCCACGGACATGACCGAACATCTCGCTCTCGATGAGGTTCTCGGGAATGGCGCCGCAATTCACGACAATGAAGGGTCCCTCGACGCGATTGCTCCGGCGGTGCAGCTCCCGCGCGATGAGCTCCTTTCCTGTTCCGGTTTCGCCCGTGATGAGGACGCTGATATCCGTGGCGGCCACCTTCTGAAGCTTGCGAAACACCTCCATCATGGATGGACAGGCTCCGATGATCTCACCGAACCGCTTGTCCTGGAGTTCCGCGCTGAGCTTCTCCTTGTCCGCTCTCAGCGCGGTTACGAGCATCGCGTTCTGCACGATGAGCGAGGCCTGCGCTCCGAAAATGGTGAGAAGGTCGAGCTGGCTGCGCTGAAACAGATGTTTGACTTCGTCGTTGCCGACGTACAGGGCGCCGATGGCCTCGCCTTGACTGAGCAGCGGCACGCACATCACGCTCGACAGACGCAGCGCGATGACGCTTTCGCTCTTGCCGAACGTCGTGTCGGTCACGGCGTCGCTGACGATAACCGGCCGTTTGGTTTCGACCACGCTGCGCACGATGCTGTCGCTGATCCTGCCCGTTGGGTCTTCGATCGCCTCGCGCTGCACGTTGCGCGAAGCTCGGACACGCGGCGTGCTCTGCTCGCCGTCGCCCGGGTCCACCAGCAACACGAACCCGCGAGCCGCTCCGGTCAGCTCGATCACGTCGTCGAGCAGCATCTCGAGCAGCTCATCCACCGACCGAGACGTCATCAGGCGGACGCTGAAGCTGTGCAGCCGCCGCAGTCCGCTGATCTCGTTCTCCGCCTCCTGGGCTGCCGACGCCTGGAATCCGACGGGTGCGTCGGTGAACATGCTGAACCCGAGCAAAGCGGAACCGAGCTGCAGTCGGTCACCGTTGACCAGTCGGCCGCGACGCTTTTTCTTGCCGTTGATCAGGATGGGCGCTCCTCGGTCGACTTCCTCGAGCTGGAAGTCCCGGCCGTTGAAGACGATCTGTGCGTGGTGGCTGCTCACTGTCTCGTTCGGAATCGCCACATCGTTTCCGAGGGCCCGACCGATCGTCGTCACCGGCTTGTGCAGGGTCACGAGGACCTGCTCACCTTGCGACGGGTAGTACCGAATGGTGGCCATGCGTCGCATCCCAGCCTAGTACCTCGCGCCTGTTGAAGCGACGGGTATTTCGTAGCCCTTGCCGAGTCGAAGGCGGCGAACGACCCATCGCTTCGATCGAAACGCGCCATGGGTGACTCGCCGGCAGCGTCCCGCGGCGACCGAGCCTATCGCCAGTGCCCGGCGACGACCGCGCCGACGCCCGACGCACTCACCATCGGCGCGGCAAAATCGACAGTGAGCCATGGTAGCTCCTGGTCCGCGCTCGCCACGGAGACAAATGGCCGGGAACCGACATGGTCGAAGGTGCCCGAGAGCAGCGCCCCAGCCGCCAGTCCCACGGTCGCGGCCGTGCCCATGAAGATGAAGCCACGTTTCGCTGGGGGCGCGTCTTTGCCTGTGTAGAACAGGAACACCGGCAGGCTAGCCGCCGCACCGATTCCTGCTCCAGCCCACATCCAACCGAGCTCGTACCAGCTGACAACCACAGCGGTCGACAGGCCGGCCATGGCAACGAGCCCAACATTGTAGCCGATCAGCCCGCCGAGCGCCGCAGCACGACGGCCGTGGGTCCCGGACGCGCCGTAGCCGAACATGGACCCGATCGCAGTGCCCCAAACGACGCCGCTCGCCACCGAAGCACTGCTCTGAGGAGGCGGCTCGAGCAGAGCGCCCACCGCGTAGCCGCCGACCCCGCCGACCGTGGCCCCAATGGCAATCGATCGCGCCACGGCCCGGAAGCTCCAGTCGTGCCGTTCGCTGGCAGCGGCGATCTGATAGCCGGCAATGCCGAGGCCCTCGCCCGCGCCGATCGCCAGTCCGGTGGCCACGGCGAGCGGCATGCCCCTACGCATGCGGGGCCGGTTCAGGACGTACACCGCGGTGGGAGCCGCGAGACCGAGCACGACCGGCGGGATCAGAAACGTCGCCGGATCGGAGATACCGAGCTCCATGCTCAGCCAGACGCCCATCCCGACGCCGTACACGCCGGAGGTCACGTACAGAGTTCCGAGTTCGACGTCGCTCGCAGTGCGAGCAGGTCGCGGCGCGACCGGTGCGACGTAGGGAGAGCCATACGGCGGCGCATACGGCGGCGCGCCGGTATTGGGGTACCCGTAGGCTCCTTCTGTGGCTGGCGCTGGCGTCCAGGACGGCTGCTGGTACCCGGGCGTCGCGCCCATCGCGGGCTGCTGGCCAGCAGCCGAGTGTGCAACGCCTAGCATGACGAGTGCCGCGAGCAACCCGGTTCGATACGGAGCCATGGTCAATCCCTCTCCTGGCGAAGTGGCCGTGCCGTCAACTCGCGAACCGCATCGCGCGGCGCCTTTCCTTCGAACAGCACCCTGTACACCTCGGAGCAAATGGGCAAGTCAACCCCGAGCTGGCGAGCCAAGCAGTAGGCGCTCCGAGCGGTGGGCACACCCTCGGCGACGTGTCCGAGCCGGGCCAGTACGTCTTGTAGCTGCTCTCCACGACCCAAATCGAAGCCAACGGTGCGGTTTCGCGAGAGATCCCCCGTACAAGTGAGCACGAGGTCACCCATCCCGGCCAGTCCAGACAGAGTCATGGGATGCCCTCCTTTGGCCACCGCCAGACGCGTGATTTCGGCCAGCCCTCGCGTGATGAGGGCGGCCCGCGTGTTGTGGCCGAAGCCGAGGCCGTCGCAAGCCCCCGCAGCTATGGCGATCACGTTCTTGAGCGCCCCACCCATCTCGACGCCGACCCGGTCGTCGCTCGTGTACACGCGCAGCGGCTCGATCGAGAGCGTGACCTGGATCCGAGAACAAAGCTCGGAGCTCGGACCAGCGACGACGACGTTCGTCAAGAGGCCACGCGCCAGCTCCGAAGCGAAGCTTGGGCCTGAAAGCGCAGCGCTTCGCTCGAGAGCGGACTCGCCGAGTACATCATGAATGATTTCGCCCATGAGCATCAACGAACCGTTCTCGATGCCCTTGGCCGCACTCACCAACGCGGCATGGTCGGGGATGTACGGGCGCGCCTGAGTCAGAACGCTGCGGAACACGTCGGAAGGCACCACGAGAAGGACGAGAGCCGCATCCTCCAGGGCGTCGGCGATGTCGGATGTCACCCGCACGCAATCGGGAAGCGAGAAACTCGGAAAGAACTGCGCATTGACGCGATCGCGTTGCATGCACAGCGCGTGCTCGACCTGCCAGGTCCACAAAGCAACGGGCGCGCCATGCTGGCCCAGGAGACGCGCCAAGGCCGTCCCCCAGGCGCCAGCGCCAATGACCGCAATGCTTGCCATGAGTTCGGCCCCACGATTGCAACGCCCCATGCTTCGCTGTCAAGCTCGTCTGCCCGGGGCGCCCCGGGGCGCCGGTCCAAACCCCGAAACGTCCCTCGCCGGTACGAGCCCCGCACGCCGCGAGGGCTCGTAGCAGCAAGGGTACTGGGCCGCTTTCGATGGAGTAGGACGTGCCTTTCTGGGCGGTGGCTCCGGCAGGGTGAACCATCGCCCCCCAAGGGCACCTCCAGTCAGTCTGGTCAGCCGCCCATGTTGTTCCTCTGCGTGTGTGCCTTCCGATCGGCACACGCTGCCAGGGCCGCTCGCGCGGAGCGCCAAGGGAGGAGAGCCCCGGCGCTTTGTGCGCTATGCTCGGGCGCGTGAACCCGCACACGAAGGCCATCCGTGTTCTGCTCGTATCGCTTCACGTCGCCATGCCTTGCCTCGCCGGGTGCGGCGGCACCGAGGCAACGGGCATCGGCGCCGTCCGTCTCGTCGGCCCGGGCGTGGTCAACAACCCAGGGAACAAGTCGCTTCGTTTCGATATTCTGAAGTACGGCCTGGATCGGTTCTGCTTCGAGATGACCCGGCGGGGGACACCGCTCAAGA
Organism: Polyangiaceae bacterium; assembly: GCA_016929495.1. Lineage (GTDB taxonomy): Bacteria > Myxococcota_A > Polyangia > Polyangiales > Polyangiaceae > JAFGIS01. The sequence goes on along the minus strand of JAFGIS010000030.1, from coordinate 3,139 downwards.
CCCAAGATGATCAGCCCGTCATCGGCAGGTTCTTCGCGGACAGCTGCCAGTCGAGGGCCCTGGGCGACCTCGAGCGAAAATCGTTCGTCGTTCAGTTCTCAGGTAAGGGATACGTCTGGACCAACGTCACGGCGCGCATCGGATTCACGGCCGCCGGCTTGGTCGAATACGCGCCTGATTTTCAGCTCGCGGACGACGGTTCGATGTACATCTACTTCCGGCCGCTGCGCCTCGACGCGGTATCGTTCGAAACGAAATTCGTCGAGTATTCGTTGGTCCAAGCGGGCGCGAGTCTCGTCGGGATAGACCCGAATGAAATCGGCCAGCAGGTCGTCAAATCGCAGCTGGACCGCGGGTTCACGGTCATTCGTTACGACGACGATGGCAACATGGACTTCGGCATCGGCCTCGTTCGACGGGGCAGCCAGCCGTTCAAGCCCTTCCGTCTGTCTTCCGAGGACAAGGTGGAACTTGCCAATGACCGAACGGCCCTTCACTCGGGTCAGCAGGATTACGTTGGGGGATTCGAGGTCACTGAAGACAGTCAGGCACTCTACGTCGTGCTTTCGCTCGAAGGGACCCCAGCCATCGACGTGCTGGTCGTGCCCAAATCGGTGGGGGACGTGATGATCCAGCAGTATGTCAGCGCGCCTGGACCGGCGTTCCCAACCGCACCCGCGGCCATGGACGATGCGCTCGTCTCAGGACAGCTCTGGAAGCGGTACGTCCGTGTCCCGCCGGGTCAGTACTACGTGGTGCTCGACCACAGCGCCGGTCCCGGCCAGAGTGCTCCGACATTGGCCGGCGGGCAGGATCTGCCAGCCCGAGTGGACTATGGGATCCAACGCGGGGATGCACCCTAGCGGCTCGCCCAGTCCGTACGGATTCTCTTCGAGCGTCCAACAAGCGCACCGAGTTGCTCGCGGCCACCCGAGCGGCTAGAACGGGCCCGTCTGGAGCGCCGTTCCACGACGTGGAATCGCTCTCGCCTGGCCCGATCGATCGCGACAGGAGATATCCTGCCCCGATGAGAGCCACGTCGCGGGTCCACAGCACGCGACGACTTCACCGCTCCGACACGCTCGAGCTGGCCCCAGGCAGCCTGCTCACGAGAACCCATCGTGCACAAAAGCAAGCTTCGCTACGTCTTCTGGCCCATCTGGCTCGCTGCAGTTCCTCTGGGGTTGGCCGCCCTGACCCTCTGGGCGCTGGTACCTGGCCACGAGAGCATGGCCACGGGCTTTCTGGGACGGCTACGCGGATATGCGCAAGACCAGCCCGTACCGTCGCTCATCGTGCTGTTTACGTTGTACGAGGTCCTGCTCTACCGGTGGAGGCATCGACTGCCTCTGGCAGAGTGGGCCGGAATCGGCGGACGGGTCGATGTGCCGACCGAGTGCCGGGCGGATTTGGAGCACGCTGCGCAGCTTCTGGACGAAGCTCAGCGGATCGCAAGTCGACACGCCAAGGCGATCGAGCGCTCGTTGCCCAAGGCGACGCGCGACGAGGTATCGGAGGCCTTGGCGGCGCTACGCCATGCCCTCGATGCAGATCCGTTCCTGCCCGGTCCGTTCAACGAGGCGCTCGACCGGGCCAGTGAACTGGTGGCGCAGTACTTCGGCCGCTGGAGAAAAAGCGAAGCGAGGGAGTACCTTGAGTCGATCTTCATCGCCGTGGCCGTCGCGCTGCTCCTGCGCGCATTCGTGATCGAAGCGTTCAAGATACCCAGCGGTTCGATGTTGCCGACGCTGCAGATACAGGACCATATCTTCGTCAACAAGTTCGCCTATGGTCCACAGATTCCCTTCCAACAGACGCGTCTGTGGAGCAACCTGCCGCCGCGCCGCGGCGACGTGATCGTTTTCGAGTACCCCGATCCCAACCCTCAGAATCCCCGCCAGGATTTCATCAAGCGAGTCGTCGCCCTGCCAGGCGACACCCTCGAGGTGGTCGGGGGACACCCCGTCATCAACGGATGGCCCGTCCCCAACTGTCGGGTGGGCACGTACGACTACAGCGAAGGCAACGGCCTCACCAAACGCGGCGAGTTGTTCGTCGAGTTTCTGGGGGAGTACTCGTATCTAACGTTGTACGAGGACGATCGCTTCGACGGCCACCAGGGCCCATACCAGGTGGAACAGGGCGAGATCTGGGTGCTCGGAGACAACCGGAACAACAGCAGCGACTCTCGTGCCTGGAACGAGGGCCGGGGCGCTGGCGCTCCCTTTGAGAACATCAAGGGGCGCGCGATGTTCGTGTGGATGAGCTTCGGGGACAGCGGGCAAATCACCTGGAAACGCTTGTTCACCCACGTGATGGGCGCCCCGAAGCTGCCCCCGGGGGCACCGGCCGAGCTCGCGGCCGGTGTTCGCAATTGCCTGAGCCAGCGACCGAGCGTCACGATGCCGCCTGGGCACTGACCGGGACTGACCGGGGCAGCCTCTGGGCAACCGGGCCCGGAGTAGTGTACGGTCGCTCGAGTTCGCGCCTGGAACCATCGAGGTCAGGACTGCGAAGAACCGAGTCGGGCAGCCCAGGAGGATCACCAATGGCACACAAGTGGTTTGCGGTAGCAGGAGCGGCGTTCTTCTTTGCCACGCTGACTGCGTGCAACCGTGGCGACGACAAGGGTGCCGAACCCAAGGTCGTCGAGCTGCCGGTACCGGCCGCCGTAACCACCACGGCTCCTTCTCAGGCGCAGGCGCAGCCCACCGAGGTCAAGCGCTACGGCGCGCAGGAACAAACGCTGACCGGCTCCGTGCGCGTCACGGGCGAGAGCGTCAAGGCCTACCCCGAACCGGACAACAAGGGCCAGCCTCTGCAGGAGCTAGCCAAGTCGACGCTGGTCGAGCGAAAGGCGTCGTTCGGTGAGTACTCGCTCGTGGCGTACCCGACGCCGAAGGGCGACACCGATCTGGGCTGGGTGCTTACATCGGACCTGGCCGACTCTCCCGAAAGCGCCGTCGCGGACACGACGGTCAAGAAGGCCGTGCAAACGACCGCCAACGCGGTGGCCGCGGCCAAGTCGGTCACGGACACCAAGACCGACAAGAAGTCCGACAAGAAGGCCGACACCAAGTCCGACAAGAAGGCCGACACCAAGTCCGACAAGAAGGCCGACACCAAGTCCGACAAGAAG
>JAFGIS010000387.1 GCA_016929495.1 Polyangiaceae bacterium | reverse complement strand
CCCGCCGGTGCCGGACGTGCACAGCGGCGTGGTGACCTCCAGCATGGGCGGCCACGGCAATGCGGAGTTTTGCTACAAGGTGATGGAGGACGACCACGCGCACCTGCTCACCCAGGAGTTGCGCAACGGCATCGATCCCCCGGTGACCGTGCCGGCCACCTACCAGAACGCCGGTTTCCTCAACTGGGACAACCGCCCCGAGGGCGACCCGCGCAAAGCCAATCCGCAGGGCACCAGCGACCTCAATGCGTTGACGGCTGACTTCACGGGTATCATCACGGCCGTGGGCGAGGATGGCTGCGGCTACGAGGCATCGCTCGAGGCCTGGTACCGCTTCTTGATCGATCCGAATCCGCCGGCAGCCGTGGGCTTCGACCCGAACAGCAACATGACGGTTCGATCCCCGGAGGCGGACGCCACGATCCTGGCCCAGCGCAAGGCGTTCTTGAGGCCGGATTCGCTCGTCGCCATCGTCATGCTCACCGATGAGAACGACTGCTCGATCGCGGATGCCAACTATGGCTGGCTCGCCAGCCAGACCAAGATCGACAAGGGCACCGCGAAGTGCGCGGAGAACCCGAATGACGAGTGCTGCACGTTCTGCGGCTACCAGGAGGCTCCTGCGAACTGCCCGGTGCTCTCGAGCGATCCGGGTTGCGCGACGGGCAAGGACGATGCGACCAACGTGCGCTGCTGGGACCAGAAGCGCCGGTTCGGCATCGATTTCCTGTACCCGACCTCGCGCTACTCGACCGGCCTGGATAGCATCGAGCTCTGCCCCAATTCGGACTTCGGTGACAGCGACTGTCAATGCCGGCGCGCCAAGGAGCTGGGTATCCCCTGCTCCCCGGGCAAGCCGATCCGCAACCCGCTCTACACCGACCTGCAGCACTCTGGCGACGTGATCGTCCCCGCCGAGCGCGAGCCCGGGCTGGTCTTCCTGGCCGGCATCGTGGGCGTGCCCTGGCAGGATCTGGCGACCGACGAGACCCGGGACGTGGCGGGCCAGCTGGCGTACAAGCGAGCGACCGAGCTGGACTGGGGGCTGTTCTACGGCGCCGAGGTGAACATGCAGGCAGATCCTCCGCGTCCGCTCGCCGTGAAGCCGACGGACGCGCTGATGTGGGAGAGCACCACGCCGCGCACCGACGGCCCTGCTCACCCGCTCACCGGGATCGCTCCGGCGCCTCCCGAGGCACAGCCCGACGCGAACCCGATCAACGGACACGAGTGGAGCCCGGTGAACAACGAGGACCTCGAGTACGCGTGTATCTTCGATCTGGCCCCAGTCCTGGGCGGACAGGCGCGCGACTGCACGGCCATCGGCAAGCAGACCTGCGATTGCTTCGACCCGACCGACGACCTTGCCACGGTCAACGCCCGGCTCAAGCCGCTCTGCCAGCAGCCGAACGGCTCGTACAGCACGGTTCAGACTCGCGCCAAGGCCTACCCGGGGCTGCGCGAGCTCGAGGTGCTCAAGTTCTACGGAGACAACTCGATCGTCGCCTCCATCTGCCCGAAGGTGCTCACGGGCGTCGGGACGAACGACCCCAACTACGGCTACAACCCGGCGGTCGGCGCGATCATCGACCGGCTCAAGGAGAAGCTCGGCGGTCGCTGTCTGCCCCGCAAGCTGACAGTGGACGAGAACGGCAAGCTTCCGTGCCAGGTCGTCGAGGCGCTGTCCCAGGACCGGACTCCGAAGGGCGGCTGCACCGTCATGAAGGGCCGGCAGGCAGTCGACGCTTCGAACGCGCAGGACGCCAAGCTCGACGCAGCCGTGCGTGGTGCGCTCGAACGCGGGAACAAGTGCGGCAAGGGCACGGATCTCCCGTGCGAGAGCTTCACGCTCTGCAGGATCCAGCAGCTGACAGGCGAGCAGCTGAACGAGTGTCAGAACCTCCAGACGACGGGCGAGAGCGTCTTCGGCTACTGCTACGTCGCCGACACGCCCGACCAGCAGATCGGCAACCCCGACCTGTTGGCAAACTGCCCTGAATCCGAGAAGCGCCTCTTGCGGTTCGTCGGTGAGAACGTGCCTGCCGGAGGCGCCGTGACGTTCATCGCGTGCGCTGGCGACACGTTCACCCGAACGACGACGACCACCGAGACGGGCCAGTAGCTCTCGGTCACAGGCTCGAGACAGCCGAACCCGGGGGGCGGTGGCTCATGAGGTCGCCGCCCCGCGGCGTTCGGGATGGAACCGAAGTCAGGCCGTCACGCCGGCCCGGACGCAAATCCTCAATGGCGTCAGCGTGTTAGCGGCTTGCTGCCTTTCTATCCCGACCGTTCAGCCGCAAGCGCCAAGGCACCACGCGGGCGCTGCGCCGCACCGGCGCACGGTGCTAGCATCGCGCCCGCCTGATGGAGCCCAAGAAGACCATCCTGGTCGTCGACGACGAGCCGCACATCGTGCTCGGCTTGAAAGACGCGCTGGAGTTCGAGGGCTTCCGGGTGCTCGGTGCGGGCAGCGGCCGTGAAGCGCTTCATTTGGCGCGCCAGGAGCGGCCGCACGCGGTGCTGCTCGATCTGATGCTGCCGGACGCGAACGGCTACCAGATCTGCGAGGACCTCAGACGCGTGGACGCGTTCGTGCCGATCATCATGCTGACCGCGCGCAGCCAGGAAGCCGACAAGATCCGTGGCCTGGACGTGGGCGCCGACGACTACGTGACCAAGCCCTTCAGCGTCGGCGAGCTGGTCGCTCGCCTGCGTGCGCTGTTCCGCCGGACGAGCCGCTCGACCGAGACGGCGGCAACCTTCAAAGTGGGCAGTACCACGGTCAACGCCAGTGCCCACACCCTGCAGCGTCACGGCAAACGCCCGGAGACACTGAGCTTCTACGAAGTGGAGCTGTTGCGCCTTCTGTACGAGCGCAAGGGGCAGCCGGTGAGCCGCGAGGAGATCCTGAACAAGATCTGGGGCCTGGACGCCAGCCCGAGCAACCGCACCATCGACAACTTCATCGTCAAGCTCAGGAAGAAGATCGAGAAGGACCCGGCCAAACCCGAGCACATCCTGACGGTGTACGGGTTCGGCTACAAGCTCGTGGCCTGAAAGAGCCGCACGGCGCCCGCCATAGTGCTCCACGCGCGTGTGACGTTTGTCGGGCGCGGCCCGCGATGACGCGCCGGGCGCGCCAGCAGCCCGCTGCCTGCGGACATGCCTGACGGCGCGCCCTCAGGCCATCAGCTCCGTCTTGCCCACAGGGTAGCCGGTGGGCAGCTGCACGGCGTACGACAGAGCGAGGATCTGCACCAAGATCACGCGGTAGACGGCGTGTACGTCATCGACGTCGATGTCGTCCGCGTGGGCGTCGAGCGTCGCGGTGACATGCTCGTGCACGAAATTGAGCAGGTGCGGCTGCTCCATCGCAATCACGTCGTCGCTGTCGAGAGCGTCGGCCGGATCGGCACGGCGCAGCTGCTCGTCGAGCGTGAGCAGCTCTTCGGTGGCCTCGATTTCCTCGGTCTCGATCTCTGTGACGCGATCGCCGTGCGCGCGCTCGAAGCCGAGCCAGACGGCCAGGGCGAGGAAGTAGCCCAGCGCCAGCGCTGTCTCGTCCAGCGGAGAGCCGAGCGCGTGAGCCACATGAGCCGCGAGCACCGGCTGACGTCGTTCGAACCGCTCGAAAGCCTGATCGAGCTGCGCGCGCGCTTCCTCATCGTCTTCGGCAAGACCCCCGCGCACCTGATCCATGGCATGCTCCGGCACCCTCGCGTAAGGAGGTACCGGGCGAATGGCCGATCGACGGACCCACACGAGTCCAAGCTAGCACGCCGCCGAGCCCATGGGCCACGCCCGAAAGCCTCGCTAGGCCCTGATTGGTCAGGTGTCGCTGCATGGACTGTCCGCAAGCTGCCGGCACGGCAGCAGAATCCGCGTGGCGCGCCCATGACTGAACGCTCGGCGGGACTCCGAGGCCGCTCGCTCTTTCCCGCTCACAAATCGCCGCTTGTCATGGGCGCACAGTGAGCTAACCCTCGGCAGGCTCGGGCGCTCGGGCTGCGTGAGAATTCGTGCGCGAGGGGGCGGACTGGTCGAAACGATGCAAGGCGGCCTTCAGGCTTCGGCTGACGTGACGCACACAGCGCAAGCGTCCGCGCGCGCTCGTGTCAGCCGGCGCGTTGCTCTGAGTCTCATTGGGGTCGTGGCGCTCGCGGCCGGGTGCCTGCTGGCATGGCTCTGCGACCGGGCGCTAGCGGCCGGACGGATCCAGCGAGGGATCTGGATCCGCGAGCTGGCACTGTCTGGCATGACCACGTCTGACGCCAGAGGTGCGCTTTCGGGCCTGCAGGGGCGGCTTCGGACGAGCCCGGTCGCGGTGCGGCTCGGCGAGCGCTTGTTCCAGCTCGTTCCGGAGTCGGTCGATGTCGTGGTCGATGTCGAGCCCACGCTCGCCCATGCCCTGTCTCGCGGAAGGGACGGATCCTGGGCGCGGCAGCTCGGCTGGTGGCTGTCTCGGTGGTACAGGGGTGACCTCGTCGCTCCGACGCTCCGACTCGATCGCTCGCGTCTCGACCAGGTGCTCCGAGCTTGGGAGAAGGCGGCGCTCGGAGACCTGCCCTTCGATGGCAATGTCCGTTTCGAACAGAACCAGCTGCTGCCCGAGTATCCGCGGGCGGGGCTTGCCGTGGACCGGCACCAGGCAGAGCGCGCCATCCTGGGCGCCATTGCTCGCGGTGACGGCCTGCTCGTCGAACTGGTCGTGCGCCAGCACGTGCCTCGGCTCTCGAGGGCCGATGTGGACGACGCGCTCACTCGCGCGATCGAGCTCACTGGGCGGCCCGTGCGTCTGTCGAGCGACGATCCGGAGCTATTCCTCGAGCTCGGACCGCAGCAGCTTGGCACGGCGCTCGAGACCGAAGTCATCGAGACAAGAGGCCATGTCGAGCTCGAGTTCGGCTTCGACCCGCGCGCCGTGGCCCGGCTGCTCGCGTCGCTTCGGGACAAGGGGCTGCTCGAGCCCAAGAGCGCCTCCTTTGCCGTGGACCACCACGATCGGGTGAGCGTCGTCCCGGGGCGGGACGGGCGAGAGCTCGACCCCGCCCGCGTGGCGGCGGCCCTGCGCGATGCGGCGCTGTCCGAGTCGAGAACGGGCCGTTTGCCCGTCACTGCCGGCGCACGAGCGGCCTTGACGACCGAAGACGCCGAGGCCCTGCAGATCCGGGGCCTGGTAGCGGGGTTCAGCACGCGCCATCCCTGCTGCCGCCCGCGAGTCGGCAACATCCACCGCATCGCCGATCTCATCAACGGCCTGGTCGTTCGCCCCGGAGAGACCTTCAGCGTGAACGCGGTCGTGGGCGAACGCACGGTCAAAAGCGGCTTCGTTCCGGCGCCGAGCATCGAAGACGGCGAGATCGTCGACTCGGTCGGAGGCGGGGTGAGCCAGTTTGCCACCACGCTGTTCAACGCGGTGCTGCGCGCCGGCTACGCCGTCGTCGAACGAACGCCGCACACCTATTACTTCGACCGCTATCCCATGGGCTACGACGCCACGCTCGGCTGGCCCAAGCCGGATCTGGTGTTCCGAAACGACACCGAGGCGGGGCTGCTCATCAAGACGTTCTATTCGAAGACAGAGATCCTGGTGAAGCTCTACGGAGACAGCGGCGGCAGGCGCGTGACGACCCACGTTTCGGCTCCGCAGGACGTCGTCGAGCCTCCGATCGAGCTCGTGACCGATCCCGAGCTCGAGGTGGACGAGGCGGATGTCGTGGACCAGGGCCGCATTGGCTGGTCCGTCATGGCCGTACGCCGCATCACGTTCCCGGACGGCACCCAGCGCGAAGACAGGCGCCGCGTCACCTACAACCCCCAGACGCGCGTGGTGGGAGTGCATCCGTGCCGGATCCCCGAGGGACACAAGGCGTACACCGGGGAGAAGTGTCCGGAGGTGGAAGAGAGTGAAGAGGGCGACGGGGGGGCGGGGGTCGGCGAGACAGACGGCGGAACGGCAGCCCCGGGAGACGGCGGCGTTGCTGGTCTTCCGCGGTGAGCCTGGCCCCACAAGAACGCTCCCTGCTGCTGTTGCTGCTGCAAGATGCTGGCTGTGTCGTCACGCACTGGACAACAAGCACGCGAACAAGCGAGCCCTACCGAGGAGGCTCTGCAGCAGCTGCCGGCACGGTGTCGTCATATCTCGACATGTAGAGCACGGTCCGCCGATGGCCATTGCCGTCATCGACGTGGTCGTATTCGATTTTCGGGAGGGTTTGACCTAGCTTGAGCACAGCCAGCGGCATTCTCTGACCTGTCTCTGGCCCGTTGTCCGCGATCTCGACGCGACAGGTCTGCGAGCGGCATTCGATACTGGACGCGGCATCGCGTAGCTCGTTGGCCTCGAGCGCCTCCAGGATGGCGTTATACGTCGCGGACGACCAATTCGCATCACGGGGCTCATCGAAGAAGTCTTGCTTCACGTTCTCCATGTAGACGCGTCGCTCCTCGCGGAACTTGGCTTCGGTCTCCGGGTCCGTGGGGTCGGGCGGCGCGCCGGAGTCCAGCTGCGGATCTGACTCCCGCGCGGACTTCTGCGCGCGCAGGGCCGCCACCTCGGCGCTCAGGTTTGCGACGTGCTGCCTCAGCTCTGCGAATGCTGCCAAGTCGTCGGGCCGCCTGGCGCGCGGCTCGGCATCGTCCGTCCTTGCGTGACCGTTGGCAGCTCTGGCCTGCGCAGGAGTAGTACGAGCCGGTTGATGAAGTTGAAAGGCGGCATAGGCAAACCCTGCCGCAGCTACAGCTAGCGCGATAACGGGCAGTACCTTCATGGGTGCAGCTCCTCTACTCGACGGCAGGTCGCCAAAACGGCAAAGTCACCACGTCAGAGAGACGCCGTGCGCTCGACGCTGTGCACGCCGAGCGCACTGACCTCGCGAGACAACGTCAATAGGCGGCCGAGACTCCGACAATCCTGTCGTTGCCGAACTCGGCGAGCGTGCACACGACCACGCTGCCAACAGATTCGCCAGCTGCACGGCAGCCGAGTCTGCCTCCAGGGAACTTTTGAATTGCTCCAAGAACAAGGAACGGGCAGACTGAAACACGGGTAGCGGCGTGCTTGTCGTCATGGCTTTTCACCTGAAGACTTGCACGTCGCCTCCCGCTTTCCGAGCCCTCGCGACGATAACGGCAGCCGTCCGCGGCTCACCGTGATCGCCACACTGTACAGCCCGACCCCAGTCCCCATCACAATCATGCTTCAGTCACCCGCGGCTGCCGAGCCCTCGGCTCACAAAGGGCTTGAATCACACCCGGCGCCAAGACCGAGCCAGCATGGGTGGCGGTGCGGTGGACATGGCGTGCCAATCCGCAGCATCATGCGGCAAGCTGGGAGCAGGTTTTCGCAGGACCATGCAGCCAGGTGATACGCAGGATG
>JAFGIS010000386.1 GCA_016929495.1 Polyangiaceae bacterium | reverse complement strand
TTGTCGACGATGAAGACGACCCTGGCGTTCGCTTCCTTCACCAGGCGGTCCACGACGACCTGGATCTGGTTGAACTCCTCTTCGTACATCACCATCTGCGGATTGACCATTCGAGCCTCCAAGACCTTGCTCGACGTCAGAGCTTCGCCGTTTGACCGAAGCTCTGTCGGCCCGGAACGCTGTCTCGGGTGTCCGGGCGCCCCCGCATTCCCGGGCGCCGAGCGCGCCGAAATGCGGGAGAACGTACCGACCGCGTGCACCTCCTTCTATCCGAGCGCCACCGGACCAGCAAGCGCGCCCTGAGCTCGTCGGGTGATTTGCGACCCACCGCACTGTTCGGCCAGCGAACGACCGAGGTTCGCTTCGAGCCGGAGGACCAGCCGGCCAGCGCGCGAGTTCATCGGCGGGATGTCGACCGTGCCTTGCGGCGAACGCACCAGACCGCGTCCACGCTGACACCAGGACGCCCGTGTCTGGCGGCGACACGGCGACGCCGGGGCTACACTGGCCCCGGTGTAGCTCGCAGCGCGAGCTCCCAAGACCGGGATCGAGTGATTCGCGGCCCGAGCCCGAGCCGCTAGCCCGCCTCGACGCGCGGCGCAATCAGGCCATCAGAAACGGGAATCTCACATTGAGCCGAGCGGACGAGACCAGCATCGCCAATCGTGGGGGGCGGATCGAAAGCTTCCGCCCTTTGTCCGTGCAACGCCAGCGAGCACACCAGGCCCGGCGCAGGAAACACTGGGCCGCACTCGCCTCGGCGTGCTTGCTGCTGCTGTTGGTCAGCGCACCGGCAACGCGCCTCGATGCGGCCGAGCTTTTCCATCCCGACCTCGAGCACGCGCTCGACGAGCTCGAGTCGGTGCGAGGCCCACGGCTCTACACCGCGCTGCGCGCTCTGTGGGACACCTGGGACAGGGCAGACCCCGGTCAGGTCGAGGAGGCGCTGCTCTTCGCGCGTTCGCGGGCGAAACTTCCGCCCCCGGTTCGGGCGTATGCTGGTCTGCTCAGCGCCTTTGCGCGAAGCCGCCGAGGGGATCTGGCCGCAGCCCGCAAGACGATCCAGCAGTTGGGGTACGTCGAGCGCTGGCTACTGGTCGGTCCGTTCGACAACGAAGGCAAGGCGGGCTTCGACGAGGCGTTCGAGCCGGAGCGCGGATTTGGCGAGCCCATCGTGCCGGGACGAGCATTCGCCGGCAAGGAGCGCCCGGTGCGCTGGCGGGAAGCGCCGGCGGCCTTTCCCTACGGCTGGCTCGATTTCGGCGCGCTGCTTCGTCCCCAGCGCAGCATCTGTGCCTATGCGACGACGTTCGTCACCCCGACAGGCCCGGCCAAAGCCATGAGTGTATGGGTCGGAGCGGGCGGTGCCTACAAGCTGTTCTTCAATGGGCAGCTCGTGCTCAGCGACGATGCGTACCGCGGTCACGACGCGGATCGGTCGGTGGTCGTCGTCTCTCTCCGCCCGGGCACGAACAACCTGACCATCAAGGCATGCGGCGCCGAGCTGGCTCCGGTCGTTTCCGTCCGGCTCGCCGACGAGGACGGTCGCGGGCCGGCATCGGTCCGGACCGCATCCGATCCGGCGGACAGCACCGAGGCGGCGCGCCACGTCGCGCATTCGCCAGCAGACGTCCTGTGCAGGACGCGGCTCGAAGGGCCTCTGCAAGCCTTCACGCGGTTGGCCGCGGCACCCAAGCCCGGAGCTCAGCTCTTCGAGGACTTCAGCCGCTACCTCGTGCTGAGCGTGGCCGATGATCCCGCTCGACACCAGGCTCGCGATCTGGCGCAGCGCGCGGCCGAAGCGGAACCCACTGTCGAGCGCCTGCTGTTGGCCGCCAGTCTGGCCGAGGACTCCAATGGCGCGGCACGATGGCTCGACCAAGCACAGCAGCTCGCCAAGCCGGGCACGGTCGAGCTCGCTCGCGTGCTTCTGGCGCGCGCCGCGCTCATGGTGAAAAAGCCTACGTGGCGCGATGCCATGCCATTGTACGAGCGCGCCTTGGCGCTCGACCCCGACAACGTCGACGCGGTGCGGGGCGTCGCCGCGCTGTACGACCGCGTTCGGCTTGCACGCACCGGATTGGCCATCGTCGAGCGCGCGCTCGTGCGACAACCCAGGTCGGTCACGCTGCTCAGCATCTACGCATCCCAGCTCCGCGCTCTGGGCCGCGCCGCCGAAGCGGCCGAGGTCGAGAATCGATACGCGGCCCTTCGCTTCGACGACAGAGAGTTTCTGCGTCGGCGAATCGAGCTTGCCGTGGCGCGTCGGGAGGACGTGGATGCAGAGCGCTGGATCGCCAGGCTGCTGGAGGCCGACCCGGACAGCCTGTGGGCGCTGAACCTCGCGAGCACGTCCTATCGAGCGATGGGTCGATCCGACGCCGCGCTCTCCAGCCTCCAGCGCGCGCTGACGCTCGCTCCCGAGGACACCGACACGATCCGGGCGCTGGCAACGCTTGAGGGAGAGCTCGGCTTGCGCGATCGTCAACTGGAACTGATGGAGCGGCTGCTCGTCCTCTCGCCCCAGGACCGCGACGCGCGCGAATACATCGACTTTCTGCGTCCGGCCAGCGTGCGTCCCGATGAGGCCTACGCCTGGGAGCCGCGTCGGTTCCTGCGTGATCGCGGTGCGGCCGCTGACGGCCAGACCCAGCGCACTCTGCGTGACCTGACCGTCACGACCGTGTACGAGAACGGCCTGTCGAGCCGATTTCGACAGATCGTTTTCCAGCCGCTGAGCGACGCCGCCGCCGCGATGGCGCGACAGTACACGCTCGTATATCAGTCGCACCGACAGGCCGTACGTCTGCGTGGAGCCAGGGTGTTTCGGCGGGACGGCCGCGTCGACGAGGCCATCGAGTCCGGAGAAGGCGCCGCCGATCGGCCCGAGCTCAGCATGTACACGTCGGCGCGCAACTTCTACATCCAGCTGCCCCGGCTCGAGCCCGGCGACGTCGTCGAATTGCGCTACCGCATCGACGATGTGGCACTTCGCAACGAATTTGCCGACTACTTCGGCGAAATGGTCTATCTCCAGTCGAGCGAGCCCGTGGCCAACGCCGAGTACGTACTGATCACGCCGCGCAGCCGCGAGCTCAGCGTCGACGTGCGAGGGCTCGAGCTCGAGCGGAGCGTCGTTGAGCAGGACAAGGAGCGCATCTACCGCTTCTTCGCGCGCAAGCTGGCCCCCGTCAGCCCCGAACCGTCGATGCCGCCCTGGCCCGAGGTACTGGGGTACATCCACGTGTCCACCTACAAGACATGGGATGCGCTCGGGCAGTGGTATTGGGGATTCATCAAGGACCAGTTCGTGCTGGACGAAGAGACTCGCCGACTGGCCCGCAGGATCGGGCGTGATGCCAAGACGGACCGAGAGAAGGTCGAGGCGATCTATCGTTGGGTGACGGAGAACACGCGCTACGTTGCGCTGGAGTTCGGGGTCTACGGATACAAGCCGCGCCGGAGCGTCCAGACGGTCGCCCGCGGCTGGGGTGACTGCAAGGACAAGGCGACGGTCATCGTTTCACTGCTCAAGGAGCTCGGTGTGCGGTCCACGCTGGTCATTCTGCGGACGCAGCTACGTGGACGTCTTCAGTCCCAACTGCCGAGCCTCGAGCCGTTCGACCACGCGATCGTCTACGTGCCCTCGCTCGATTTGTTCCTGGACGGCACGGCCGAGTACGCGGGAACGAGCGAGCTGCCGGTTCTCGACGAGGGTGCGCTCGGCCTGCTCGTCAACGAGGGCAAGTCCAAGTTGGTGACACTGCCCTACGCCGATCCGCAGCAGGACTTCGTGCGTCGATCGGTGCGAGCGCGTCTGGACAAGAAGGGTGGTGCCCGGCTTGACCTTTCCGTGCAGGTGCGCGGAGCGTCGGCGCCAGAGTGGAGGCGCAGCTACGCGGCCGAGGCGACACGGAGCGAACGGCTGACCAAGGACGTCGCCGACGATCTGCCCACCTTCACGCTGGGCAAGGGCGCAGCGGCTCTGGTCGCCAAGGGGCTCGATGACACGAGCCGACCCGTGGAGCTCGATCTTGTCGGCACGGCGCCGGGCTTCGCGCGTCGCGAAGGAGACACGCTGAGCGTCCCCGTCACGGGTTCCGCTCGTCTGACTCCACGCTACGCCTCCCTGTCGCGTCGCACGCAGGACGTCTCGCTGCTCGGCTTCACCACCATCGACGACCGGTACTCCATCGAGCTGCCGCAGGGAGCGACGGTCACGAGCGCCCCGATGCCGGCGGCCGGAAATTCTCCGTTTGGCAGCTATGTGCTGGAAGTGAAAGAGCAGCCGGGGCGAGTCGAAGTGCACAGCAGAATCCAAATCGACGTACCGCGCGTCACACCCGCCGAGTACGAGCGCTGGAAAGCGTTCTGTAGCGCGGTGGACGAAGCCATGAGCCGAAGGTTGATGGTGAGGCCATGACCTCGTTCCGAGTCGAAAGAAGCGGTATGAGTCGGGCTTCAGGCCCCGGGTCGGGCATCGCGGAGGGCAACGCCCTCGGGCGTCGGTTTCGCGTCGTCGTGCTCGCGCTCGGGTGTTTTCTCGTCGCCTGCGGCCCCAAGCCCGAGAGCAAGGCGCCATCCGCTGCAGAGCTGCGCCGCGAAGCCGCCGGGACCAAGGACCCGGACGTCGCGGCGCACTGGCTTCTGGCCGAGCTCGTCCTACCCGGCGGGGATGCTGCGCGCGCCCGTCAGGCCCGCGTCAAGCTCGACTCGCTGGGCAAGGGCGGCGGGATGATGGCCGAGCTGGTGCGCGGGCTCGACGACTCGCTTCACGGTCGTCTGGAGGCTGCTCCGGACGAGTTCCTGGCGGCTCTGCGGGCGGCGCGGGAGTCTTCCGATCCCAGGGCACCCTACGTGGCCTGGTACTGCGTGGAGCGTGCGCTCGCCCTGACCGACGACAGCACCGAGCTGATGAAGCGCTGGCAGCCGTTCGTACAGGAGGCGATCCATGCGCCGCGCGCGATGGGATGGCGGGCCAGGGCGGCGCTGGTGGGCTGGTGGCTCACCGAGCAGGAGGCCGCGGCCAGGCGAAACGTGGACGAGCTCACGGTGAGCGAGCTCGGTTGTGTTCGGTCAGTACGGCTGGCAGGACCGTTCGGCAGTGGAGCGCCGGTGGACTTGGTCCGTAGCTTCCCGGCTGAGTCGCCCGGTCCCTGGCCATTGCGCTGGGAGAGTCAACCCGGCGTCAGCGAGACGCCGCGCGTGCTGCGCACCAAGCGCCATGCCTGTTCGACCAGCGCCGACGAACCCGTCGGCAAGGGCGTCTTCTATGCAGAGACGTACCTGGAGCTCGCCGCGCCGAGGACGCTGCTTCTGACGCCCCAGGGCGCCGTTGCGTTCTGGGTCGATGACCGCCTGGTGCTCGACCGAGACCCTCGTCGCTGGGGTGTGTGGCCCAAGCTCGGCGTGTCGTTGTCGCTATCGGCGGGGCGTCACAGGCTGCTGGCGCGGTTGAGCGCGCCGGAAGCGTCTCTGCGCGTCCTCGAGTCCGACGGGCTGCCGGCGCGCGTACGCACGAGCGCCAACCCGTCCAGACCGTACTGTAGCGTCGCTCCGACGCTGCTCGCGGACCCCAACCTCATCAGTCGTTTCGTCCGCGACGGCGACGTGGTCGATCCCGGAGACGACGTGCTCCGCTGGACCGCCGCATCGCTGGCGAGCGCCGAGGGGCAGCAGGATCTCGCCACACTGCTCATCGAGCCGTTCGTGAAGGATGTCGGAAGCGCAACCGGCCCGGCGCTGGCCACAGCGGCCGTCTTCACGGCAGGTGACCCGATCTACGAAGCCACGCAAGCCCAAGATCTCGTGCACGAGCTCGACGCGCGTGCCGTCGCCAAGGACGGGGACCTATACATCTCGCAGCTCGCCCTGGCCGTGTGGGATGCGGAGCGTGCCGGCCCAGCCGAAGCGGCGCGGCGGCTGCGCGCGCTCTGTGAGCGGTTCCCTCAGGTGCCCGAGCTGCTCACCGCGCTGGCCCGCACGTACGACGATCTCGGCTGGCGTCCCGAACGCATTCGGACGGTGCAGGAGCTGTATCGCAGGTTTCCCAACCGTCCGGACTCGATGCGTGCAGCCATCGAGACCTTCGACGAAATTGGGCAGACGGCCACCGCGGACCAGCTCGTCGATCGCATCGTTCAGCAAGACCCCGACAGCGAGATCCGTCTCGCGCGGGCGCTCGACCGGGAGGACTACAAGACGGCTCTGGCGGAGCTCACACGTCTGTCGAAACGGCGTCCCGATCGCAAGGAGCTCGTGGAGCGGATCCACGCCGTGATGCAGCGAGCGGGGGACGAGCGCGAGACCTGGAAGCAGCTCCAGTCCGCCGTGAAGAAGAACCCGCGCGAGGCCGCCCCACGTTTGGCCTTGGCCGATGCGCGCCTGGCCGATCGTCAGCCCAACGCATTGCGCGACGCGCTCGTCGACGCCGTCGTTCATGGAGCGCCGACCAGCTCGTTCGAGGAGGCGCTCGCGCTCGTGGAGGGCATGACGGAACTGGAGCCCTACCGCATCGCGGCGCGAGACGTGATCGATGCCTACGAGCGCGAGGGAAAACACATGCCCGGCACGGCCGCCCGCGTGCTCGACTATTCGGCCGTCTGGGTGCGCTCCGACGGCTCGAGTCGTATGCTCGAGCACGAGATCGTCAGGATCCAGAGCGCAGAAGCGATCGCGGACTTCGCCGAGCAACAGCGGCTCAGCGGATTGACGCTTCACCTGCGCGTCATCAAGCAGGACGGCACCGAGTTGGAGCCCGAGTACGTGCCCGGCAAGCCGACCGTCACGCTGCCCCACCTCGAAGTCGGCGACTATGTCGAAACGGAACACATCATGTCGCTTCAGGGCATCGACCGCTTCGGGTCGAGCTATGTCAGCCCCCAATGGTTCTTCCGGGAACCGAACGTGGCCTACGCGCGAAGCGAGTTCATCGTGATATCCCCAGCGAACCGGTCCCTCAGCATCGAGACGCAGGGGGCGGTGCCGGCGCCGATCGTCGAGCAGCACGGTGCATTCGTCTCTCGGCGTTGGCGCGTCGACTTCAGTCCTGCGGCTCCGGTCGAGCCCTTCAGCGCACCCGCGGTCGAGTCCCTGCCGAACGTGCGCGTGGGCTGGGGAGTGACGCTGAAGCGGCGCCTCGGCGCGCTGGCTGACCGTGTCGAGCCGATGGAGCCGGTCGACCCGAGGATTGGTCGCGCCGCCCTGCGCATTGTCAAGTCGGTGGCGAGTGGGACGCGCGAACAGAAGGCCCGGCGGCTGTTTCGCTGGATCCTCGAGAACGTCGAGCCGGGAGAAGAGACCGACGGGCGACGAGTCGTCATCGGTCGGAAAGGCAATCGTTGGCAGGGTTTCATGATGCTGTGCCGTGCGCTCGGCATACCGGTCGAATACGTCGTCGCGAGGGACCGGTTCGACGCGCCCGCCGTGGGACCCATCTCGCTGGCACAGCAGTATGCCGAGCCTGTCCTCATGCTCACGGGCGAGCATGGCCCCGTGTGGTTGACGCTCGGTGAATCGGAAGGCGCCCAGCGAGAGAAGTACCTACCGTTCGCCTACTTGCCGCCGGGGCTGCGACGTACCGACGCGTACGTGATCGAGTCGGATAGGGGCCCCGTGCGAGTCACGATTCCGAACGGAGCCGGCAGCGACGAGATCCGATACGAGGGTGACTTCCGGCTCTCTGCCAACGGCTCCGCGGACGCGGACCTCGTGCTCCGCTCCACGGGCAGGCATGCGATGGACCTCCGCGGTGGTCTGGCACAGCTCGGCGCCGCGCAGATACGCGACGCCCTCGAGGGAAATGTCGTTGGACGGGCGCTGCGGGGAGCGCGGCTGCTCCGGCATGGAGTCCGCAACATGGACGAGGTGGACCAGCCGCTGGACATCGTCCTGCATGTACACATCCCGAACTTCGCCCAGCGGGTTGGCAAGGGCTGGACAATTTCTCCTCCGTTCACGCCCTCGCTGAGCCGGCTCGCTGTGCTGCCCAGTCGCAGGACGACGATGATCCTCAACGCACCGGTGGATCAAACCGTGCGATTGCGTATCCATCTGCCGTCCGGTTTCGTGGTCGCCAGCCCCGCGGGCGAGAGGCGCATCGCCGACGGTGAGAGGACACTCGTCATCAGGGACCACCTCGAGCACGGCATGCTCGTGCTCGACAGGACACTGCACGTCCCGGCGACCCGAATCGAACCCGGTCAGTATCCCGGCTTCGCGAGATTCGCGCAGAGCGTGGACGACGCACTGGCACAGGTGATCCGGGTGTCGAGCGGGACCTAGTGCTGCGTTTCGATTGAGTTGAGGGGCCGGAAGCGACGCCCCCAACTGGGTGAGGACGTCGCTTCCGGCCCCAAACCCACT
>JAFGIS010000385.1 GCA_016929495.1 Polyangiaceae bacterium | reverse complement strand
GTCACGATCAAGCCATCGACGTTCTCGCGCCCGGCCAGATCGTAGATGAAGTTCCGACGTTCGCCGAAGCGATACGGCGAAGCGAGCACACCGCCGGTGAAGCACAAGAGCTGCGCCCCACGGCGCCGCACGGCATCGTCTACGACCGAGAGCACCCTATTCTGGTAGTTGTTCTCGAGCCAGTCGAGAAGCAACCCGATGGTGCGCGGTCGGCGGGTCACGGGCGCGTTCTAGACCTCACACTCGACCTGCACGGTCGAGCCTGGCGCAGCGTACGGCACGAGTGTGCCGTCCACGGGCGTGCCGTTGACCACGAGCTTGACCTCGTCGGAGCCCGAGTTCTTGACGTGGATGACGTACGTCGCACCGCGGCATCGGCGCGTGACGGTGAACTCGGAGATGCTCTTGTCGATGCACGGGTGAATACGCAGACCATCGAATTCCGGCCGCACGCCGAGCATGTACTGCGCGATCGCGACGAAGTTCCATGCTGCTGTGCCCGTCAACCACGAGTTCTTCGCCTGGCCCTTGAAGACGGCGTCCTTGCCGCCGATCATCTGCGAATAGACGTAGGGCTCGGTGCGGTGGATCTCGCTGATCTCCTCCACGTACGCCGGCGTGATCTTCTTGTAGTACTCGAAGGCTCGGTCACCACGTCCGAGCACGGTCTCGCCGATCATGACCCAGGGGTTGTTGTGGCAGAAGATGCCGGCGTTCTCCTTGTACCCCGGTGGGTAGGAGGAGATTTCCCCGAGTTCGATGTGGTACTCGGAGTACGCGGGGTTGTTGAGCACGATGCCGTATGGCGTGTCGAGCCGTTCTTTGACCGAATCGAGCGCCTTCTTCGCCTGACCCGTCTTCACGCCGATTCCGGCCATGACGCAGAAGCCCTGCGGCTCGATCAGGATCTTGCCGTCCTCGCACTCCTTGCTGCCGACCCTGTTGCCGAAGTAGTCGTACGCGCGCAGGAACCACTCGCCGTCCCAGCCGTGTTGGAGCACGGTCTGCTCCATTTGAGCCACGCGCTCACGGGCCGTGCGCGCCTCGTCGGGCTGGCCCATCTTCTCAGCCATCGCGGCGTACTCGGGGCCATACATGACGAACATGGCGGCAATGAACACCGACTCCGCGGTCCTGCCCTCGCGGTTGGCCGTCGTCTGGTAGGGCTCGTCCGGCGTTGCAGAAAAGCAATTGAGATTGAGGCAGTCGTTCCAGTCGGCGCGCCCGATGAGCGGCAGCCCGTGCGGCCCCACGTTGTTCAGCGCGTGGTAGAACGAGCGCTTGCAGTGCTCGAGCAGCGTGGCCTGGTTGTTCGGGTCATTGTTGAACGGCACCTGCTCTTGGAGGATGGACCAGTCGCCGGTCTCCTTGATGTAGGCGGCCGTTCCGGCGATGAGCCACAACGGGTCGTCGTTGAAGCCGCTGCCGACGTCGTGGTTGCCCCGCTTGGTGAGCGGTTGGTACTGGTGATACGCGCTTCCGTCGGGGAATTGCGTGGAGGCAATGTCGATGATGCGTTCACGCGCGCGCTCCGGCACGAGGTGGACGAAGCCGAGCAAGTCCTGGTTCGAATCCCGGAATCCCATGCCGCGGCCGATGCCCGTCTCGAAGTAGGAAGCACTGCGAGACATGTTGAACGTCACCATGCACTGGTAGGGATTCCAGATGTTCACCATCCGGTTGAGCTTGTCATCCGCCGACTGGAGCGTGTAGTTGCCGAGCAGGTCGGACCAGTACTGGCGCAACTGGGCGAGCGCGGCCTCGATCTGCTCCGGAGTCGAAAAGGCCCGAATCATCTCGAGCGCGCGCTTCTTGTTGATTACCCCGCGCTTCTCCCATTTCTCGTTCTCGGGGTTCTCGATGTAGCCGAGCAGAAAGACCAGCACGCGCTTCTCGCCCGGCGCGAGCGTCACGTTGACGCAATGGGAAGCAGCGGGCGCCCAGCCGCTCGCGACGGAGTCCTTCGACTTGCCTTCTGTCACGACCTCCGGCTCGTGCATGCCGTTGTACATGCCCATGAACACGTCTCGGTCCGTGTCGAAGCCTTCGACCGGCGCATTCACGTGATAGAACGCATAGTGGTTGCGGCGTTCGCGGTACTCGGTCTTGTGGTAGATGGTGCTGCCGACGACTTCCACCTCTCCAATACTGAAATTGCGCTGGAAGTTCGTCATGTCGTCGAAAGCGTTCCACAAGCAAAACTCGATGAACGAGAAGAGCTTGATGGTGCGGGGTTGGTCGCTCTCGTTGGTCAGGGTGACCCGGTGCACCTCCGCCGCGATGCTGAGCGGCACGAAGTAGAGCAGCTCCGCCTTGAGGCCATGGCGGGCGCCCGTGATCTTCGTGTAGCTCAGGCCATGCCGGCACTCGAACGAGTCGAGGTCCTTCTTCACGGGCGCGTAGCTCGGCGTCCAGTACTCCCCGTTCTCTTCACGGATGTAGAAGTAGCGCCCGCCTGCGTCGAGCGGCACGTTGTGGTAGCGGTATCGCGTCAGGCGCCGAAGGCGTGCATCCCGGTAGAAACAGTAGCCGCCCGCCTGCTGGGAGATCAGCCCGAAGAACTCCTGGGTACCGAGGTAGTTGATCCATGGATACGGGGTCTTCGGAGTGGTGATCACGTATTCGCGAGCATCATCATCGAAGTAGCCGAAGCGCATCGTTGGGCCTCCAAGCGGGGTAGCGGGCAGGGGAGCGTGAGCCGAGGCACTGTAACCGACGGCCCCGGGGGCTTCCAGCCTTGCAGTCTGGCAGACTTCGCCGTGTCACAGGCAAGCGTAGGCAAATGGCGGGGGTCGATTTGGGGGGCATCGCGGACACCGTGCGGGACCCGGCCCATGACCCAAATCGTCGTTGGAGCGGTGTGATTGCGGTCGCATGTAGCCCTGGCCGGAGGTTCAGGGCGAGCGGCTTCTCACCCGGCGGGGGCCGCCCGCAGCGGCGTGGACCAGAGGCCGCCGCTCCTCGCTTCGGGACGGCCGCCACAAAAAACGCGCGCGCCCCGACAACGGAGCGCGCGCCGTCTTCTGCCGCTACCTGTTCCTATGTAGCGCTTCGGTTACTGCTTTGCTTGTCCATCGTTCGGGAAGAGCCAGCCGTACACCCCGTTGGCGATGGCGACTTCCGCCTGCGCCCAGAAACGATGGATCGTGACCTCGGGGGGCGGTCCACCTTTCAGATACGCTTCGACCTTCGGCCAGTCCTTGTCCTGCTTGTACTTGGAGCGCAGGCTGATGAACGTCGAGTTCTGATCGATGGTCTCGCCATTCGGCATCTTGCCGGTCCATCCCGGCGGTACGTACACCTTGTCGTTGAAGCGATTCCAGTCCTTGTGGACCTCGGGCCCTGCCACGCCCATCGGGGTGCGGAACTTGGTCCACATCTTGTCGAGCAGCTCCTTGGCGAGCTTCTGCGAGGCCGTGTCGCCCGACTTGGCCGCGTAGATGGTGAGCACGTGAGCCAGAGCCGAGATCACGCCCGGATCGTCGTGCTTGCTCATCACCTGCACGTGGAGCGTGTTGTTGTAGTTCTTGTCGTCCGCGTCGAAGTTCTGCGTCTTCGCGTCCCAGTCGAGCTGCGGCGCCCCTGTCCACTTCATGATGGAGATGACCTTGCAGCCGTCCTTGGCAGGATTGGTGTTGTCCTTCACGAACTTCACCCATCGGTCGAGGATCATCTTGGCCTTGGGGTCGTCCGTCACGTAGTAGTACTCGGCCACGCGCTCCATGGTCCAAGCCTGGAACCCGAACCACTCGTTGCTGGGTGGATCGAGATAGACCGGCGATACATCGTACGCCATGCCGTAGAAGGTCTTGGTGCCTGCCGGTGGGACCTCGTAGCGACCATTCCAGCTGTTGGTGGCGCCGCCGGCAATGGCGCCCTCCGGCGCTTGGAGCCAGCGGTAGAACTCGAGCATGCGCTGCAAGCTGATGCCCCAGTCGCGCGCGCCGTTCGGTGATTTCGGGCGCAGCGCGGGGTCTTGACTGAGCGCATAGGCGGTCATGACGTTCTGGTAGCCGTTGTGGGCGTGGCTCGAAGCGATGCGCCAAGCCCAGGCAGGGCCTCCAGGGTTGGCGCCGCCCCAGGAGTAGTACCAGGAGATGAGGTAGTGCGCCGACTCGTACCCTGTCCCCGCGGGGCAATCCTTGCTCCGGCACCCGATGGTCTTGAAGTACTTGTCGAACATGGCGTAGCGAACGTAGTCGCCGAGCTTGGCGGCCTTCTCGGCGGCCTCGTCGACGATGGGGCTTCCGCCTTGTTCCGCGGCCCACTTCTTGGCCCAGTACGCAGCCTGTACCACGCGCGCGTCCGCGTCCGGCGCCGCGCTGTACTTCCACTGCCTCTGGTAGCTGCCCTGGGTTCCGAACAGGTCCAGGTACCCGTTCTTGCCGCCCCAGTTGAAGTCCTCCCAGCAGGGCTGCGGGATCGTTTCCCAGACGGACTCCTGCGGACCGCGCTGGAACGTGTTGAAGTACGACGCACGGCTCTTCGCGTCGCCGCGCTGACCGAAGCCGTACCAGTTGTCGACATCGAGCAGCCAGTGCATCGTGTACATGTCCGGGTTGTTGTACGCCGCCTTGAGCTCGGCCCCGATCGGATCGTTGCCGATCTTGACGGATCCCACGGCCGGCGCCGGATACTTGTCCGGGGTTTCGTACTCGTCCGCGTAGGTGGCCGGCTTGGTGGGCGGGTACGCGTAGTTCGTCGGCTGATCCATGTGCGTGGGAATCATGTAGTACTCCATGTTCTTCCACGCGCGGTCGAGGTGGCTCCAGTCCTTGGTGATCTTGCCGTACATCGCCTCGAGCCAGATCCAGTAGCTGTACGCCTCGCTGGTCGTCATGTGTCCGTAGTCGGGCGCTTCCACGGCCATCGTTTCGACGGCGTGATACGGAATGCCTTCCTGACTGAAGTAGCCCTTCTTCAGGTTGTGCATGTCGGTCCAGAGCGAGAGGAACCGATCCGTGTACACGTTGCCGGTCTGCTTGACCGGCGGCTCCGGCGCCTCGGGCGGCGGCGGGGGTGCGGGCGGCTGTGGGATGCTCGCCGCCTGCTGTTGGGGCGACACCACCGTGGGAGGTACCGGGGCGCTTGCACCTTCCTTCTTGGGAACGCAGTCGACCACGACGGCGGAGGCAATCGCCGCCAGCAACAACCAACTCGAGGGCCCAAGGCCTTGTTTCTCTGCTTTCAGCATGACCAATTCACTGCTCCGGATTGAGGCGGTAGACATCGCTGCCCAGTGCCGGCAGCGGGGGCTGGTGGCGCGGCGTCGCAACGGACGCCGCGCCTGCGCGAGACCTGGACGGCTACGGACACCCGGTGAACGCGACGTCGTCCACCCAAATGTCGTAGTTCTGACCCTTGTCGTTGACCTGGAACTGGATGGAGTAGAGCGTCTTGGGGTCGATGGAGCTCACGTGCGGAGCGCCCCAGCCCGGCAGCTGACTCATGGTGTAGAAGGGGATCACGTACTGGGTCCACTCGTCCGTGAGTTTGAGATCGAGTCCGAAGTCGTTGAAGCAAGCCGAGCAGATCCCTCCGTCCGGGTCGGTGCTCTTGTCCGGCACCTTGATGCGAACCAGCGGCGTCGTTCCGGGGCTCTTCTTGGCCCAGAAGGAGATGCCCTTGTACTTGGAAGCATCGTAGGGCCCCTTGGGGTCGACGAGGTTCATTCCCATTCCGGCGAAAACGATGCTGGCCTGGGAGATCGATCCCGTCATGCGCAGCGCATACTGCGACCCGTTGGCTCCACCCGGGGAAACCTGGAACACGCCTCCCTGCTCACCCGCGGTGGGGGTGATCGTGGAGCCTGTCTTGTCCACGAACGTGTACATGTACCCGCTTCGTCCGTCTTGGACGATGACCTGGTTGTTGTTGTCCTCGGCGTCCTCGATCTTGCCCTCGGGGCCGCACGCCTTGCCTTCGGGCGAGTTCTTGACGTCTTCCCCGGTCACCGAGGGACGGCAAGCAAGCGCGCTGAGCGAGCAGCAGGCGAACGCCAACAGTTGCCAACGAAGTGTGCTCGATCTTTTCATGGCTGTTCCTGATTCTCCTGAACGGTAATACTCGGCGGCACCGACGTGCCGCGGTCGTGAAACGGCGCAGCGTTGCCACCCTGGGCCCGCCGAGCGAGCGCCCCGCGGCCATCGGGCAGCGTGGACTCTAGCGGAAGCGGGCGCGCAAGCCCACCATCGGCGCGCAGTGCCGCCGCCCGGCGCCGCCGGCTCCCCCCGGCGTTGGGCCGGTCGTGTGGCATGGCCCTGCGTGGAGGTGTGGCCCGGTGCAAGCGACACAGAAACCCCTACGGCCGACAGCCAGTTTCTGGCCGTTTTGGCAAGGGGGGTCGCGTTTTCCCCTGGCCTGGGCGCGACCGGTCCGGACGACGGGGCTAGACTGGGTTCTCGCGCCGCGCATCTCCGAGTTCTTCGGGCTCGCCGTCTACATGTACTGGTTTGACACCCAGAGACACGCTGCGCCTCATTTCTACGTCCGATATCAAGGCGCCGAGGCCGTGTACGGTCTGGACGGAGCCCCCAATCGACGGACGCTTGGGGCCACGGGCCGATCGGTTGATCGGCGAGTGGTGTGGCGAGCGGGCAGAGGAGCTGGCGGCTGCGTGGCGGGCAGCCATTGAAGGAAGGGAGATCCCATGGATGCTACCACTGCGCTGATCCAGCGGGTGACCACGCCCGGCTACGGACGGGTCGCGATCGACGCTTCCGACGGCTGGACCTACCTCGCCGATCTGCGCTGGTTCGAGGCGGTGTACTGCTTTCCGCGAACGGAGTCCGCGTGGCACGAGGTGGCGCCGGACAGCTCGGGCTACGCGCTGATCTGGACCAGCCGCTTCGAGGTGCACGTCGATCAGGTGATGGCGCTCGCCACGCGAGTCGAGCCGTCGAAACAGACCGCGTAGTGCCGTCCGCAGCTGCCCCTGCAGACTACGCAGAAGGCGGGACCTCGGCCGCCGCCTGCTTGAGCGCTTCGGCTATCCGCTTGGCACCGTGCTCCAACGCGGCGGGGTCCGACAGATCGAGCTGCAGAGACTGGATGCGCGACAAGTCCCCGGGCAGCTCCGCTCCCGACAGTCCTTTGGCGAGGATCAACTCCTCCATCGCAGACGCGTCAAGACCAGGACGGACGCCGTTCGGCGCGGGAGCTGGCCGTCGCCAGGCCCGAAACCCTCGCGGACCCGCGGGAGACGCCCGGGCACTGCCTCGCAGTTCGCTGCCATTGCGCTACACTCAGTGACGATGACCGCGGACGACCTGTTGCACTTGCTTCGCGACCAGCACGTCGCAGGGGAGGTGAAGAAGCTGCTGGGCGTGCCCGACGAGCCGGTGGTAGCCGCACTGCACGAGCTGCAGGAAGGACACACGCGGTTGCAGCACGCACTGCAGCAGCTCGCCGAGGGGCAGCAGCAGCTGGTGCTCGCACAGGCGCGCACCGAGCAACGCGTGGAGCAGCTGGCAGACGCACAAGCGCGCACCGAGCAGCGCGTGGAGCAGCTGGCAGACGCACAAGCGCGCACCGAGCAACGCGTGGAGCAGCTGGCAGACGCACAAGCGCGCACCGAGCAACGCGTGGAGCAGCTGGCCCAGGCGCAAACGCGGACCGAGCAGCGAATGCAGCAGGGCTTCGGTGAGCTGCGCGAGGCGATCCGAGAAATGGGCAGCCAGCACCAGCAGGACTTCGCACTGCTGCGCTCCGAGATGGGCAACCTGGGCCGGAGCTTCGGATCCTGGGTGGAGGACACGGTGACGGTGGACCTGCCGCCGTGGCTCGAACGCAAGCATGGTCTGGTCGTGCGCGGCGAGCTCGCAACGGCGCTGCTCGTGGACGCCGCCGGCAGGGAGCACGAATTCGACGGCAGCGCGGAGGCGGACGGTAGCTCGGGTCGTGTGCTGCTGCTGTGCGAGGCCAAGGCGCGCGTGCACGAGCGCGACGTGCAGAAGCTCGTGAGCAAACGCGATGCCGTGGCCCCCACGCTGGACCTACCCGTGCAGGCCGTGCTGGTGGGGCAGTGGCTACATCCGCGCAGCGGCCCGGCCAGCGCAGAGGCCCACGTCATCCTCGTGTCGACACGCCAGCTGCGCCGCGACTGACGCGGAGGCAGCATGCTCATTCTTCGGCGTCTACGGTCCGGACTGTTCCCGAGCCGATCGACGCAACGCAACCCGGCCTGCCGCGACCGACACCGCTCTCGCATCGTTCGGGCCTTGGGCCAACTGGCCGATGCTGCGCGAGC
Source organism: Polyangiaceae bacterium (assembly GCA_016929495.1). Taxonomy (GTDB): domain Bacteria; phylum Myxococcota_A; class Polyangia; order Polyangiales; family Polyangiaceae; genus JAFGIS01. The sequence continues at coordinate 18,515 of JAFGIS010000385.1, read as the reverse complement.
CGGCGCTTGTCCCAATCACGGACTCCCGCGTCGACGGGGACATGGACGGGGTCCGCTCCGGACCGCCGCCGGGTAGGGTATCCTAGGAGTCGTGACTCAGCCTCAGCGCGTCGGAGCCATGTCCCCTGCCGAATTCCTGAGCTGGGAACGCACTCAGCCGAACCGGCACGAGTACTACGGCGGCGAAGCATTCGCCATGGCGGGGGGGAGTCCGCGACACAACGCCTTGGTGGCGAATATCACCGCTGTCCTCGTGACGGGCCTACGCGGCAGTCCGTGCCAAGTGCTGTCGAGCGATCAGCGAATCGCTGTTCGGGACGCGGAGGCCTACGTCTACGCGGACGCGACGGTGTTCTGCGGCGGTCTTCATCTGCAGCCGGGCACATCGGACGTGCTCGACAATCCGAACGCGGTCGTCGAGGTGTTGTCCCCGAGCACCGAGGCCCACGATCGCGGACTCAAATGGGAGGGCTACCGCCGCATCACATCCGTTCGCGACTACCTGCTCGTGTCTCAGCACGTGCCTCGTATCGAGCACTATCGCCGAGAGAGTGATGGCTCGTGGCACTACGAGGTTGCGGAAGCGGGGGAACGGCTGACGCTGTCGAACGGGGTGGTTCTGTCGGTCGACGAGGTCTTCTCCGGCGTCATGGACCTTGCCGCCGAGGAGAGGTAGCGGCCTCGCTGCCGGTCGCGGGCGAGACGTGGCGGATACGCCGTCTGGAGCGTCTGCGGCGCGCCCGCTTCGTTTGCCGTTGGACAAGCGCCTGAACGCTCGGTCGCCGAGCAGCTGGCGCGTGTCGCGATCGCGCTGGAGGAACGCTCGGGGTGGTTCTTGGGATAGATGTCCGCTTCGGTCGAGACGCAGAGCTCGGCGGGCGCATCCGGGAACTGACCGAGAATCGCCTGGCTGCCGATGACGATGAGCTCGTCGGCGGCCTGGCGTACCTGCTCGTCGAGTTGCTGCTCCTCATGAACGACACTGGCCGCTCGCGTCAGCGCCGTCAAACGGGCGCGCTCGCTCGGCCCGATCCGGGTATTGAGCAGCGCCATCGCCTGGCGCTGTGGTTTCTCGGGCCAGGGTCACGGTCGGAACCTCGTTCATGATTCACGCTCCTCTCGTGGAAACTAGAGCGCTCCCACGCTCGAGCGCCTGGGTAACACGCGCGGGTGCTCCCTGGTAGCCGAACGTGTCCTCCAGCACTTCGTCGTGGAAGGCCGTGCAGATCGCCGCTTCCGACGCGCAATCGTCGTTGCAGTCGCAGAGCTCGGCGCAATAGCCCACGTCGCCGAGGGCTGCGCCCGGGCTCACGAGCACACAAGCCGAGGGCAGCTTGCTGCCACCATCAGCGCAGTCGGACGCGTCCCCGAAGGTGCAACGGTGTGAACAGACCGCGTACTGTTCATTCAGCTCCAGGCACAAGCCAGAACACTCGGGCTCCTCGGCGCTGGCATCGCAATCGGCACCGAAATGCAGATCCGGAGTGACGACCTCGGCAGGTCGGCACACGCCCTGGAGCCGGTCACAGCGGAGCTCGCCGCACTCACTGTCGGTCATGCACAGCGGCCGACAGAAGCCCCCTTGGTTGAGCTCTTCGCAAGCCACGTCGAGCCGGCCGTGGCACTTGCTTTGCAGGGCCTCGGGATCCCCGAAGCCGCAGCTTGATACTATCGTCCCATGTATCTCAACCCAACCATCTCCGCACGCCAACGGCGTCAGCACAAGCAGACGCAGGAGGCATCTCAAGGGGGTAGCCCGGCCGTTGGTAGGTCTTGCCATCGCAACCTCGGTCGACTCAATGGCCGGTTCGGGCCCTATTGGCGTCCGCCTGTACGCCATGCTGCCAGGGGGTCCAATTATACAAGCCATAGGCCAACAGCTCCCCAGGATTCCAAAAGTAGCCCCAGAGGTGGCCCCGAGTCGCTGGGGACTCATCGCCGACGGCGTAGCCGTACAGCGTGCCAGCCAACTGACCCCCTCCCCACCACGCCCCGTAGATTGTCCAATACCCCATGTGCAGCACGCGCTGGGACCACGCGTGGACGGTCTCGTGCCCAATCAGGGCATCGTTTGGATCCGCGCCCTCGCGGACAGCTACAGTGAAGCCGATGGTTTCCGCGGCAGCGCGAGGGGGAACCAGTCGGCTGTCGGTGTACACGTACCGGTTCTTCCGCTCGCTCAAAGCCGCATTGTAGTCAGCCCCCGTGGCCTCGTTCAAGCCGACATAGCCCAGCCCAGCGAGAGTCCCCGGGGCCGCCCAGGTCGAGTCGAGAAAGAACCCTATGGGACCGCTGAGGGTCGGGCTTCCCCAATCGTAGATGCGCCGATAGCCGCCGAGCGCGCCGTTGATCCCAGCGGTCGCGCCGAGCGCAATGGCCGTCCCCTCGCCTCCAATCACCCATCCCGGCCTCGGGCAGATCCCCCTGACCTCGACGCTGCCGGAACGAGTGTGACGGCACACCGGATTGCGTGCTGGGGCAGTCCTGCACCGACGAGGGGCTCTGCGCAGCGCCTGAGGAAATCGAGGGCGGGACCCTCGTCGAACCATTATCTGCCGGACAAGGCGGCGTTGGTGAAGGCCAGCGTACCGGCGGCAAAGGTCCGGGCACGGGTGGCACGGACGCGGTGGGCGGCCAAAGGGCAAGCGCGGGCGGGGGCGCGACAGGGGGCAACTCGAGCCACGCAGGACAGGACAGTGGCGGGACAGACAGCGGCGCTGCGGCCGACGCGGGTGTGGAGTCCGGCGGGGGCGCGACGGGGGGCAACTCGAGCCACGCAGGACAGGGCAGTGGCGGGACAGGCAACAGCACTGCGGGCGGAGGTGATTCCGGAAAGGAAACGGGCGGAACAGCGACCGGAGGCACCCTGTCCGCCGCCGGTGGGGCTGGAGCAGACGGCGATCCTCCCGTAACAGGCATCACCGTGTCGAACGGGTACGCGACCGGGTACGGATTCCAGGGGTACTGGAGCACGTGGGCGGACGTGGTGGCGATCGACCCAGAGTGCCCGAGCCCCTGTTTCGAGAACGGCGGCGGCTCCGTGTGTGTGCAAGGGACGGTCCCTCCTCCCCCGGCGGGATCTACCTCCCACGGTGTTCAGAGCGCTGTCACGTGGAACCTGAACCAATCCATGGAGGAAAGCCCGATGTTCGACGGCTTGAACGGCTTGACCGTGGATCTGTCGAGCTACTCGATCCTGAGAATCGGAATCGAGCAGCGCTCCGGTGAAGGGACGCGTTTCTTCGCGGGTGTGTTCTCGGCGGCAAAGAAGAAGACTCTGTGCGGACCCGTAGCGCCCGCCATGGATGAGATCCACTTCCAGGATCTCGAGACTCTGTGCATGGGAAGCGGCGATGAGCCGCTGACCGAGGAGGATCTCCAAAACGCCGTCGCCGTGGTGGTCATTGCTTTGTCTGAACAACCGAGCTCGTTCGACTTCTGCATCACCCACGTTTCCTTCGAGTAGCCCCGCCCAGTTGAACCGGCCCGTACTACAAGGCCATTGTGGTACAGACTCCTTGTAGTCCCGCCAGCCGTGATGCGGGCGCAGGGCGTGGGGCTTCGCCGAGATTCGGCTGCTCGGCCCGCACCACCTCAGGTGCACCGTCGGACGTCGGCCTGCCCCTACCTCGCCTCGGAGCCCGTCGCTCGAGCCGGCGTCCTGACCCCGACGGTCACAGCTTCCGCATGCTAGGCTCGTTGCGATATGCAGCGTCTGCCCGAGCTCGTGGTGCGCAACGCAGCTCGTCTGTTCTGGGACGTGGCGGTCGAACGGATCGACCCCGAGCGCCACGAGGATTTCGTCATCGGGCGGGTCCTATCGCAAGGCGACTGGGAAACCGTGCAAGACCTCCGGAAGACCGTCGGGGACGACGCGCTGGCTCGCTTCCTGTCCCGCGCCCCACACCGTCTCGATCGTAGAACGCGCCGTTTCTTCGAAGTCGTCCTGTCGGCGGAAGGCATGACATGCACGAAGAGGCCATTCTCGAGGAACAGCGACGCGCTCTTCTCGCCCTGAGGCCGGCTGCCGAGCGCGGGTTCTACCTGGCTGGCGGCACCGGTCTGTGCCTGAGGCTAGCGCACCGCCGTTCGCGGGACCTGGACCTGTTCCGCGAGGGAGAGTTCGACCCCGAGCTACTGCTCGAGCAGCTGGAGGCCGAGGGCGTGCGCGCCTCGAACGTGCGCACGAAACCGAATACGCTCTGGGCCGACATCCACGGCGTGGCCACCAGCTTCATGCGATTTCCCTACCCGAGGCTCGCGGACACGGACGAGGTCGCAACGATGCCGGTGGCGTCCTTGCTGGATATCGCTGCGATGAAGATCGAAGCGATTGCGTCGCGCGGCGCCAAGAAGGACTTCTTCGACCTGTACTTCATCTGCCGAAGCGGGCCCGGTCTGCAGGGGGCGCTCGAGGCGTTCGAGAAGCGGTTCGCGAGCGCACACCCCGACCGAATGCACCGCCTGAAAGCGCTCGTGTACTTCGAAGACGCCGAGCACGAACCCGATCCCGAGCTCCTGCAGCCTGCTCGCTGGAGCGATGCTCGTGCGTACTTCGAGGACGCGGTCCGTTCGGTCTGGTCGAAACAGTAGTGCGCCATGGGATCTTCAGCGTCTTCTGATTCGCACCTGTGAACCGGCTGAGCGAACAAGACTTGTCTTCACCGAGAACTGGCTCATCCTGCGGCGGGCCCGAACCGCAGCCCATCGGGCACGAAAGGCGAACTCAAGCGTATCTTCCGCGGATCCGTTCTTCGCGACGGATCGCTACGGCGAGCAGCCGGTTCATCTGAAGCGCTTCCACCGTTGCTCTGCCGGTTGGAGTCAATCCGAGGATCAAACAGGTGTCAGTCACGCGGAAGTGCGTCCGCCACTCATCACGACGAGGCGAGTAGATCGCGACCGACTCCCCTGTGTTCGGGTCGCTCGCGCTGGTCCGCGCGCCCTTGCGGAGTGAACAGGAGACACAAGCCAGGGCAAGATTGGCGTAGCTGGTCGCTCCACCGTGAGCGCGAGGCTGCACGTGGTCGATGTGGAATGTTGCCTCCTGCCCGGTCTGAGTGATCGCACAGTACTCGCACCGATGACCGGCGCGCTCACGGACTCGGCGGTCAAGGGAGACGGGTATGCGTCTCGAGAGGCTCTCCGTCACCGCTCGGTCTCGGCGCGGTTTGCCTGCGCGGCACGGAGGCGCAGCACGCTCAGAGTCTCGGACAGGTCAACGAGCCCCTCGGCCTCAAGGCGTTCGTCCTCGGACAGGGGTTCGCCGGAATCCTGCTTGTCGAGCAAGACCTGCAGGCGCCGGTCCACGCCTTCGGGGAGCACGAGTCGAGCCAGGTCGGCTGGGATCTCGAGCTCGATATCGATCCGGACCGGGTCTGCGCTAGCCATGTGTGGTACGCTCAAAATTTTGCGCCGTGCACTCTGCTGAACCATAGCCCAGTTCTCCCGCGGAGCCACCCCCACCCCCAGGTTCTCACTGGCGATGCGGAGAACCAACTCCTGGATTTCGTTCGCCTTCGAGGGCCTGCGACGAGCTGTCGGAACCAGGCGAGGATGGTGCTCGGCCCTACAATCTGGCAACGCTTCTCGCGCCCCGGGGGCGTGAGTGCCTTGCCTTTGGTCGCCAGACGTCGCCGTTGCTCATCCGTGACAGGAGGCCGGGCCTTGCCGGTCGCGTCCTGAAGCGCCTCCTAGAGCACCCGGTTCTGCTCCCGCAGGTTTCCGGCTATCGCGGAGCGCGAAGGCGTGGTGCTCTATGAGCGTGCGGCATGGCGCGCGAGCGCTGCGAAAGACGCTGCAGAGCTCACCGACCTACAGAACGCACGAACGCCAGCGCATATACCAACGCAGCATTCCAGTTGATCGCAATCTCGTTGGTGTAGTAGTCTTCCGCCCGGTCGAACCACGCCTGGCCGGGCCGGATGCCGTCGTACAGGTTCGGATTGTCCGTGCTCGACGCGTTCGGTCCCCCGACGAGCAGCCCCGGCCACGCGCGTCCCAGGGCCTGAGAGGGACGGTGGTGCGGGTGCAGGGGAGGACGGCGGCCCACCCCCGTGACCATCGAGCGGCCGAAGACGTTGCGTCCGAGCAGGTAGTCGAGCTGGTGCACGCACGCGTCGAGGTAGGCCCCGTCCCCGGCGAGCCGATGGGCCACGGCGAGGTTCATGCAGCTGCGCGCGACGACACCGTTGCTTCCCCAGTTGTACGTGTACGACGAAAGACCGCGGCCGAAACCGCTGGATTGTGCCGCGTCGACGATCCGGTTCGCGGACGCGAGCACGGATTGCCGCGTCGCGTCGACGGTCGTCGTTGACCGCGCATCGCTTTCGGAGAGCGCGTACGTGAACAGCGCGAGATTGGTCGCGTCGCTCCAGTCCCAGGTGTCCCCCACCGAGAACCTCGCGAGGGTCGACTCGATGTCTTTCAGCAGCTCCTCGTCACCCGTCGTCGCCCACAGCTCGGTTTTGGCCCAGAGCACATCGTCGAAGCTCGGCGTCGCGTAGGTCGCGTTCGGCCACGCCTCGTGATTTGCCGTGAGTTTCGTGTCCGGGTGGGTCTCGAGCCATTCGAAGGAAGAGCGCGCCGCCTTCAGGCATCGCGCCGACAGGTCGGCGTCGAGCGGCTCGACGACGCGTGCGGCCAGGGCCATCACGGCCGCGAAGCTCGCGGTGGCTTCCGTGCTCGCCGTGGAGAAGAAGCGCTGGGCGCCGTCGCGATCGGGCATGATGGCGGGCTCGTAGTTCAGCGGCCGGATCTGGTGCGACACCGTTCCATCGTCGAACTGCATCTTCAAGAGCCACTCGATCTCGTAGCGCGCCTCGTCGAGAACCGAGGGAAGACCGCCCGCGTAGTCCGGGATGTGCTCGACGTCCGCGAAGGCGGCGTCCCCGAAGTGCTGCCAGGCGTCGAGCAGAAACGCCAGCGAAAACGCGCCGTTGACGGTGTACTTGCCGTAGTCGCCGGCGTCGTGCCAGCCCGAGGTGCCGTCACGAGTCCCCTGCTGGTCTGCCACCAGCTCCAGACTGGCATCGTCCTCGTGGCAGGCGGCGTGCGAGTAGGTCTCATCGTCGTATTCGAAACTGAGCTCGCGCCCGCAGCGCTGTCCATAGAAGCCGAGCAAACTCGCCTCGAGAGGCCTCCGGTAGAGATCGTCGTCGATACGGAACTCGTCCGAGGGCCTCAGGTCCGCGACGGTGACGACGTAACGTCCCGGTTCGGTGAGCTCGCTGAAATCGGCGATCCGAACCTTCTGTCCGGTATCGTCGTCCATTCGGCGCTTGGACAGCTGACCCTCGTACACGACCTGGTCGTCGCCGGCGCGTCGCACCTCGAACGTGTCGACACTGGCGAGCACGGTAGCCTGTTTGACGCGTTCGGGCAGGAAACCGACCGTGTTGAGGAAGACAACGGCGGGCTCCACGCACTGGTGCCCTTCGAGCCTCTGCCCTTCGGGACAGTTCACCCCTGGGTCGCAGGCCGTCAGCAAGAGAAGTAGGGAGGCTACCACCGGTCCAGTCTCGCGCAATCGGCGAGTGAGCGTGCTCGTGACCATGTGCCAAGGCTAGCACCGGGCCGTCGAGAGCAGGCTTCGGTCGAGATGGCCGCGCCGTGCGCGTCGAGCCCACCGCGTGGGCCATTTCGGCCTGCTGCGCCTTGGCCGCTGCCCCTGGCCGCATTCGCGATTGTCAGACGCTCGCCGTCCGTGGACGGAGCTCGGCGGAACGTGCGTACCAGGTGAGGTCAACCGCCAGCAGCGCCGATGTCGCCCGCCTCCCGATACGCAACGGGCCGCGAGAGCAGATGCGTCGTGGCCCGTCGTCAGGCTTCGAGCGCACGGCAGCGCCCGCCTGTGCGGTCGATTCAGCGGGCTTCTGTCCTGTCTCCGTGATTCGCCGCGGAACTCGACGGCCTCGAACCGGGCGAAGCCGTCGAGTTCTGCGGCGAATGCCCGCAGTCTGAGCCAGGTTACGGGTTTCTAGTCATGTAACGTGTCTTGGAGACACGCCACTACCACCACAAGCTGCCCGAGATGGCGATGACGTTCAGGTCGGGTACGAACGTGGTCGTGGCGCGCTCGCCGCCATCTTGGTTCAGCGGGTGGGCGCCGAAGCCGGCCACCGCTGCGGCGGTCGGAGCCTGCGTGCACTCGACGTCGTCCAGGGTGGGTGAGTAGCTCAGGTCGGCAATGCGCGAGGAGAACGCTCCGTTCGGGCAGAAACGCTGCGCGTAGATGTAGCGAGAGTACTGCAGGGAGATCTCCTCGTGGGTAACGACCTGAGAACGGAAGACGAGCCGCGGGGACAGGACCGAGAAGTTCTGAGTGGAGTAGCCTGAGTTGGGACGCAGGTGGTCGAAGCGCAATCCCAAGGCCATGACCGGGAAGATGTCGATCTGCAGGTCGGTGCCGAATTTCATCTTGTTCGTCCCGTCCTGGAGCGGATCGTCGCTTTCGATCAAGTTCAACATGCCGTAGAGCTTGATCGCCAGATCCCGGCCCTCGCCGAACAAGCTCGACTCGGCGAGGCTGTTGGCGCTGAGATCCCATTGACCCAGGATCGTGTTGACGGCGCCATTGCCGCCGCTGCACGTGGTGGGATCGATCGAGCTGCGGCACTGATAGCTATCGAGGTAGTTGTCCGTGATGCCAAGTGTGAACTCGCCACCGCCGTAGGAATGAATGACCTCGACCGCCGAGGAGACGGTCACGGCATCCTTGGCATTGACACGCGAGAACCCCGCGTAGAGGTGGCCGAACTGCCCGAAGTCGAAGTGGCCGTCGAGGCCGTAGATCATCAGCGAGCCGTTGGGCTGTCCAGGCGAGCGATACTTGACGTTCTCCTCGCCCTCGACCCAATTCGGCTGCGGATCGATGAGGGGTACCTCCGACTGGGCGAAAGCGTGCAACAAGTGAGCGCTCAGCTTGAGATTGATGAGGCCCTGCAAGGCCCAGTCGACGTGCTCGTGATGCAGCAGGGTGAAGCGGGCGGTGTTGTACACGCTCGGATCCGGCTGCCGTGTGCCGAAGCCCTGCTCGAGACCCAAGGTCGAGTCCTCGGAGTCGATCTCGACTCGGACGTTTTCGCCCATCACATGGGTCCGACCGAACAGATACGTGTCGTACTCGCCGGCATCGTAGCGACCGGCCGTTCCGTAGCGGCCCCAGAAGTTTCCGGCTTTGGCGATGACGCGGACGTTCTCCCAGGGCATGTACGGAGTGAGCGTGATCCAGCCCTGCGATACGCCGAACTGAGCCATCTGCAGCACCCAGGACGCGTCCGTGAACTGGAAGCCCTGGATCGCTACGGTACCTTTGGCCCAGTTGTTCCCATAGCTGAAGAATAACTCGGCCCAGTCTTTCTGAGCGTGCCGCGTGTGCTGCCAGCTCAGGTACTGGTCGTCGGGAATGACCGGGTTGTGGAACGTCGTGTCGCTCAGGTCGTCCACCGCGGCGGTGTCGGCGGGCGTGGTGGGCTGAACCGCAGCGTTCTTACGTGAACCGATACCGATGCGCATGGGAGCGCGGAAGTAGCCGGCGAACCCGAACTTCCACTCACTATCGCCTTCCGTAACAGGACCGCCGTACGACCCCATCGCTTGTGATCCGCCCATGGCCGGCGCCGGCGCTGGGGCTGCGGCGCTCGCATCGGCCTGAGCGTCCACGCCGATGCTGGCCTCGGCTTGCACCGGCGCTGGAGCGGGAGCCGGAGCGGGCGCTGGAGCGGGAGCGGGCTGCGCAGCCGGCGCTGGCGTTGGTGCTGGAGCTGGTGCTGGTGCTGGTGGTGCCGCGCCCTGGTCGGGCGTCAGCTGAACGTCTTCCGTGCCCTGCGCGTGCGCCAAGCAAGGCAGCCCGAGCGCTGCGGCGACGAGGGCGAATGGGGTAGTGAGGGTGCGCATTACGTTTTCCCTGAGCTTCGGCTACGGGTAGTAGAAAGGACTGGGACCAGTGGTGTGGGCGGAATTCGGCCACGCGGCCCCTCGTGCGCGCCACGTTGCCGCGCTGGCACCGGCAGTGTCAAGCCCTACTTTCGCCGCGTTCCACGGGCTGTTGGCCTGGCGGGGAAGAGAGTCCGGTGACGCTGCCAAGCGTCGATACAAGCTTTCCGAAGTCGCATACCTGCTGACGGCCTGTTGTTGAAACGGGCTACTAGAACACATGTCCTGGAGCATTAGGCCCAACGGCCTCCCGCCGGTTTGGCTCGACTAGCCCTGCGGACGCATCTTCGGTTTTCTGTCTGGAGTCCATCCGTCGGCCAGAGGGGCCAAGGCTGGTCGTTCCGGGGAACGTGGGCCTGACGGGACCTGCCCCCTGGGCGAGGTCTGGACCGGTGCGGGCGCTTGACTCGTCAGAGAGGCTCATGCCTATTGAACGGCTCGAGCCATGGGAATGCACGTACCCGGCGAGAGTATGCAGCTGCGGACCGAGGTGGAGATCGACGCGCCTTGCGACGGAGTCTGGCAGGTGCTCACCGACTTCCAGCGCTATCCGGAGTGGAACCCCTTCATTGCGACGGTCGTGGGACAGCTCCGCCCGGGCGCCAAGCTCGAGGTGACGCTGCTGCTGCCGGGCGGCCGCGAGCGCGTGCAGCGACCCACGCTGGTGGTCATCGAGCCGCCGCTGGAGCTTCGGTGGCACGCGCGGGTCATGTTCGGGATGCTGCTCGCTTGGGAGCACTTCTTCAAGCTGTCCCCGAGCGAGGGCGGCCGAACGCGCTTGGCGCAAGGCCGGAACTACAGAGGGGTGTTGGTGAAGTACCTTGCTCCGGAGTTCACGGCGATGACTCGGGGCTTCGCGGGCATGAACCAGGCTCTCAAGCGGCGCATGGAGCAGGGTCCGCGAGCTGGCCGCACCAAAGGGGGCCCGCCCCCCGGGCCCCGCGATTGACGCCTACGGTGTCCCGCCGTCTGGATCAACCGGCGCGGTTGTCATCACCCCTACGGGTGACGACGAGCGGGGCGCGCCACAGCCAAGACGTTCGTCCAGGCTGACTGCCACTGCTCGGTGGCGTTTCGTGGACCGCAGCTGTTGCTGGTCGCCGGGGGCATCCCACCCCGGACGGCATCTACACCGCGCCGCTAGCACCCCGGATGCGGCGGCAGCTCGCCAACCGAGACGGTCTTCATGCTGCGCTACTGAGCTTGCGCGTAGCGTATGACCGTGCGTCGGAGCCGCTCAATCGAGAACGGCTTCTCGAATACGGCCGCGGCTCCAAGGGCACGAGCCTGCTCGTCGCGCTCGCTGCTGCCGAACGCGGTCATCACGATGAAAGGCGGCAGGCAATCCGCGTGCTCGAGCGCGGCCAGCGCTTCCAGCCCGGACAGTCCAGGCATGCAGATATCGGTGATGACCAGATCGGCGGCGGGTGACATGGGGGCGGCCAGCGGCGGTTCGGACAGACACCGCAACAGCTCGGCGCCGTCTCGCGCTTCCACCACTTCGTGTCCGTCCTGGCGCAACGTCTGACCCAGTAGGCGTCTGAACGCCGCGTCGTCATCGGCGACAACGATTCTCAACAGTCTATCCGGAACGGGATTCTCCCGTGAACGTCGACGCATGGACCCTCTGTTCGCCCTCTCCATTGGGACCTATCACGGAAACGAAAGCCTAGCACGTCAGCATGCTCTCCGCCCGGCCCGTTTCTGCCCACGAGCTTGGTGCCGCTGTGAACCTGTCAGGTCGACCGGGGCGTCAAGGACTTGTCTCCTGGTCAGACCTGTCGCTCGCCGGATGGCACGATCTCGAAGGAACGACCCGCCGGCGGAAACGCACGGGTACGACTGGTGCCGCGTTTCGATCGAAGCGATGGGTTCTTCGCTGCCCCCGACCAGGCGAGGGCGGCGAGAACCCATCGCTTCCCACCGATCCGACCCGCGGCACCCCTGGTTTTGGGGCATCGTTTCAGTCGAAACGTGGTCGCCGGACGTTTGCGTCTCCAGTGTCGGACTTCTGCTCGGAGCACACTCGAGTGCCGCGTGCCGATGCGCCTCCCGACTGAACGCGCGTTCGACTCACCGATTCATGACGCGCCGCGTAGAAAATCCCCACCGGCGGTCCTACTCCTGCGCGATCTCCGATCCCGACGGCGAACGCCTGGGACCCGACTCGATGCCCAGGCGTTTCATCATCTTCTGAAGGCCGAATCGCGAGAGACCCAACATCTCCGCAGCGCGCGTCTGGTTGCCGTCGGTCAGGTGCAGGGCTTCGTGGACCAATGCGGACTCCAGCGCGTCGACACGTCCGCGGAGGTTGAGCCCGTGCTCGGCCTGTTCCTTCGCGCTGTCGCGCGGCTGGAGCTCGGAGGACAGGTGGCGAGCGTCGATAATTCCGTCGGACAGCACCAAGGCACGCCGGACCTCGTTCTCTAGTTGGCGGACGTTGCCCGGCCACGAGTAGGCCGTCATCAAGTCGATCGCGCGCGGTGTGAAGCGGACCGTCTTGCCGGCGGCGTGCCGCGTGGCGAAGTGACGTGCCAGATGTGCGATGTCACCGAGCCGCTCGCGCAGCGGCGGCACTCGGATGTTGATCACGTCGAGCCGGTAGAAAAGGTCTGCGCGGAAAGCCCCGTCGGCGACGAGCTGCCGGAGATCGCGGTGCGTGGCACCGATGATCCGGACGTCGACCTTGACGGTGCGCTCCGAACCCACGGGCCGAAGCTCCCCGCTTTCGAGCACGCGAAGCAACTTCGCTTGCATGGCGAGACTCATCTCGCCGATCTCGTCGAGGAAAAGGGTTCCCCCGTCGGCGACCTCGAACAGGCCGGATCGCTGTCGGACGGCGCCCGTGAACGCGCCGCGCACGTGGCCGAATAGCGCGGACTCGAGCAACCCCTCGGGAATAGCAGCGCAGTTCTCGCTGACGAATGCCCTCTGGCGCCGGGGGCCATTGGCGTGAATCGCGCGCGCCACGAGCTCCTTCCCGCTGCCCGATTCCCCCACCAACAGCACGGGAACGTCCACCGTCGTGACGCGATCGACCACGAGCAGCATGTCGCGCATGGCAGCACTGTTTCCGACGATACTATCGTAGCGGTAGCGAGTCTCCCGGTCCTCGCGCGCGCGTGCGAGCTCTCGCTCGGCGTGGTCCAGCTCTGCTTCGCTTCGGGCGAGCATGCCGGCCAGCCGCGCTTCGGCCCGTCGGGCGCGTCGCGCGGCGCGTCTGAGCAGCAGCTGGTCTCGCGCATCCGCAATCGCAACCGAGGCCAGAGCGGCCACGACCTTGACCCAGGCGAGCTCGGGTGCGCCAAACGCCCCCCGACGCACGCGATCGTCGAGGTACACGACTCCCAATGGTTCGCCGCGCGCCAGCAGCGGCACGGCCAGCACGCTGCGCAACCTCAGCGCTTGTACGCTCTCGTGCAGCTCGGGCAGCTCTCCGGCCGCATCGACCGCCACGATGGGTTCGCGCTCTCTCAGAGCTCTCTCCGCGAGCGAGGTGCTCAGCTCCCGCTGCGGGCCGGCCAGGTCCTGTCGGGCAAGATTGCGGGCGGCACGCGGGACCAACCGCCCGCCGGGAGCGCGTAGCAGAAGCAGACCACGCTCCACGCCCGTCCACAGGACCAGGGCGTCCAGCACCTGGTCGAGCAGCGGCCGAAGGCGGTCGCGACGACTGAGCGTGCGAAGCAGGGCCTCGACGTCGGAAAGCTGCTCGGGAAGCAAGGCCGCTTCTCTGGGCGTTTGCAGCGTAGCGATCCACTCGAGAGCGCAGAGTGAAACGCGCAGCTCGCTGGGCGCGCGCCTGACCAGTTCGGCCGCGTCCAGGCCAGCGGCAGCGGTCAGCCGTCTTGCGGTCTCTCCGTCACCCACGCGCACGGCGAGCCGTGCCCCCGCTGCGAGAGCGGGGCCGCGCACCGTGGCTGCGCTTCTGCAGTTCGCGAGCGCAGAAAGCTCCCGAAGCACGGCCGGCGCGCCTTCCGGCCGCGAGCGAGAAGCTTCGCGCCGAGCTCGAGCGGCCCACCAATCCATCCGCGCGTCCATGGGCGTCGTCGGCTGGCGAGCGAGCCCGTCCCACGAGGCGGTATCCAGCGTATCCTCGTGCTCGAGCAGTCGAGCGGCGGCGCGTAGCGCATCGTCCTGGGCTCCGCCCTGGAGCAGCGACGCAGCGCGGCGTGCGTGCTCTACGGCTTCGCTCGCCGCTGGGACGACGTCCGCCAGAGCCATGTGCACGTACGCCTCGCAGCGCGTATCGCCCGCGGCTCGAGCGCGGCGCAGAGCATCCTCGGCCGCGTCCCGCGCCTCGATGACGGCTCCGGCTTGAGCGTAGGCCGCCGTCCGAGCCAGCGCCGCACGAGCCGCATCACGTGCCCTCCCGAGGTGCTCGAACAGAAGCACGGCGCGAAGGGAAGCCGCCAACGCTTCGCCGAGATCGCCGGTCACGGCTGCCGCAGCCGACACTCCGGTGAGATAGGTGGCTTCTTCCAGCACGGCTCCCGCTCGGCCCGCGTGGTCTGCGGCTCGGCGGAAGCTCTCCAGGGCCTGACCGGCATCTGCGGCCGCGTGCGCGATACTGCCACCCACGGCAGCGACTCGCGCGTGCTCCTCGTCGGTCACGGCTGCCAGCCGGGCGAGCTGTTCGGTGTGCCGCGCGCGCTCCAGATCGCCGAGTGCCAGCTCGGCCAGAGCCCGAGTCTCGAGCGTCGCGACCGTGGCCTGCGAACCTTCGAGCAGCGCCAGGGCACCGATGACGTCCCCCGCGTCCAGCGTCATGCGCGCGAGCGTGGCCGCGCGCCGGGCGAGAGCATCCTCGTCCCACTCGGACGCACGCTCGGCGAGCAGCCGGTGCACGAGGGCAAGATCGCCGACCCGTCGTGCTGCCTCGGCGGCTTCGACGCAAGCGGCTGGCGTACCGACGTGCGTCAGCACCGACAGGGCACGGCCATATTCACCCCCTAGCCTGAGGACCCTGCCGAGTGCCAGGCCCAGGGCAGCAGGTGCATCCCCACCGAGCACCAGTCGCTCGGCTGCATCGAGGCTTTCGGGATCGAGACCCGGTCCGCCGAGTCTCAGAGCAAGTATGACGGGATCTGCCGGCGAAGGCGACGGCGAGCAGACCGGTGAGCCCTGCAGCGTCGCGAAGGTGAGGCTTTCCGGTTCGCGCTGCTCGAGTGCACGGTTGAGGCGCTCTGCCAGACTGGCGTCGCTCGTGTCTGGCAGAGCGGGCCAGCCGGCAGCCTGGGCACCGGACAATGCCACCAGCCATCGACTCCTGCCGAGAGCGTCGAGTTCGGCCAGCGCGACCGCGTCCCGCGGAATGGGCGTCCCGCGAAGGCGAGCAGCGCGGTTGGCCAACTGGATCGAATGCGCCAGCCACGCACCGGGTTCCCCTTGGACGTGCACTTGGGCCTGATCGTGTTGGGCCGCCCGCATCACCTCGCGCCGGCGTACGGCCAAGTACGCGCGACGAACGGCATTGTGCCTTCGTTCGATCTTGAGCGCATCGGATTCGACCTCGCCCAATGCGGCCAGAGCCTGACGTCTGACCCATGCCGCTGACGGGCGCGCACCCGGCGACGCGGACAGCAGGGCGCCGACGACGCGACCCAGCAGACCCGCGGCCTGCTGCAAACCCTGCTCGTTCGCGGGATCCCCATGTCCGAGCGGATCCATGCCGATGATCTCGGCGAGCACCATCCCGAGCGCCCACAGATCTCGCGCCCGCGCGTCTCCGGCCTGCGCAGAGCCATTCGACACTTCGGGCGCAAGATAGTGCGGCGTTCCGCCCTCCGGGACGACCGTGTCGCTCGCAGCACTCAGGCCCAAATCGATCAGGCGCGCCACGTAGCGCACGGACGCGGCGGCGGCGCCGGAGCTGACCGCGCTGACCAGGATATTGGCAGGTTTCACGTCACCGTGGGCGACTCCGCAGACGTGGAGGTCCTCGAGCGCAGCGCCGATATCGCGAGCGACGCACAGCGCCAGCGTGTGCGCCGTGGAGACGAGTTCGACCGCGCCCAGCGCTACCCCGTCGACCCACTCGAGTGCCACGTACGGCGCGTGCTCGGCGACTCCAAGAGCTGACCCGACGCCGGCGGGCAGCGTCCCCAAATCGAGCAGCGCAGCCAGAGCATCCGAGCTCGAGAACAGCAGACGCTCCGCTTCCCGGGCCAGCATCGGCCCATCGCCGAGGTGGCGCGCGACCTTGACGGCCACCCGCATCCCCTCCGGGTCTTCAGCCAGCCAGACCATGCTGCTGGTCCCGCTGCCAACCTGGCGGCGCAGCTCCAGGCGTCGCCCCTGGACTGTCAACATCGATGGCACCGCAACCCGTTGCGCCACAGCAGGATTATTAGACCGTGGGCACCACCAGTCAACTCGATTGGCTGCGAGCGGTCGTGGGACGTGTGTCGGCCTTCGGGCCAGAATTCAGTCGGCGCAATCCGACGTGTTGGCGCCGGACTGGATCCAGGCTTGCAGCGCACGAACCGCGTCGATCGGCGAGTCGCCTCGAAGCGTGTAGCCAGCCGGCGGCATTGGATCTCCGCGAACCAGCCATTGTCGCAACCGCTCACGCTCGTCGTCCGACGGCGCGAGACAGTCCGAGCGCGGCAAATCGCCGAAGAACCGTGACGCACAGGCCATCCCGTCGTTCGCCCGGTAGTTCTCTCGACCTACCAGTAGCTTGTACATCAAGTAGCTGTTGTCCGGTCGAGCGGGATCCACGATGGGCATCTGTACGCCGAACCGAGCCGCGCCTTGCAGCGGCGACGTCGCACTTTGCCCTCGGGTGGTCTCACGAGCCAGTTGGTCGATTGCGGTATCTGACAGGCCCTCGATCGAGTCGAGTCTCAGACCCATACGCGGCTGGCGGCGACAGGTCGACCCGGAGCAACTGGCGTGGCAGTCGGCAACTCCGCAACTCGAGGTCAGGATTCCGAGTGCGGTCCGGCAGTCGGCGGGGATGCTGCCTTGCGCGGGCGGCCCGGGCTCGGCGCGTGCACGGAAGCTATACTCGAGCGGAAGGTCTGCGGGCGCAAGCGGCGTCCCGTCGTAGGCGCGAAAACCAGGCTCCCCGTCCCGTTGGGCACCAAAGACCTCCACCGTGTATACGGCACCGGGCCAGAGGTTGGTGCCAATGTGGCTGTAGCTTACCGCGCGCTCGATGACGTCGTAGCTCGGTGTCAGGAATTCGCCGTGGTCGGGGGTGCCCGCGTACACATCGAGCGACTGTCGCACCGCCGTGGACGGGTCGAGATGCCGGTTGAACCGAAAGACGAACGGCGCATCCAAGGGGAAGCCACACGCCGGCGCTTCCGGTGCGCAGTCCAGGCCCGTGTTCTTCGTGGGTTTCGACGCCACGATGCGCAGGGCAGGACCGGACTCTGCCACTGTACTGCCGGGTCCGAAGTCGCAGCCGACCACGCCCGCGGCGATGAGCAATCCAATCCGGCCTGATACGGCGGGACGCGGACGATTAGCTCTCGGCGTACGTGGAGAGCTGCTCGCGGACAACCTGCTCGGACACTCCGGTTCGAATGTGTTCCCTGAGGCAGTCGGCCAGCGTGAGCAGCAGGTCATCCACCCCCTTTTCCTCAATGATCTTCGACAGCAGCTGTCGCGCTTCCTTGCTGTCGTCCTCCCGCAGGAAGGCGCGTACCTTTTCGACAGAGATATCCCCTTGGAAGTCGAGGTACATATTGTCGAGCAGATACCCAACGAGCTCCTTCACCAGGGCCTCCTCGTTGCCGCGCCAGTATCGCCCAGCGGGGGCTTTTTCCTATACCTGTCGCGCGAACGGTCGCGCAAGCACATTGCTCAGGGGCCCGGCACTTTCCTAGCGCGACTTCAATAACTTGGGCCGAAACAGGCCGGCTGACCTATCCCAAGCATCCAACATGCACGGGCCGGCTAGTCAGATCCCAATGGGCGGCGCGCCGCAGGCCGGCGTTGCCGGGTCTGCCCCCGGCCCGGCACGTCCGCCAGCGACTGCGCGTTGCCAGCCTGGGCTCGACGACGGCCAGCGCTCGTCTGTCGCTCAGCGACACGCTGTGCGACCAGCGAGTTGACCGTGGTGTGTGTTCGCTTCGCCTCCCTTTCGAGACGTTTCCACGTCGCGACGGGCAGGCGAATGCTGCGCACCGCTGTCGGTTCACCTCGGGGCCGACCGCGGCGAACTAGCTGGCCAACTGAAGACGACGGCATCTCCCACAGGGACCAGAGCGCGATGCCGTCGCGTGGATCGTAGTCCGCAAACGGGTTGCCTGGAACGCTTTTCCAGACCCTGAAGTCTATGCGTTCATCGCTCCAGTCCATCGTAGAGCCTCCTCTGGGCAGGGCTAGCCCTGCGCGCGCTGACGATGCGGATGCTGTCGCGGCCCACCTCCGCGTGCACCACGAACAACACGTGGGACCGAGCCGACATCGCGATCAGGATGAGCCGGTTCTTGTACGAAGGCGACTCGTTGCGGAAATAGCAGCCGTTGGGGTCGTCGAAACACGTTGGAGCGCCCGTGGGAACCAGGTGTCGTTGCGTCAGCCGAACTCGAAGCCGACGCCAGCAGCACGACGCCAGTCGAGCAGGC
>JAFGIS010000384.1 GCA_016929495.1 Polyangiaceae bacterium | reverse complement strand
GGCCATCGCACACGCCACGGCTCTCATCGTGGCGCTGATGATCGACCCTGACGCAGCGCAGCGTTCCCGGTCGCAGGGCTCTGAGGCTCCCAGCTCGAGCGCCGTTCCCACAGCATCGGACGAGGCTCGGCCACGCAGCACCGGGCCACGTAGAGCTGCGACGTCGGCGCCAAGCACCGGTGTGCCGCCACGCAAGCCTCAAGAGCAGGCACGCCAGACCAGGATCCGCTTCAGAGCGGGGCTTCTGGCAGCGCTGGACGTGGGGACCCTGCCCTCGGCCGCGCCGGGCGGTGGCGTGAGCGTGTCGTTGCTTTCTGGGGCGTCGTCGATCCGGGCGGAGGCGATCCGATGGGCCAGGAGCAGTACGACGATTACCCACACTGATCCTTCGATGGGTGGCCAGTTCGACCTCTTGTCCGTGTCCCTAGCTGGGTGCCCGGGCCTCGGACTGGGACGCTTTGAGATGGGCTTGTGTGCGGAGGCCGAGCTCGACTGGTTGAAGGGCACGGGGACCGGCATCGACATCCCAGACCACAAGACCTTCCGGTGGCTATCGGTGGGTGCGGGGGGCGTCGCGGATGTGCGGCTCGGCAGCGGGCTGCGGATGAACGCCCAAGTGGACCTTCTGGTGCCGCTCGCCCGTTCGAAGTTCGTCTTGGAGGGCGTTGCGGAATCAGGAGGCGAAGTGCACCGGCCCGGCCCAGCGGCGGGAAGGGCTGGTGTGGGGTTTGGATACGTCTTCTGACGCTATGGATCCGCACCCGCCCGGCCACTCATCCATTGGAATGATCCCGGCCTCGCACGCTGCCTCGGTTTGCTCCGGCATTCCCAGCTCGGCCGAGCTCACGGTCAACACCATCTACCAGATGCACTTCGACTTCGTGTGGCGCTGCCTGCGCCGCCACGGCGTCCCGGCAGCCAGAATGGATGACGCGGCTCAAGACGCATTCCTGGTGGTGCACAGGAAACTTGCCGGGTTCGAGGGCCGCTCTTCGCTCAAGTCCTGGCTCTTTGGCATCGCGCTGCGTGTCGCGCATGACTATCGCCGCGCCAGCGAGCGCAAGGGACGGGCGCTCGGGAGCGAAGTCGTGGCCGATCCCGACGGGCTAGCCGATGCGAGCCCCGGACCCCTGGAGCGCGTCGAACGGGCTGATTCCATTCGGCTGCTGGAACGTCTGCTCGGTGAAATCGACGAAGAAAAGCGGGAGGTCTTCATGCTGGCCGAGCTCGAACAGATGTCCGCACCCGAGATTGCCGAAGCGCTCGGGCTGCCGACCACCACCGTCTACTCCCGCCTACGCGCTGCCCGGATGGACTTCGAGAGAGCGCTCGACCGGCGGCGCACTCGTCAAGGTGGAGGCTCCGATGGCTCTGAATGACGACGGGCGTCGGATCATGGACGCCGCTCGTGAAGCGTATGGCCCTTCGCAGGCCGACCGGACGCGTATCGGCGAGGCGCTGGCCTTGAAGCTCGCCGCAGCGACCACCGCGACGGCCGCTGCCCACTCAGCGGCTGCGGCGCGGCCGCTCGCAATGAAGCTGATCGCCGTGTGCGGCAAGTTGGCTATCGTGGGGGCGCTGGCAGGTGGACTGGCGGCGGCTGGCTATTCGTACTGGGGCGCGAGCGGCTCGCCTGCTGTGTCCCCCTCTGCGCCGGGAGTGTCCAGCCGCTCGGCGCCTCGGACAGGTGTGGCACCGCACGTCGTGTCCGAGATGCGAGGCACGCCTGCAGAGTTCGCTTCTGTCGCCAACGAGCCTGCTGCGCCAGCGCAGGCATCGGCGACGCGCACCAGCCAGCGTCTTTCCAGAGCGGACCCAGCGCAGCCGTCACAGGGACCCGATGTCGAGGGTGAAGTCGCGCTGCTCGGTGCTGCGCAGAAGGCGCTCGCTAGCGGGCAGCCCAAACGCGCGCTTGCCTTGCTCGAGCAGCACCAGAGGAGGTTCCCGTCTGCGGCGCTCACCCAGGAGAGGAATGCCGTGCGCATCATGGCGCTCTGCAAGCTGGGCCAGACGGCTCGGGCACGGCGGGAAGCGGCAGCGTTCGGCCGGCAGTCCCCGGAGTCTCCGTTGACAGAGCGCGTGCGCGCCGTCTGTGGGAGCTCGCTGGGGTCAGGAGGGACCGTCCCGTGACCCACTCCAGAAACCACTGGGTCCGGCCACTACACCATGGATGAGAAGCTTTGATGGAGGAAACAGCATGACTTCTGGAAACCGATGGGGCTTCTGTCCTCTTGTGGCTTTGGTGGCATCGAGCGCGCTGGTCGTCGCGGCCTGTGGCTGGGAAGTGCTGCCTATCGGCTCGCAACAGGACCATGGATCGCAGGGAGGCGTGACAGCGGGCAGTGGCCAGACGGACACGCCTGCGGCTGGTGCGGCTGCGGGCGGTGGAGATCCTGGCTCGGGTGGGCACGCCACCGGCGGTGCGGATGTCGATACGCCATCGACCGGAGGCGCCGCAGTCGGCGGGTCGAGCTCGGGTGCGCGGAGTCCGACAGGCGGTACGCCGAGTGGCGGTGCCAGCACGGGTGGCCGCGGCACCGGCGGCGGATCCATGGCCACGGGAGGCGCGGATACGGGCGGTGTCCCGGGCACGGGCGGCCGCGGCAGCGGAGGCTCCGACGATCCAAGCACGGGCGGCCGCGACGCTGGATTGGCCGGCACCACGGGCGAGGGCGGCAGCTTCGTGCAGGGCGGATCCGGCGGTTCCGGCAACAGCGCTGGCCAGACAGGCCTGGCCGGCACGGGAGGCAGCTCTGGCGGCACGGGTGGTGCGGGCGGAAGCGCCGGAGCACCGGCATGCGAAGAAATTGGCGACCTGTCGTGCGACACAGACGGCGACTGCTGTCTCGTCCTGGACGAGTGCTGGGCATCGCTCGTGCTGGTGACCAGCACATACGCGGCCCAGATGCAGGCTTGTTTTGCAGCTACGCCCCCTGGCAGCACATGCCCCTCCTGCATACCGGCCGCTGTGCAGACGTGGTGCGACAATGGCCAATGCGTGGGGCAGGTGCAGACCATCTCCGGAGCAGAGGACCCGCTGACGGAGCCGCATTGTGGACGGATCGATGTGTCGGGCGCCGCCGGCAGCGGCAGCGGTCCGGTCCCCGCACCGGCCGGCGCTCCGCTGCGGAAGTTCGGCTGCGGATAGGGTTGACGCCCGGACGCGCGCGCCGTCAAGATCTTGCCGATCCGATGGCACGGGTGCGGTTTCGGCATGCTCTGGGCGTCGTCGTCGCCCTCTGTTGCTCGCTGCCTCGCCCAGCCCGGGCTTCGGTGGAGTGTGACCTCGCCCGCGCCGTCAGCCGCGGTGATGTGCGTCGCGGACCAAGGTCACACCGAGGTCGTACGGCTGCTGCTCGACACGGGCGCCAACCCCGACTTCGCCAACAGGGACGGCAGTACCGCCCTGGATCTGGCCTACGAGCGGCCGCGCTGGAGTCGGCGCTGGGCGGTCGGGAGGCTGCTTTCGTCACGGGACGCAGCCGGGAAGGGGTACGTGCTCGGCCTTCGCACGCCGCAGTTCTGGTGGGATGTCGGTGCCATCGGGCTCTCGGCTGGCTATCTGGGCGCGGCAACGTATCTCGAACTCGGACCGTACGACCTGAAGACCGAGGACAACCCATTCCGCTTCGTGAGCTACGGACTTCTGGTTGGCACCGGGACGGTGATCACGGGGATCTTGCTTTTCGGACCGCGTTGCGACAACCCGTGGGCGGAGCTCGGCCGTGGGATGGCGTTGATGTACGTCGGAGCCGCGACCGTGGCGTACGGTGTGGCTGGGCTATTGCTGATCGACAATCCGTACGCGTACTTCGTTTCGGCGGCAATGGTGTCGAGCTTGCCGCTGCTCACGCTGGAGTTCTGAGCCCAGGGCCACGAGAGACGACGACACGGCCGTCTGCGAACAGGGCCTCACCGGCGTCAGCATCGGGCCTTTGTCTCGTCGCAGCCTCCTCAGGGGTCCGCTCCGGCGCCTACGACCTCGGCGCCGTTGTGACTCTGGGCGGCCGCGCGGCGCGGACTGTGCCAACCCTGTGCCAAGTCCGCGCCGGTACGCGGAGATCGGCGGCACCGCGTGCGAAGTTCTTTTCATCTGTCGCCCCCTGCCGATGTCGCTGTGTATATTCGGCAGCATGCCCGACCTGGCCAGAACGATTCTCCGATTGCTTCGAACATGGACAGCGTCGCCGTGAAGCACACCATCGCCGCAGCCCTGGCACTCGGCTGCCTGGCTCTGGGGCGTCCCGCACGCGCCGCCGATCCCGATCCCTGGTGGGGCAAAGACAAGGCGCTTCACTTCTCCCTTTCGATCGGCCTCGGGTCAGGCGGCTACGCGGGTTCGGCGTTGTGGGCCCCCGAGCGTTGGCAGCGAGCAGTGGCCGGAGCTGGCTTCTCCCTCACCCTGGGAGCCGGCAAGGAGCTGTTCGACCTGGCAGGGTACGGTGAGCCGTCGTGGCGGGACTTCACCTGGGACCTCGCCGGTACGGCCGTGGGCGTTGGGGTGGCCTACCTGCTCGACGTCGCGCTTTTCTCGCACGCGTCGCGCCAGGCCGACCCGGACAAGCCGAGTTGCCAACTGCCAGAGGTTCACATCGCTCCTAGATGTGGGAGGGCTTCGCGCGGCATGGGACCGACGGCTCGTGCTCCTGACCGATGGCGGCAAGCTGGTATGCCCCCTGCGTTTGCAGGTGCTGGCCGCGCCGGACGATGTGCACCCGACAACGGGTCTGATCACGTTGCTCGTTGCCGGATTGGGACTGGCGTGGATACGTGGGCTCCGACGTCGTGCTGCTGCTGTCGGCTGTGCTGACGATCGCACCGCTCGCCGTGACGTTGCCTGCCGCACGCTCCGTCGTACTCGAGAACCGGTTGTACGTGTCGGTGCTCGGCGTGGCGTTGCTGGCGAGCGAGGTGATGCGCGCCCTGGACCAGAAACCGCGGCGCATGCTCGGACGGTCCTGGTGGGCCGCAGGGGTCGTTGCGGCACTGTTCTCAGGCGCGACGCTGCTCTATCAGCGCCATTTTCGCGATCTCGATGCCTTCAGCGCGGCGGCCGTCCAGGCGTCTCCGCATTCTGGGCTAGCGGCCCACCTGCGCTTCAAGGCGTCCTATGGGCAACGATAGGACGGGTGGTCGGGCATGCCGCGCGCTCGCGCACCGCGAGCGTGGCCGGCAACTCCGCATCGCGCCGCGGACCGGGTCACCCGGACGACTTGGCGGTCTTGTCGATGAGGCTCTTCAGGTCGAGCATCTCTTCGACGTCGGGTTGGACTACGAGCTCGACGCGGCGGTTCTGGCGGCGGCTCTCCGGGGTCGTGTTGGCTGCCACGGGGTCGGTATCGGCGTAGCCGGCTGCGCTCCAGTGGTTGATGGGGAGACCGCGCCCCGCCTCGACCTGGGTCAAGTACAGAAGCACCTCGCGTGCCCGCATCAATGACAGCCCCCAGTTGTCCTTGAATTCCTCCACCGTTCGCACGACCGGCTGGTTGTCCGTGTGCCCGGCGACTTGGTAGTAGCGCTCCGCGAGCGTGGCATCCGACATAAGTACCTTGGCCACCTTGGCCAGAACGTCTTCTCCTGTCTTGCTGAGCTTGGCACTCCCGGAACGAAACAGGACGTCGCCGGGCAGAGAGATCACCATCTTGTTGTGTCGGATCCGCACCTCGAGGCCGAATTCCGTTAGCGCTTGGAGCTTCTTGCGCAGGGCCTCGAAGCGCGCCTTCACTCGTTCCAGCAGGGCCGCTTTCTCCTTGGCCTCTTCGAGGAGTTTCTGCAGGTCTCCGGACTTGGACTGTTCCGACTGCAGGTCGACGCCCATTCGCTGAAGCTCGCCCTTGAGACGTTCCAGCTCGGCGCGGGTTTTGTCGAGCTCTGCCTGCTGGTCCTGATAGCGCTGCCCGAGGTCGGCATATCGAGCGAGCTGCGCCCTCCATTCGCCTTCGGAATGGCCGCAGCCGACAGACCCCAGCGACGCGGAACCCGTCAATCCAAACGCCAGTACGAGGGACATCCCGACGCGGCCGGCGCGTTGCCGCGACGAGGTACCAGGCTGTCGCAGAACCGTTCTTGTGGACATCATGGGCACTACGATCGCACAGACCCGGTGTGCGAGTCGAGCCGCGTGTCCATCGAGTCGAGAGGCCAAAAGCGCCGCCCGAGCGGGGGTGGCAAAATTCCGGCCGCACGACCACTGGGCTGGCCGCGCTGTCGGGCGTCGGCGCGGTTTCGACGGAGGTGGCGCTCAGAGGAACGTCGCCGCCGCCAGGGTGCCGTCGTTCCCCGAGGGCACGGCGCCCGTCCTCACGGGCAGGGTTCCGCTATCGTCGAAGTGCGGTGTTTCCGGGCGGCTATCGTTGGTGCGGGCGTAGTTGTAGGCCTCGAGGATGCTGACCTTGCCGTCGCCGTTCGTGTCGGCATTGACGGCGGCTCCGCTATCGACCTTGGTTCCGCGCAAGGCCGATATGTACCAATACGTGAATTCGCCGAAGTTGCCGGTGGTGTCCTCGCTCCAGGACGGCTCGTACGCGCCGGCGGAGGCCATGACGATCCGGCGCGGTCCGACCAGATCGTGGACGAAGCCGCCGCTGAAGCATTGCTTCATCTGAATGATCATCTTGCCGTAGTTGGTGATCTTGTTCACCTCGGTCACGAACTCGTCGTCCGTCATGGTTTCGTACCAGAGGGAGAGCGTTTCGTCGAAGTTCACCGAGTCGGCTTTGTCGCCATCGCCGTTGAGGTCCTGGTTCACGGCAGCTTCCGAAGCGCCCGGATCGTCTTCCTCCGTGGTGGTGTCGAGCACCCCACTGTAGTTGCCGACAGGGTAGCCGCCGACGCTGGGGTTCATGAACCCCCCGCCGTGGTCGTTGAGCATGACGTACAGGGTGTCGTTCGCGCCCATCTTCCCCGCGAGCGTGGTGAACACCGTGGCGATGTTGGCATGAGTAGCCGAGTAGTTCACCGGCATCGTGGCATCGCGTGCCGCGCCATTCGCGTAGACCACGTAGATGTTGGCAGCCGCGTAGCCCCTGTTCGTGAGCAGCCCGTACATGGCCGAGAGATCGTTCCAGTAGCGCGTGTAGTTGCTGGCGGCGTTGGCGCCGCCGGCAATGAGTACGGCGTATTTGGACGCGATGACCTTGAGCCCTTTGCCGAGGGCGGCTATGATAGCAGGGTTGAGCGCCGCTGCGGCTGTGACGACCTGCAGCTGCGTGGCGGCATTGTCGAGCCGTATCGCGGTGGGTTCCCGCGCCAGGATGCCACCGAGTTGGCTCCCCTGGACGAGCGTCGCGGTGACCTTGATCTTGTCACCGCGGTGGAGCTTGGGGGGCAGCTGACCGGCAATCGGCACGTACGCTTCTTCGGGGAGCGGCATGTCGACGTCTAGGCGCTTGAGATCGTCGATGACCATGGGTATCGAGTCGTTGGCGAAGTAGCCTTCGACGGCCACCTTCTTGTTCAGCTGGGTCGCGCGTTGCGGCCCTCGCACCTTCAGGATCGACGCGGACTTCACCGTCAGTTTCGGGGACGCCGGAACCACCGCCGCACGGGTCGGCGCTACCGTGGCCGCCGCCGTTTTTGGCGCGGCGCGCGTCGCGGTTTTTGGCCGAGACGTTGCTGCGAGCACGGGCAGCCCTACCAACAGCGTCGCAAGTATCGGAGCGGAACGGCTAGCAGACCACATGATCATCTCCCTGGGTGTGAGGACGGCTCGTCGGCATCCCTGGCGGATGCAGTCGAGCATCCCGGACAAGGTTTCAGACTGCCGAGGTGCCGTCAACGCTCAAATTCTTTTTTTCGCGCGTGCCGGGAGACCTTGCCCTTGGGGGCGAGAGGCCTGCCGGGCAATGGCACAGCGGACACTGTGCGCTAAGCACTCCTTGCGTGCGCGCCTTGGTGCAGGTATCGGATTCACTGTCACGGTAACGTCTCAAGTGCATCGTTTCGATTGAAACGATGCACAAAAACGAAGGGCGCCGCGGGTCAGATCGGTGGGAAGCGGCGAGTCTTTCGCCGCGCTCGCCCGGTCGGGGGCGGCGAAGAACCCATCACTTCGATCGAAACGCGGCGCCAGTGCCCTGTCTCCAAGACAGGGCGGTCGGGGCCAGACGAAGGCCCGGTTGGTCAACCCGCGTGGCTGTGTTACCTGTGGCTTGGGGGCCAGCGCATGCGACTTCACTCGTCCGTTCTCGTCACTAGACACCTGGACCGTTTGCGGAGATTCTACACGGCGACGTTCGGTTTCCGTGTGGTAGAGGACTTCGGAGCCTGCGTGGTACTCGATTGCGGGCTTTCGCTCTGGCAGCCGGCGGCCGATCACCCGGTGCAACCGGTGCACATGACGAGCGCTGCGACGCGACCAGACGGCTACCCATTCGAGTTGTGCTTCGAGACAGACACTGCCGAAGAGTTCGAGGTGGTCGCGCAATCACTCGAGCGCTTGGGTCTGCGGCTGCTGCACGGGGTGCGCACCGAGTCATGGGGCCAACGCACTCTGCGCGTCGAGGATCCCGACGGGAACCTCATCGAATGGGGAGAGTCGGTCCCGTGTTTCGTGCGGCGCCTGTACACTGCGGCCGGCAATGCGTCGGAGGTTGCAGCCGCGACAGGGATTGCCCTCGACCGGGTGAACGAGATACTGGGAGTTCCCTCGGCCTAGGAAGGACGAGTCCGCGGACGCGCGCGTCCAGGGGCGCCCGAGATGCCGTGCTCCCCGCGGGCCAGGGTGGCCCCCGAGATGGGCCTGTCCGCGTTCGCACCTACAGCGGGGCAGCTCAGTGGCATTGTTACTCCGACCGGAACCGCGCTAGACTCGCGGCCAAGGTGGACTCGGACATGAATCGCTCCACGGTGTTTATCATCGCGTTCTTTACCTCCGTACTCACAGCAGTGGCCACGTCGATCCTGATGCCGCGGCTTCTCCAGTTGGCGCATCGCGAGCCGCCGCAGACGGTGACGGTCCCCGCCTTGTCCGGTCTGAGCGAGGCCGACGCGCGGGCGAACTTGCACGCGATCGGCCTGGTGACGATGGTCGGCGCTCGCGAGCCGAACGGCAAGGCGGCGCCTGACACGGTGATCAGGCAATCGTTGCCGGCGGGTCAACGGGTGCAGCCAGGCGAGCCCGTGACCCTCACGCTCGCGGCCGCTTTGCCGAAGGTTCCGGACGTCGTGGGGCGCACGGTGGAGGAAGCCACGCGAGTGATGGAAGAGGCTGGCTACGCGGTGCAGGTGGGCGCTCCGCTGCCCGATCCGACGATCGGTAAGGGACTGGTGGTGGCGCAGTCGCCCAAGGCAGGCACGGCGCTCGAGGGCAAGAGTGCTGTCGTCGTCCAGCCTTCCGCGGGCCCTGACGCAGTGGAGGTCCCGAAGCTCGTCGGGACAGTGCTGCCCACCGCGAAGGCGAACCTGGAGAAGGCGGGCCTCAAGGCGGCGCCGGTCCAGTGGGTCAATCTGGCCGAAACCACCAGCTACCTGGTGCTCCGGCAGAACCCCGCGGCCGGCACGAAGGTACCCCCTGGATCGGAAGTCACCGTCACAGTCAACGCGGGGGATTGAGCGCGGCCGCTCGGTTCTGCCGCAGGTCGAGCAACCATGCGAGGACGGCCGCGGCAATGAGCCCGGCGTTCTCGATGAGCTTCGGGATGCCGACTCGTTCTCCCCCGGATCCGAAGCAGCCGCATTCCGTGTCGATTCCGCGCAGGTACGCCTGCGCGACGGCGAAGGTGAACATGCAGAGCAACGCAAACAGCACGAGCAGGGCTGCACTGCGCCAGGCGTGCGGGGCGACCAGCACAGCGACGGCGGCGACCAGCTCCAGCGCAGGGATCGTCACCGCCACGAGCGCCGAGTACTGTGGCAGAAGATCGTAGTACGACACGTGCTCGGCGAAGGCGCGCGTGTCAGCAAGCTTGGGGTATGCGGCGAATATGAACACCAGCGCCAGCAGGACGCGCAGCGCGAGGCTAGTTAGCGTCGTCAGCCGCTCGAGCCGTTCGGACCTGGTCATGGCTGCTCCTGTTCGGGCCAAGGGCAGCCCCCGGAGGCACACGCGAGCCCCTGGCTCGCCCAACCCGGAAAGCCGCCCTGAAGGACACGAACGCGTATCTTGGGTTCGGTCCTCCGGGCCAGTGTCTCGGCGACGGGCCTCGCCTCGGTTTCCGTCTCGCCGTAGACGACCAGGTCGTACTTGCCGTTGAGCAGAGAGTCCACCACTCGCGCAGCGTCGTCCGAGGCACTGCAGGGGAGATGGACGGCGCCGGCGATATGGCCCATGGCGAAGCGCTCCGCCGGCCGGGCGTCTGCGACCACGATGTCCCCGTTGCCACATTCCTCCGCGAGGGCTTCCGGTGACACCACGCCGACCTCCGACCGGGTAGCCTCGGCGCCGCTGCACGAAGCCACGGGCTCGTAGTCCCAGCACGGGATCCCGTCCTTGCGCACGGCGTTGTAGACGAACCCCGCCGCGAGCCCGCCGGCGCTCAGTGCGGCTGCTCGCCAGATCGAGCCGACGAGTGCGGTACGCAGGGCTCGAGTCACCGTCGGCATCGTCTGGTCAACCCGCGACAGTCTTGCATATTCCCGGGCCGCTTGACCCTCGCGCTGGGCCGTCAGGCCGGAACAGGGCTCGCGTCAATAGACGCGAGGTACTAGCTCGCTTGCTCTACCGCAACCGCCTCGGCCAACGCCAGCTCGAGCGCGAGTGGACGTTGCGAGAGATCCGTGAGCTCAAGGAGCGCGAGCGCGACAGCCTCTGCCGACGCGTTGTTCGGGATCCCGACGATCGCCCAGCGCGCTTCCCCACCGCGGCTGAGGTCGCGTCCCTGGACTACGTGGAGATGGGTGCTCCGGTAGACGGCGACGTCCGTTGCGTGGGGCCGCAGGAGTTGAACCGCGCGGAGGGCGAAGGCGAGGCGATCGAACCCGGCCGTCGAGCGCTGGTCGCGTTGCAGCGAGCGGACGAGCGACTCCTCCCGGCCAAGGTCGAGGCGCGAACCGAGATCGTCCATGCTCGCAAGCAGCTACCACACCCGCGCGTCATTGTGGGCCGCCTCCCCGGCACGGCGGCAGTCCGAGCCAGTGTCTTGCAGGGTTCGGCTGCCGGGCCAGCCAGCGCGCCGCCGGCCTCGAACGCTCGTCTTCGCCCGGGCACCCGTCCAAACAGGAGTCTTCGAGAGTGCACCGCAGGTTCGCGTTTGCCCGGCCGCCGACTTCCTCCACGAGCGCGCCGGCCACGTCGGCGGGGATCCGGGCTCGGTCCCGGATCGCGGTGGTGGGTCGGGACAATCGGGAGGGGCCGCACCTCGTTGCGCAACCGCCCCGTGCGCATCGGGTGCGGCTCACCCGCGGCGGCGTACTCGATGGCTCGAAAGGCGAGCTAGAAAAAGTGCGCGGGGACACTGGTGGCACATGGCTGTCTCTCACGGGGCGGACCTCGGTGAAGCACCCTAGACTCTTCTGGGCGACGCTGCTGCCGATTGCCGTCGCGAGCTTCCTCGCCGTCTGGAGACTCGCTCGCGTCTTGGCGCCACGGGCGGCCACCACAGAGGACATCGCCAGGGCCTTCGTTCCCGGTTGGGAACAAGAGTGCGCTCCGGAACCGGTGGAGCAGATGGCCTACTTGCTGGCAGTGGCAGTTCCGGTCGCACTGATGTGTGCTGCCACTGCGCTGCTCCGGCGACTGCGCGCGTTTGACCGCGACCGCGGTGACCCGCTGTGGTTGGCGGCTGCTGCCGTCCTTGCTCAACTGCTGCTCGTCGGTTGTGCGGCACATGCGTTGGCGTACGAGAGCGGGCGCGCCTGGGTCGTGCCGCCGCCCACGCTTGTGCCCGCACAGACGGTGACCGTGCTGTGCGTTGGGGGCTGGTTGGGACTCCGCTGGCAGCCCCTCTCCTGGAAGACTCGGTGGGCGTCGGCGCGACGACTCCTCTCGAGGTGGCCGGGGCTGGCCTGGCTCGTCGCGACCGGATGGTCGCTCGCCCGCCTCGTCGAGGGCGTCTTCACCGACCACACCGTCGCCGAGGCTCCACCCCTCGTGGACGTCCACCTTCCATTCCAGATGGGGGAGTTTGCAGCCGCGGTCAACGGCCGCGTTCCCTTGGTCGACTTCCGTTCGCAGTACGAGAACCTCCTGCCTGTTCTGCTGCGCCCCGTGTTCATCCTGACGGGGTTCGACGTCACCACCTTCACCGGTGCCCTAGTGGCGCTTTCGGTCATCGGCTTCCTACTCATCTACCGCGTGTTCGTTCGAGTCACCGGTTCGCCGTGGGTCGGGCTGCTGCTGTACGTCCCCTGGGTCGGGGTGAGCCTGGCCAACATGGAAACTGATAGCAGCATCCGGACGAGCACGTTCATGTACTACGCGGTGGGCCCGCTGCGCTATTGGGGACTCTTCATTTTGGCCTATGGCACCGCCTGGTACCTCGCTGCCCCGCGGCTCCGCCGCCTGGCTGCCGTCTCGTGTGTCGCGGGCCTCGTGTTGCTCAACAACCTGGACTTCGGAGTACCCGCCGCAGCTGGGCTGTGGTGGGCCGCGGTCCTTTTTCCGCCACCGGGTCAATCCAGAATCAGTCAGGCGCTGCGCGCGTCGAGCGTGGTTGCGGGCAGTGTCGTTCTGGCCGTCGCAACGTATTGGCTCGTCGTGCGATCCACGTGCGGCACCTGGCCCCACGCCGGCGCGCTGATCGAGTACCAGCGCGCGTTTGTGTTCCTCGGCCTCTTCATGCTCGCGATGCCCGACGTGGGGTTGCACTGGGTGATGTATGCCACGTTCATGATAGCGGTACTGTACGCGGTGTTCGTGAGGTTCTCCGAGAGCGCTGCGGCCGTGTCGCGCGAGCGTCGGCTGAGCACAGGGATGCTGGCGTACGGTGGCGTCGCGGGATTAGGCAGCGCCGCGTACTACGTCGGACGCTCCCACCCGGCTGTGCTCGTTACCCTGTTCGCGGCCTGGGCGTTCGTCGCGGCCCTACTGACGCACCGCGTTTTCGCGGACGTGCGGACGGCCGAGCAGAGCAGCCGGGAGGGCGGACACTCCGTCTACGCGATACCCGTGGCTGCGGTTCTGGGGCTGTGGTGCTGGCTGTTGCCATTCGTGCTCGAAGTCCCGAACGTGCGCGCGCAGGTCGTTCGGTTGTTGCCCGGGCATGGCGGACTGGTCGATCTGCGAACGGAGAAGCTGGTTTCACTCGTCAAGGAGTACGTGCACCAGGGCAAGCCGGCGGTGATCCTCTACCCGAACGGCCACTGGTTGGCGATCCAGGCCGCCGTGCAGAACCTGTCGCCGTTCGCCCATCCGGACTCCGTGCTCCTCCGGACGCAGTTGGATTCCGTGTTCGATAGCATCGAGAGGCTGCCACGGCACCATCGTTTCGTGTTCGGAAGCCTGACAGGCCCGGTCGCCGAGCGGCTGAGCCGCGAGGGATTCGTGCGCGTCGATACGAACGAGGATTTCGCGGTCTGGACCGACTCCGGCAGTCGGACGGCTGCAACGGCACGGTAGCTCGGCGCCGCCCTGTCGGTGCTCGCGCTTGCGGACGCCGTGGCCCTCGCGCAACGAGGCTAGCGCGCGCTTCTTCATCTCGCGCGCCGCCTTGTTGGTGAAGGTGACGGCCAGGATGCGATCCGGCGGGACTCCGCGTTCGATCAGACGTGCGATGCGGTGGGTGATGACCCTCGTCCTACCCGTCCCCGCGCCCGCCCGGAGCAACAGCGGTCCGCGAAGCGTGGTGACCGCGGCCTTCTGTGCTGCGTTGAGGTCGTCGAGCCGCAGGGTCAGTGCGGCGCTCTACGGGATGAACCCGCCAACGTCAAGCGAGGTGCTGCGGGGCCGGACCGCGGTCACCACGACAGGGACGGCTCAGCGTAGGGCCACGTCCGACCGGGGAACGCAGCGAGCGGACCGCCCGCGGTCGCTGTCTGAGCGGCCTACCCTGGTGGAAAGCGGGCCAAACGCGAGTACGCGCACGACCGCTTGCACGGTGCGGACGACTCAAGTAACCGGACAGAAGGTTGAGCCGTGACACACAAACGCAGAGCTTCGACACACGACACCGCAGACTCGAAACGCGCCCGTACCGCGAAGAGCGGGCGGGCCCGCCCCGGGGCCAAGGACTCCGAGGATGCTGGGCCCGACGCGGAGAATGACGAACCCGACGAGGAAGAGGACGAAGACGAAGACGACGACGACTACGGCGAAGAGGACGGCGGGCGACGTTCGCAAGCGCGTGCCCGGTCGGCTTCGCTCTTCGGCCTGCGGCTGCGCACGTGGCTGCTGCTCGGAGGTGTCGCGGCGCTGGCGGGCTACTACGTTCTCGACCACTACGAGCCGCCAGTCAGGGCACCCGAGACCGGTGACGTGGCCAGGGCGGACATCACGCTGGTCACAGCAGACCGCAGGGACCTGGACTGCATGGCTGCGAGCGGCGTAGGGGCATACCAGTGTGGGTTCGCCAGCGAAACGGCTCAGAATGCGGTCGATGAACGGCATCGACTGCGGCCGTTCATGACGCTGGACCGCACGCTCTACCTGATCCCGGGACTGTTCCTGGAGCCGGCCATCGAGGCCCGCTACAAGGAGGAGCCGCCCGACAGGCCTCGCGATCAGCTCAAGCGGTTCACGGCCAAGTGCAGAGTCAAGCTCACTGGCAAGTTGAACGGTGTCCGGCTGCGCTGGAGGCCCGACGCGGCATGGCAGCCCAAGACGAACGGCGTGCGCGTCGGTACGGTATCTGGCTGCAGGGTCGTACCCCACGAACGCTCTCGGTGACTACCGGACAAGGACGCGGCTTGTGTGTTCCGCCGCGTCCAAAGGCTCACGGTCCCGGCGGGCTCGGACGGTCAGCGGTCCTCTGCAGGCGAATGGCCCAGGTGAGCCGCGCCAAGTTGCTGAGCACGTTCGGTACGCGTTTGAACAGATTGATCGAGGGGGGGCGTTTCTCCATGACGCGCACGGGGATTTCGATGACCCGGACTTCGGAGCGGTACGCTCGGATCACGAGCTCGCTGGCGAAGACGTCCCTATCGACCAGGCAGGCGCGTACCACGGGCTCGAGCACCGACCGCCGGAACGCCTTGAGACCGTGCGTGTCCGTGCCGGCGAACCCGAGCAGCACGCGGAGCAGCAGATTGTAGCCGAGGCTCGCGAGGTGGCGTATCACGGGGCGCTGGTCGTTGGATTCGCCCAGGAGCTTGGAGCCGATGACCAAGTCCGCTCGGCCCGAACGCAGATCGGCCAGCGCCGCACGGTGGAAAGCACCGTCGCAGAGATCGATTTCCTCGCAGATGACGAACTCGCCGCGGGCCGCCAGAATGCCCTCACGCAAAGCCCGGCCGTAGTTCGGCTCACCGGTGCAGAGCACGCGCACCTGGGGATAGCGCCGTGAGAGCTCCTCGGCGACTTCCCGCGTTGCGTCGTGCGAGCCGTTCTCGGCCAGGACGATCTCATGATCTGGTTCGAAATCAGCGAGACGCTCTCGCAGGTCGACGACCGCTGCGTGCAGGATCGCTTCCTCGTTGTAGACCGGAATGACGATCGAAACCTTGGGCGCTGACGTCACGGGCGTCCTTTCAAAGCTTCTTCGGCGAAGGCCGCAGCAGTCTGCCCGAAGAGAAGCGCCTCTTCCATCGAAGAGTAGTTCCATCCCCCATACCGGCCGGTGGACACGATACCGTGTTCGTGGAGGAACGAGTGCACTGTCTGAGTTGCGTCGAAGTAGCCATGGTCGAAGATCACGTAGGCGTAGTCGAGCTTTCGCACACGCGCGAATGCGATGTCGCCCCGCTTGGCAAGGAGCCCCATCTCGAGCAGTCCGGTCTCAACCTCGGGCATGAGCCGGGATAGGTCCGGCGGAGCGCGGCTTGCTAGCTCGACGTAGAGACTGTCCTTGCCGTCGGGCGCCATCGCCGTCGAGAAATGCGAGTAGCAACCCACTCTGTAGAACGGGTACTTGGGTTCCGGAACGTAGACCCAGTGCACGTCCGCGGGGCAGAGCGCATCGAGCGCCAGATCGAGGTAGTAGAGGGAGGTGTGACGGAGGCGCCGGGCCGCGTGGGCGATCGCGTCGGGGGGATCCGCCAGAAGTGCGCAGAGGACGGGGAGAGGGGCGGTATTGATCAGCACCTTGTAGTTCACCGTCCCTTCGGGAAGCACCAGACGGCGAGCGCGGAAGTCGACGCCGAGGGGAGCCTTGTCGAGCTCCACGTGGCCGAGCCTGCGGTGCAGGCCTGCGCTGAGTTCACCGATACCGAGACGCGGGTACAGGAAGTGCGCGTTGTAGCCCAGGTCGCGGCGCGCGTGTCCCACCGCGCCCGCGATGACGTCTTCGAGCGTGGGCAGTGGAACGAAGCGGCCGCACCACTCGGCCGTGATCTCCTGCGGCGACACGCCCCAGAGACGCGAGTTGTAGGGCAGCATGAAATGTCGGCTGATGCCCGCTCCGAAGTGGATATGACAGTAGTCCTCGAAGCTCTTGGGCACGGGCTTGCTCCTGCTGGCCTGCGCCTGGACGAATCCGAGCACGCACTCGTACGCTACCTCTGGCGGGAGCCCGAGACTATTCGCCTGGAACGGGTAGCGCGTCATCACCCCGTGCGACCAGACGACGCTCCTACGTTCCACCTCGAGCGCGTCTCCGTGGAGCAGCTCCAGGACCAGTGCGCGCAGGGTGTCGTCCTTGAGGTGGAGCAGATGACCGGTGCGATCGAAACGATAGCCTCCCTCCTCGATGGTGACCACGTGGCCTCCGGGGGCGGAGGCCTTCTCGAAGATCCGGTGCTCGATGGCTCGTCGGCCGAGCGCGAGTCCGGCGCTCATTCCCGCAAGGCCAGCACCGAGCACGACCACTGGCACTCGCCGGCGTACTGCGGCATGTGTCATCGCCGCGCGAAGCTAGCACCGGTCGTCCCGGGTGCCGAATAGCTGGGGGATGATGGCGACGCCCCGTCCCCGGCCTTGGGGGGTGCACTCACTTGCCGGCTCGGTCCAGTGCGGATTGGCCCTGGAGCAGTGCCGAGAGCCGCTGGAGCTGGTCGCTGGCCGGGGGGTTCTGGACGGCGGCACCGGCATAGGGCTCGTCCCCGACCCCGACGATGCGTTCTCCCCTTCGCACGATGACCCAGTACTGCGGCACGCTCGAATCGTCGTTGCGCACTGGGAAACGCAGCGCTCTGAGCTGCTTGTCGACGCGCTTGGCAGCAGGTTGATGCTCCAGCGTCCTCATGATGTCCTGCGCCGAAGCCTCGTCGGAGCGAACGATGCTGAGCACACGCCAGCGCGACCCTTCGTGTTGGTAGTACCCGACGGCACCCGGCCCGGTGTCTTTGATCGCGAGCACATTGCGGGGATCGAACGAGATCCCGAGTCGGATGCGGTCCTGTTCCGGGAGCGCCCGCACGGCCTCCGGCGGCTGCTTGTCCCCGGTGAGCTTGTCCCCTAGCGAGCGGGCGAGCCCGGGCAAGACGTGCTCGCTCGAGCGCTTGAGCTGCTCCGGAGGCTCCTCTTCGTTGGTGTAGCTCAGCTCGCCGACGTACCTGCCCCGCCAAACGTAAGCGATTCCGGTTCCGATGGCCCCCGCGCCGCCTGCGTCGAGCGGGGCCGGAGCGGCCTCCAGCGGGTCGGAGTCGGCCACGACGCGTTTGGTGAAGAAGCCATAGGCATTCGCGCTGGTGGTGTAACGAGACAGGTAGACGGTGACCGAGCCGGGCGAGCCGTTGCCGTCGACGTAGCGGAGCACGACGAACCTCTCCAGACCGTAGCTCTGGTAGACCACACATTCGCCGTCGACGACCTCAGTGCAGAGCCTGTCGATCACGCGTTCGGCGTCCTGACCGTAGGAGCGGGTCTCGCCGTTCGGATCCAGGCAGTAGTCGCCTACCTGGCGCGCGAAGAAGCTTGCCGACAGCTTGTCCGTCACCTCCCCACCGCCGCTCGCACATACTCGCGCCTTGGCGGGAGCGACCGGCGGCGGAGGTGCGCCGCGGTCGGCCTGTCTCTTGTCGTGTTTGCACGACAAGAGACATACAACGATGGGAATGGCAACGGTCGCCAGCAGAGCTCTGTTCATGACGGCTTCCCGGGTCCACGTCGGGTCGGTGATGCAGCCGTCATAGCATGCTGGGGCCCTCTGCCTGAGTCCTTGGCCGGTCTGCAAGATTTGCGTAGTGATGAACTAGTTACCCAGCGCCGCTGACCGCACGCTGGGCGCTTCCCAGCAAATGGGCCCTGGACCGCGGTCCGAGTTGGCACGTGACTTGCTGCGCAGGAGGGCGTGAGACCAAAGGCCACCCGCAGCCGGCAACCTCGCGGGTTGCGGCTTTCGAGCCCGGGCGCGCGACGCGGCTTCACGCTCGTGGAGCTGTTCATCGTGGTCGTGATCATTTCCGTGCTGGCGGTCATCGCGATTCCGGCCATTACCTACCAGATGCGCGACCGTCGCACGGGAGAGGCCGCAGAGCGTCTGGCGACGCTCTATCGCAACGCGAGGCTACGCGCGATGGGACGTGGCAGCGCGGTGCTGGTTCGCTTCGACTTGACGAACGACACGGTGGACGTGCGCGAAGCCATTCGGGGCGGTGCCGACAACGCGTGCGCACGGCTCCCCATGTCGAGCTGCACCGTGACGAACTGGACGGCGACGGGTGCGGCGGCCCAGAGTCAGCTGCTCGAGACGCTCAACCTGCCCCAACGCGGTGAGTACGCCGGAATCGCGCTGTCCGGCGACACCAACCTGCTCGAGGTCTGCT
The DNA here is from genome assembly GCA_016929495.1 of Polyangiaceae bacterium. Taxonomy (GTDB): domain Bacteria; phylum Myxococcota_A; class Polyangia; order Polyangiales; family Polyangiaceae; genus JAFGIS01. Next base: position 4,322 of record JAFGIS010000384.1, on the reverse strand, counting down.
TCACGCCCATGGGCAGGCCCGTCTCACGCACCGTGGCCGGCGGCGTGTTCGCGGGCATGACGGGGGTTCCCGTGATCACGGTCACCCGCAGCTCGGATGGTCACATTGCGGGGCTGGTGCGCCGAGTCGCGCTGCTGCCGAACGGCCTGGCACGCCTCAGCACAGCGGAGCAGGTGCTATGACCCGGGCTCGCCGGCGTGGCTTCACGGTCGTCGAGCTCATGATCGCGCTCACCGTGTTCGCGATCGGCGTGTCGGGCATCATCGCGACCCAGAAGGTTACGGTCGCCGCCAATCAGCACGCGAAGAACCTGGCGATCGCGACGAGCATCGCCCAGGCCTGGCAGGACCAGCTCGCCGTCGACGCGACGTACTGGACGCCGGACGGGACAACCCAGCCGGACTGGCTCACCTCCAACAATGGGGCTTGGTTCCGTCCCGAGTACAAAGGCGCGCGCAACTTCGGAGCAGCCTTCGATGCTCTCGGCAATGTGGTGGACGACACAGCAGATCCCAACGCTGCCCAGTTCTGTACCCACCTGCGGCTCACGTTGCTGTACCCCCAGACCGGCGGCAACGGGCTCATGCGCACCGAGGTGCGTGTCTTCTGGCGTCGAGACGGGGGTTCCGGCGTGAATCCCGTTTGCGGGACCGGCAACAACGTGCCCGCGATCGGGGCCGACATCGACGACTACCACTTCGTCTACCAGACATCCGCGGTCAAACAGTCACCATGAGGCGCCCCCAGCTCGAACCATCGCGGCTCCGGCGCATTGCGCGCCCCCGGCGAGGCTTCACCCTGGTCGAGTTGATGGTGGCCATCACGGGCGGGCTCTTGGTCTCGATCGTCGTGTTCGCGCTGGCACGCGATGCGACGCGGTTCTACAAGCGCGAGTCACGCATCGGCGACGCGACGCTAGGTACCGTCATCGGCTTCGAGCGGCTCCGGGCGGAGATCGCACGTGCCGGGTTTCTCGCTTCCGCTAACATCCGCAGCGATGCTTCGTTCTGTGGAGATTCGGCCGCGCTGAGCCAGCTCCCGGGTGAGCTCAGCAGGCTCGCGAGCGTGCGCATCATCCAGGATGCCACGACCGGAAACCCCGTGCTGCAGGCGAACGGGCTGTCTCCGGACGCCATCGTTCTTGCCGGCAGCTTCCAGGCCACCGATCAGTTTCCCATCTGGGGGGTCAGCGCGGACGCAAGCGGTGGCGCCCAGGTGTTCCTGCAGGCCCGGATCGGCCCCCTGGCGCGCAGGAACTACCTGAGCGGTGATCTGACTGCAAGGACGGCTCTCCTGCAGGGTTTGTTTCCGGCCCAGCGCGCGCTGCGCATCGTCGACGAGGCCGGGCGAGTACAGTACGGGATCATCGCTGGTTCAGGGGACGCTATCGCAGATCCAGCGAACGGAGCCGAACCCTTCATCACACTGGCCGCTCAGCCAGCGCTCATCTATCGGGCGGGAGCAGCGACCGTGTGCGGGCTCAAAAGCAACGAACTCGGCGTCGTCAGCGTCGTCAACTTCGTGCGCTACGACGTGCGCAGTCTGAGCGGCGTCGCCGGGTACTCGCCGCTGTACGCCGAGAACCTGGGCGCGACGCCCTTCGACACCGACCGGACGGAGCTCGTACGTTCGGAGCTGCTTGCTGGCCAACAGGACTCGGAAATCGCAGGCACCGCAGAACTTGTCGCAGAGCGTGCCGTGGATCTCAAGTTTGGGCTGACCGTGGTGGCCCCCAATTCCGCGCTCACCACGCTTCCGCCTGGCAACGGAGGGATCGGCGACTACGCGGGCGACGTGACCGGTGTGAACGTACGTCCCGAGCGGATCCGGGCCGTGCGTGTCCGTCTGAGCGTGCGCTCCGGCGAGCCGGACCGTGCCGCGGACGTCGACCCGGACGCGGGCCCGGGCCTGTATCGGATCAACCTCGGCGCGCAGGGCGGGCTCCTGCCCTTTGCCCGTGTGCGGACTCTGCAGGCCGACGTGGTTCTGCCGAACCAAGGGGGGCAATGACATGAGCTCTGTTTGTAGCAGGTTCCGTCGAAGTACAGCAGCGCTGCGTTTGCATGCTTCAGACCGGCGCGCCGGGCGCTCCAGCGAGCGCGGCGTCGCGTTGTTCATCGTCGTGATGGTCGTCACGCTGCTCGGTGCGGTCGGCGTGTTCGCCGCACGCACCGCCAGCATGGTCGACGTGGCCAGCGGCTACAGCCGTCAGGCTTCGCAGACGGTGTACTTGGCGGGCTACGCCACCCGGTTCGCCGCGGTGGAGCTCGGGCAGGGCAGGGCAGGCTGGTACATCGACCGGATGCGCGAAGGCACGGAGCCGTGCCCGTCGAACCAGAATGCAGCGGCAGCGGAGGGCTTCACCCTGCCGTGCTACAAGCTCGACAACACCGACGTGACCGCGCGGGTGAAGGAGCAGCTCGCGCAGGATGCCCTGGTCGATCAGGACTCCGACAACCCCGGCAGCCTGGGCCCGCCGCTGGGACTGGACAGCGCGTCCGGCGGCATGCAGGCGGCCTTCATGGTCGAGCTGCTCGACGCATTCCAGACCCAGGGCATGCCCGGAATGAACCGCGGCGGCGGGGCCAACCCCTTCATCAACGTGCAGCTCACGGTGACCGGTTGGGCCCAGGTGCGCCCGGCCTACGGGGCCGGAGCCGACAACCCTTGGTGCGATGCAGAGGCTGCGTCCGATGCCCGATGGGGCGCGGCCAGCGTGCAGGCGGTGCGCGCTCTCATCACGGTTCCCAACCAAGCATCGCAGTGATCGGAGGACTCCAACATGACCCAGTCAACGAGGTTCCTCATGGTAGCGGCTGTCGCAGGCGGCGTGCTCGGCACGGTCAGGCTGGCGAAGGCGCAGGCCGACACGGCCTTGCCGCTGCCGAACGTGTTGCTCTTGGTGGACAACTCCGGATCGATGGAGTTCGAGTCGTCCGGCGACACCTTGCCGACCTGCGACCCCACCGATCCCGAGGCAAGCGAGAAGAGCCGGTGGATCGAGCTGGTCGAAGTGTTGACCGGGGCCATTCCCGACTATCGCTGCCAGGCTGTCGCGCGCAACACGACGGCCTTCCGCGACGAGTACTCGCTGGGAGGGACGGTACCCTATGACTACGGCTATCCGAAGCCGTATCACCGGCCATTGAGCGGCGAGTGCACCTGGGGGCCAGGCAACGCCTCGACCGCGAACGCGTACGCCTACCTGGACGATGCGATTCGGTTTCACCGCTACGACAATGCCACGGCCGCTTGCTCGACGGACCCCCCGGATCCGCGCAATGGGCTGCTCGATGGGTTCGTGCACCAGGTGCGTTTCGGGCTCATGACCTTCGATTCACTGACGAACGCCGGGACGGGTGTGTCGGGGACCAGTGCGAACTACCCGGACGGAATGCACGGGACCTGGAGCTACTTCCCGAGCGGTACCCCGGCGAAGGGCAAGCCTCTGCTCTGCGGCTTGCCGATGGCCAACTACGAGGTGGGCGCGCGCAATGCGGCCGCCCCGCCCTGGGAGGGGCGCCTGATCGCCTTCGGTCCGCCCCCTGATTCCAGCGACGTATCTCGCCGCAACGACTGGATCCAGAAGACACTGCTGGCCATGCGTCCCTACGGCGCGACTCCGATCGCCGGGATGCTCCAGGACGCGTACGACTTCCTGTGGACCGATACGGCGACGGATCCTCTGCACACGAACGCAGCCTATCCCGACTTCAGCCCGCGCAACGACCCGTACATCGCGGGGGGATGCCGCGCGACCCACATCATCCTGCTCACGGACGGGGAACCCAACACGGACTTGCGTGACGACTGCGGCACGGAGGTCCCTCCGTGTCCCTACGAGACGCCCGAGGAGCTCGCTTCGGATCTCGCGCACAACGTCGATCCACACAAAGACGTCCAGGTCCACGTGATCGGCTTCGCGCTGCCCAGTACTACGCTCGGGGACGGCACGGAAGTCGATTGCACGGAGCTCACCGACACCGACCTGAACGACCCGGACGGGCTCTGTGCCACCCACCCGGACGAGAAGGCCCTCAAGGCATGTTGCACGCTGCATCGCATTGCTCTCAACGGCAGTACGGGACGCGCGCTGTTCGCCAGCAATCGGGCGGAGCTCCGAGCGGCCATTGCCTCGATTCTCACGGCCTTGGTGCCGACCACGAGTCGAACGGTGCCCTCGTTCTCTTCGGGCGCTGCGGCGTTCGGCGGCGCCGCGGGTTTTCGGTTCCTCAGCTCGTTCAGGCCCACGCGCGAGGGGGTCTGGGCGGGAACGCTCGAGAGGCAGCGTTTCTCGTGCAACGACGATCTCGAGCCGGAAG
>JAFGIS010000383.1 GCA_016929495.1 Polyangiaceae bacterium | reverse complement strand
TGGAGCTCCTCGGTGGTCGGAAGGACCCCTCAGCCACGCTATCCACTCGCGGAAGGGATCTCGACGAGCTCATTCTGGCGACGGCGAGGAAGGACGAGCCCTGCCTGAAGACCCCGGCGGTCAACGAGCTCCTGAGACTGGCAGCGATTGACGGCATCGCCGATGCGGCCACGAGGAGCATCGTGCTCGATGCCATGCGCGGGGCGGCGGCGAAGCGGGTGGAAGGCGTCACGGGGCGGAAGCGGCGCCGCCACTACGGCCACGCCGCGGAGCTCGTCGGCATGTGCGTCGCGTGCGATCCGTCGCCGAAGACGGCCCACTGGGCTTCCGCGCTGCGGGGCGAATACCGGCGATACCCCGCTCTTCGTGCGGAGCTCGATAGGACTCTCGGTGCGCCATGAGCACGAAGAAGAAGAGCGCGGCGAGCGCACAAACGCACAAGTGGGAGTTCAAGGCGCGGTTTCGTCGGAACGCATTCGGGTGGAAGTCGCAGCCGGCGATCACGCGCGTCAAGCAGGCCGTCGCCGAGATCAAGAAGGTCGCGAAGAAGGAGCCACTCCTTGCGGCCGAAGGCGCGGTCGTGTTCCTGGAGCGTGTCTCGCCTGCTCTCGAGTACGTGGACAGCTCTTCGGGCGCCATTGGGACTGCGGTCAACAACGCCATTGCTGACCTCGTTCCCATCATCGCGAACGCACCAGCGGAGGCGAAGATCCGTGACGCCTGGCTCGAGCGGCTCTTTGATGCCTACCAGGATGACGGCATCCCCTACATCGAGTGGCTCGGCGACCATTGGGGCACGCTGTGCGCCTCCAGGGAGGTGGCTTCGGCCTGGGCCGATCAGCTCATCGACGGGGTGAAGCTTTCGTGGAGCCCGGATCCGAGCCTGCGTGGATTCTTCAAGGGTACCACCAACTGTCTGATCGCTCTGGTCGCCGCCGAGCGCTACGACGACGTGCTCACGCTGCTCGAGCTCGCTCCGTACAAGATGTGGCACTACCGCCAGTACGGTGTGAAGGCGTTCGCGGCTCAGGGCAAGAAGGCCGAGGCCATTTGCTATGCGGAAGAAGGGCGCGGTCTCAACGACACCCCGTGGCGATCGCGCGCGCCTGCGAGGAGGTGCTTCTCTCCTCGGGCCTGGCAGACGAAGCGTATCGTCGCTATGGGCTCGTCGCGAACCAGGCGGGTACCTACCTCGCCACCTTCCGCGCCGTCGCGAAGAAGTACCCGCACAAGGCGGCGAAGGAGATCCTGGCCGATCTGGTGGAGACGACACCGGGCGACGAGGGCAGGTGGTTCGCCGCTGCCAAGGATGCCGGGCTCTACGAAGAGGCGCTGGAGCTTGCCAGTCAGACGCCGTGCGATCCGAAGACGCTGACTCGGGCGGCTCGCGATTTTGCCGCCAAGGAGCCTAGGTTTGCGTTCTGCGCTGGCATCCTCGCTCTCGAGTGGCTCATCGAGGGGCACGGCTACGACGTCACGGGAGCCGATGTCTGGGCGGCGTACAGCTCGACCCTCGCCGCAGCCGAGCGCCTCGGGACCAGCGTCGAAGCGAAGAAGCGCATACGCGAGATGGTTGCGGCGGAGCGCGCTGGCGGATTTGTTTCGCAGGTACTGAGGCGGGAGCTGGGACTGTGCGTTCGGACTCGCGCTGGCCAAGCTCCGCGTTGGCGGCCCATCCGCAGAGGTCGGCGAGGCACTCCTCACCGGCTTCGCCGCGAACCGCTACGTGGCCCCGATGCTGCTCGGCGAGCGCTGGGAGCGCCTCGATGCGTTTCACGGTTCAAACATGGCCGAGCCCGAGTGGGCAGACGACGTGATCTCGGCACAGGCGGAGCTCTGGCAGGCGATCCCACGAGCCGCGGATGTGCTTCGGTTCTGGTGGGCCGCTCCGTCCGTCGTGACCTGGAGGCAGAAGCTCGACGACGCCATGGTTCGTCTGAAGGACCTTCCGCCCTCCGATGAGCGTTCGGCTCTCGTGGGAACCTGGAGCGGCCTTCGGTCGAGCGACACGGTGCGGGCGCTCAGCCTCACGGTTCGGGGGGCATCGTAGCCGAGCCGTGAGCCCCCACCGACCCGTTTCAGGTATCGCGACAGTCCGCCGCCTTCCGCTCACCTATGTCGTGAATTTCGCGCATGAATTCCTGGGTCATCTTGTCCCAGCTCGGCCCCTCGCTCTTGAGACTTCACTAAATGATGCGACTTGATAGAGAAGCGAAGCTGCGCTAATTAGTGAAGTGTGCCTGCCAGGCCCTCAGAGAAGCAGCTCGTTCGGGAAGCTCCGGCTGCCCTGGCCGCTCTCCTCGACGTTCCGAAGAGCGAGGTCAAGGTCGAGCGTGGCGGCGCACTCGACGCCGATCTCCTGGTCCAGGCGGCAGGGCACCCCTTCGTGTTGGACGTCCTCCGGACGGTCTCGCCGGGGCTGGTCGTCGCTCATGCCGAACGGGTGGCGTCAGCCGTGAAGAAGGTGCGCCGCAAGGTCACGCCCCTCCTGGCGGCACCGTTCATGACAGAGGCCGGTCGACGTGCAGCCGAAAGTGCACAGGTGTCCTGGTTCGATCTGAGCGGCAACGCGCACATCGTCGCGCCGGGTCTCCGGGTGATCGTAGATGGTCGTCCGCATCGCTTTCGGGGACCGGGGCGCCCGTCGAGCGTCTTCGCGCCGAAGAGCGCACGCGTGGTGCGCTGGCTGCTCATGCATCCCGAGCAGGCGTTCTCTCAGCGTGAGATCGCTCGCGCCACCGACATGTCGGAGGGGTTCGTCAGTCGCATCGTGTCCCGGCTCGAGGCCGACGCCTACATCGCGCGCGAGTCCTCCCGCGCGCTCCGGGTGAAGGACCGAGCGTTGCTTCTGGACGCATGGCGAGCGGAGTACCGGTTCGATCGACACAGCCTGATCCAGGGCAGTGTCGCCGCGCGGTCGGGTGACGCTCTCACCCGCCTGATGAGCGACACGCTTGCGGCCGCGGGGGCAGAGCACGCGGCCACGGGACTCGCGGCGGCCTGGCAGCTCACGCACTTCGCCGCGTTCCGCATTGCGACCTTCTTCGTCGAGGAGTCGCTATCACCGGACCTGAGCGAGCAGCTCGGCTTCCGCGAAGAGCCGCGCGGGGCGAATCTCTGGCTCGTGATTCCCAACGACGCCGGTGTGTTCCATGGCGCGGAGTTGCGCGAGGGCGTGCGCTGCGTCAACGCGGTCCAAGCGTACATGGATCTGAAGGGCCACCCCGAGCGCGCTGCCGATGCCGCAGAGCACCTGCGCAGCGAGCTGCTCATCCGGAGGAGTGATGGCTGACAAGCCGAAGCGTGCGTCTGAGTACAAGCCCGAACAGGTCGAACTCGTGCGCGCGGCGTGTCTCTACGTCGCGACAAAGCTCGGCGACATGATGGACGATCTCGTCATCATCGGCGGGCTCGTGCCGTCGCTCCTCATCGATCAGGACGCATTGGCTGCCGACGTCATCCCGCACGTCGGCACGATGGACCTCGACGTGGGGCTACAGATCGCCCTCCTCAATGAGGGTCGGTACCGTCAGCTCACCGAGCGTCTGCGCGACGCGGGTTTCGCGATGGATAGGAACGAGGCCGGCAGCCCCACGCGGCAGCGCTGGGCCATCACGAGCGGCGGAACGGTCACGGTCGACTTCCTCATCCAGCCGTCCCGCGCTGGTGATCAGGGAGGCAAGCTCCGCGACATCGAACCCGACTTCGCGGCCATCATTGCGCCGGGCCTCCCCTGCGCGTTCCGTGACCGCCAGCAGATCACGCTGAGTGGAACGACCCTGTTTGGTGAGAAGGCGACGCGCGATGTCTGGGCGGCCGGTGCTGGTGCGTACGTCGTGCTCAAGGCGCTGGCCTTCGACAGTCGAGGCGAGAACAAGGACGCCTACGACCTCTACTACGTGGTGCGGAGCTTCGGTGGCGGTCCCACAGATGTTGCGGCCAGGCTCGGTCCGCTCCTCGACGACCCCGATGCCGAGCGCGCGCTCATGGTCCTCCGGCACGACTTCAGCGAAATCGACGCGGTCGGCCCGATGTGCGTTGCCGCATTCGTCACGGGCGGCCGGGACGACGAGCTGCAGGCTGATGTCGTGGCGTTCGTTGACCAACTGCTCGCCAAGGTGGGTGCGGGATGAACGAGACAGCTTGGCGGGCTGGTGTCGTACGGCGCTACGCTTCTTCCGGATGGACCTCGCCTCCGCATCCCGGGCAGGTGCAGGGTACGGTCGGCCGGGGTGCCGCGCGGTGCTCTGCTGCCCACGTGGGGAAGTCGCCAGCGCCTTCGTGACGTCGCGTGGCTCCATCGATCCGAGAGGGGTCCGGCCAGACGCCGAAGTCGCCCACGTGGAGGACCCAGTCGAACCGCACCGACAGCGCGGCCTCGAACGCCCGGATGTCCGCGTACATCCGGTCGAGCGCTCCATGGATGTCACCCGCGATGCGCAGAATCACGGGTCCTTCGACTCCTCTGGCGCGGACGGCTGGTTGGCTAGTGGCGAGCGGCGCTGCTCCCTCATCTCGGCCATCCTGACACGGCGGCGCTTGTCCAGGTACGCCTCGAGCAGCGCTTCGGTGAGGAGCTCAGCTGCCTCTTGAAGGGGGCCTGTTGAGTTTGGGTATCGGTTCGGCCTCGGGTTTCTCGCTCATCCCTGAACCTGTTCGCTCCCTCCGCCGGCGAAGTCCAGGCCGACCGGCGCGGCAGCGGATCTGGGATCCACCGTGCCGAAGCGGTGGTCGCGGGCCGATGGTGCGGGTTGCGAGCAGTACCCCACTCGAGCGTGGAATCGGAGATTCGCCAGCAGTCTCTGGGTGGACGAGCAGAGCAGCCAGCACACCAGTCGTCGGTCGTGTTGACGTAGGCGCACCACGCCGACGCGCCCGCTCCTCGGGCGCAACTATGCGTCGGGTTGTCCGGGACAGCTGCTGGGATGGGCAGCGGTGCACTCGTCGAGATCACGGAACAGCTTGTCGCAGTCGGTCCCCTCGCACAGACAGCCGGTCAGCGGCACACACTCGCTTCCCGCCCAGGCGTAGCCGAGCGAGCAGTCACAGGAACCCATCTCGGGGTCGGTGAAGCCGCGTACGTCCATGGGCAGGCAGCCGTAGTGGAGGTGGGCGAAGCGCCCCTCGTCCTCGCAGGAGAGCTGCGGAGCAGGCTCCGAGCTGCAGGACGCATAGGCTTTTTCGCAGGCCTTGCGGTCGCGGAACAGCTGCCCGCAGTCATCTCCTTCGCAGAAGCAGTCTGCCAGATGAACGCACGCGTTGCCGTTCCACGCGTAGCCGAGCGAACAATCGCAGGCGCCTGCCTCCGGATCGGGAACGTCCGTCGCATCCATCGCCGCGCACGCGATCTCGTCCGCAGGGCCGTCGGCTTCTTCGACGTATCTCTCCTCGTCCTCGCACGATAGCCGCAGTGGCTTCTCGCTCGGCGGAGGCGCCTCGGAGATGCATGATACGTAGGCCTCCTCGCAGGCGTCGCGGTCCCGGAACAGTCCGACGCAATCGTCGCCTTCGCAGAAGCAGTCCGCCAGATGAACGCACGCGTTGCCGTTCCACGCGTAGCCGAGCGAACAATCGCAGGCGCCTGCCTCCGGGTCGGGAACGGCTCGAGCGTCCATCGCCACACACGACATCTCGTCGGCGGGGCCGTCGGCTTCTTCACGGAATCGAGCCTCGTCTTCACAGGACAGTCGCTGTGGCTCTCCTGTGCTCACCGGGGGTTCGTCCGTACACTCGGCGTGCGCGGATTCGCAGGCGTCTAGGTCACTGAACAGCCGATCACAGTCACTGCCTTTGCAGTAGCAGTCCGCCAGGTGAACACACTGGTGACCGTCCCACGCGTAGCCGAGCGAACAATCGCAGGCGCCTGCCTCCGGATCGGGAACGGCTCGAGCATCCATCGCGCTGCAGCTGTCATGGACGCCGCCGGCACCTGCCGGGCTGTCGCAGGTCACGGGCGGCGGCTCGGAAGAGGGGTCGCCGCCTGGATGGCAAGCCAGGAGCAAAGAGGCAAAACCGAGGAAGTAGGTTCTTGTCATGGCATATCTCCGTTGGATCTCTGGGTTGAAGAGTAGGGGAGCGCTCGCGCCGGCGGGAACACCGGGCGGCGGAGCGCGCAATGGAGTCTACTTCGGGGCTACTCGCCGGGCAGAGACGCCCGGTGGCGTACGCCGCAGGGCTAGCGCCGCCTCAAGGTGATGGGCCGACGATCGGTCGTGGGCTCGGTCGCTTCGATGAAGAAGATCTCCTCGTCGAGCTCGGCATCGGCGGCGAGCCGCACCTCGACCTCGAGCTCGTCTCCTCGAGCCAAGACCGCTGGCCATGGTTGCCCTTGGCCCAGCTCGACTCCAGCCATGGCGTGACGTAGCTCGGGAGCCACGATGGTCACGGGCTGCTCACACGAGCTACGCACGGTCACACTGGCGGACGAGCCCCGGTCCACGACGATTTCCTTCGGCGGCTCGAGAACGAGGCAGTCTTCGAGAGGACGGGGCACCGGCACCAGACGAGTGCTCTCTTGGTTGGGCCGGAAATCGAGGGGCTCGGATCGATCGGTGTCATCGAAGAGCTGGATCCGGAGTTCCTGGTCACCTGGCACTTCGGGGAACGCAAAGCTGCCATCGGATGCGACCTCGGCTTGCTGACGAGGAAGGTCGGAGTCGAGCGGATAGAGGCGGATGGTGGCGCCCGGCGGGGAGGCAGAACCGGGCTGTCCCTCGAGCTCCAAGGGCACCTCGGGACCATCGCCCTCGATGACATCGATCCGCTCGGCATCGAAATCGAAGACGGCGTCCGGTGGCTCGGGTTTGGGACTGAGCCCGCAACCCAAGACGACGATCAGCGTCAGGCCGGCAGCGCACAGCCGCCCGTGGCGCGTTCTGCCGAACGGACTTGGCCGAGCTACCGAGTCGTGATCCATTGCGGCTCCTCAAAGCAAACGCAATGCCAACCGCAATGGCAGCCTTATCTGCGGCTTCTTCGCGTTGCGTGTGCCATTGAACTGTCTCATTATGTATCATCTCATCTCATATCGTCCATGACTCCAGTCCGGCCTCCCGACCAGCACGCCACCGAGGGCACCCTGATCGACCGACGCTACCAGGTTCTGCAGGTGCTCGGCTCTGGGGGCGCAGCTCGCACCTACCTGGTGCTCGACCGCGTGCGGGAGCGGAGGTTGGCCCTCAAGCTGGTCACGGCCGGCTCTCCGAGCCTTCTGGATCGGCTCGGTTGCGAGTTTCGGCTGCTACGCGAGCTTCGTCATCCGCACCTGGTCGAGGTGCTCGACTTCGCGCGACTCGGACGAGACCTCGAAGCCCCTCTCGGAGCCTACTACACGGCGGAGGTCGTCTCCGGCCGTGCGCTCTCGGAGCTGCTCGCCGGACCGTCCTACCCGCGATGGATGGAGCTCCGGCGCATCCTAGCGGATGCTCTGAGCGCGCTCCGGTACCTGCATCAGGCTGGCCTCTGCCACGGCGATTTCACCCCGGCCAACATCATCGTGCGGTCCGACGGGCGAGGCGTGCTCATCGATCTGAGCTGTGGTTCTGCGATCGGGACGCGACTGGGCTCCGTTTCCGGCACGCCAGGATATCTGGCACCGGAGACTCTGCTCGGAGAGCGGACGGATCAGCGGACGGATCTCTATGCCGTGGGAGTGACGCTCACCAGGATGGTCGAGCGCGTGGGAGCGGAGGTCGACAGCCGGATCCGCGAGCTCGCGCTGCGGCTCGTCGCGACGGACCCCGCCCGACGTGGCGCGGACGTGGATGACGTGCTGGAGGCGCTCGGGGCAGAGGTGAGCACCCTGCCTTCGGTTCCCGTCGGACTCGGAGGGTTCGTCGAGCGGGAGCCGGAGCTCCGACAGATACGCGGCGCCCTCGACGCGCTGGTCGCGGGAAAGCCGGGTCCGCGGGCTATTGGCATCGAGGGGGCGGAGGGCGCAGGCAAGACCCGGTTTCTCCAGGAATTGCGTTGGGAAGCCTCTGGTCGCTGCATCACCCTCGATGCCAACACGACGGCCACCAACGCGATCCCCCAGCTCCTGGCGCATGCCTTGGAGCTCGCATCGCTGCCGAACGACCTCGATTCCGTGCTCGAGGCAGGGGATCGCCTGCGGGCGAACAGAGCTCCTCCCTTGGTCCTGATGCTGGACGATGTCGATCGCTTGACCGAACAACAGTCGAGCTTCCTGTCCGCGCTCCTGCGCGCCGTCGAGGCCACCGATCCTCTGTTGCTCGTGGTTTCGAGCAGCGAACCGGCACAACTGCCTGCGGCGGATGCCCTCCGGGTCGTACTGAGGCCGCTTTCTCTGACGGCGCTCCGGGAGTGGATGGGCTCTGCCCTGCCTCCGACTACGGTCAAAGATCTATGGAAGCTCAGCGGCGGACATCCGCGGGCGGTGCGCGGCTTGCTCACGGAGCTGGTAGCCGGAACCCTCAGCGTCCAGGAGCTGCATGACGGGACGGCAGGCATTCGACTCTCCGCCCGGCGTCGAGAGCGGACGCGCGCACTGAGCGACGAGGCCAGGAGCACGCTCGGCATGATCGCCCTGCTGGAGCCTGGGCTGGTCGAGCACGCCTGGCGACAATGGCGTCCACTCCCGCAAACCAAGCAGGAGCTGCTGAACCAAGGGTTGGTGGTGCGAGATCGGCTCGGGCTCGGGCTCGCGCGTCCAGGGGAGGCCCAGGCCCTGCTGGAGGCGCTCGAGCCGAGCTTGGTCCAAGCGCTGCACCGGCGTTTCGCTACTTGGCTCGCGGCCCTGCAGAGCACGGGCGCCGAGGCCGACCAGTGTCAGCGGGCCGAGCTCGCTGCCGCCGAGGTCCGGCACCTGGCCTTGTCGGGTCAGATCGCTGCAGCCCAGCAGCGTCTGGATGACACCCAGCCGCTTCAAGAGGTAGCGCCGCGGGCCTGGCGACGCGCCGTGACTGCCCTGTGCCGGGTGGAGGCCGGGTTCTCACCCGGTGCACGAGGCGGCCTGGAGCTCGCGCTGGCGCGACTCGAGCGCTTGACCGGAGCCGTCCGAGGATCCCAAGAACGGCTCAGGCGTCTGGTGGCCCAGTTGCCCGAAGGCAAGCTGGCCGATGACGTGACGCTCGAGCTCGCCACGGGCATGCTGCAGCTTGGCGAGGTGGGCGAAGCAGAGGGGAAGCTTGCCCGGATCTGTGAACGCGGCACAGACCCGAGCGGCTGGGCCGCGAGCGTTCTGGCCCAGTCTCTGCTGAAGCGCGGCTCCTATCGTGAGGCCGCCGAGGTCGCGTCGCTCGGCCTCGAGACGGCCGGCGAGCCCCGGGCTCGCGCCATGCTGCTACAGACCCTCGGTATCTCCCACAGCTTCCTCGGCGAGCCGGAGCTCGCGCTCCGGAAGCTGGAAGAGGCCTCCGAGCTCGTCCGTGCGAGCGACTGCCCGCGCCAGATCATTCGCCTGAATGGAGCGCGCGCCATCGTCGCCTATGAGCTCGGTGACCTAATCCAGGCCGCGCAGCACCACGCCGAAGCCCTCGCCCTGGCCGAGCGGCACGGGCTCTTCGATCAGGTGGCCACGGCCTTGCTCAACCTCGGCACCGTACGCCATCAGCAGGGCGATTGGGGCGCGGCGCTGGCGTGCTACGAGCGAGGACAGCGCCTCGCGCTCGGGTTGGGCCAAGCACGAACCCTGGCGCTGCTGCGCTTCAATCTGGCCAAGCTCTACGTCGATCTGTGGCTCGTGGAGCGGGCGGAACGCGCCGCCGAGCTCTGCGCGGCGGAGGCCCACCGAGCCCATCTGCCGCTCGTCGCGGCGGAAGCCGAGGCCGTGCTCGGCGAGCTCGAGCTCCATCAGAAGCACTGGGGATCCGCGCGAAGCCACCTGCTTGCCGCGCGCGAGGTCGTGGCCAAGCATGCGAGCGCTCGGGAGCAGCTGGAGCTCGAATTGCAGCTGGCGGAGCTCGACCTCTTGGCTGGGGATCTGGATCTCGCTGCGAGGTCACTGCAGGAGTCGTTGCGCCAGGCCGAGCAGCTTCGAGCCCAAGACGTCCGGATCCGATGCGACCTGCTGCGCGGTCGGCTCGCCTTGTCCCAGGGGCAGCCGCGGCTTGCCTGCCAGATCCTCGAGGACGCGGCGGAGCGCGCGGGAGAGAGCGGGGTCGAGGATCTCCGAGCAGAGAGCGACTGGTGCCTCTCTCTGGCCTACTCTGAGCTCGGATCCACGACGCTGGCCGAGCAGCATCGGCTGGGCGCTCGCGCGCGCTGGGAACGCACGGCAGCGACGCTCGGCCCGAGTCTGCGAGAGAGCTTCTGGCGGCACCCGAAGCGGTCGGCCCTCGCGGCTCCGGCCGCTGAGGTACGCCGACCCGCATCCTACCGAGAACAGAAGCTCGAGCTGCTGTTGGAGATCAACAAGCGACTGAACTCGTCGCTCAGCACCCAAGCCGTCATCGAACGTGCGATCGATGCAGCACTCGAGCTCACCCAGGCCGAAAGAGGCTTCGTGTTGCTGCTGGACGGAAGCGGAGCCAAAACCCAGTTTCGCGTCGCGGCAGCTCGGCGCCTGGACCGCTCGCTGCTCGAGCGCGTGGCTCCGGGTCCGCCCGCTGCGCCGGAGGGGGAGCCGCGCGCCGAGGACCACTGCCGATTCAGTCGAGCCATCGCCGAGAGCGTGGTCAGGGAGGGGGTACCCATCGTCACGGCCAATGCGCTACAGGACGAGCGCTTTCGCCAGCAGCGCAGCGTGCACGCCCTGCAGTTGAAGTCGGTGCTGTGTGTCCCCGTGTCCTCGCCGGAGGCCCCGCTCGGGGCTCTGTACCTCGACAGCCGCCTCGAGCAGCATCGGTTCGACGAGCAGGACGTGCGGCTGCTGCTGGCCTTCGCGGATCAGGTGGCGCTCGCGCTGCACAATGCTCGCCTGCACGCTGACCTGGCGCAGCGCAACCGAGAACTCTGCCGCCATCGCCGCGAGGTGGAAGAGCTCGCCCGCAACCAGGCCGCGGAGATCGCCCGGCTCGCACAGGAGGTGGAGGAACGCCGGCGCCGGCTCGAGCACCGCTATGACTACACCGCCATGATTGGGTCGAGCCCCGCCATGCAGCGGGTCTTTGCGCTGCTCGATCGGGTGATCGAGACCGACCTGCCGGTGCTGATCGAGGGGGAGAGCGGTACGGGCAAAGAACTCGTCGCAAGAGCCATCCACCAGAACGACGCCCGCCGCCGCGGGCGCCTGGTCAGCATCAACTGCGCAGCGGTGCCCGATAACCTTCTGGAGTCCGAGCTCTTCGGATACGAGCGCGGAGCGTTCACCGGAGCAGACCGAAGTCGGGAAGGTCTGCTGGTCCAGGCGCGCGGCGGGACCGTGTTTTTGGACGAAGTGGGAGAGATGCAGAGCGCGATGCAGACGCGCCTGCTCCGCGTCATTCAAGAGAGGGAACTCCGTCCGCTCGGTTCGGACCGCGTCATTTCCGTCGACCTGCGCTGGGTCTGCGCCACCAATCGGCACCTGCGCGACGAGGTAGCCGCTGGGCGGTTTCGTGAGGATCTCTATTACCGAATCAGTGGGGTCGAGATCACTCTGCCTCCGCTTCGCCAGCGTCAGGAGGACATCCCTGCCCTGATCCGTCATTTCCTGACGCTCGCCGTGGAACGCCTCGGACGCCCCGTCCCGGAGCTCACACGCCAGGCTCTGGAGGCCCTGACCCGCGCACGTTGGCCGGGCAACGTGCGCCAACTGGAGCACGTGGTGACCCGTGCCGTGGCCCTGTCCGACACGAGCCGTCTCGGCATCGCGGACTTCGACCTCCAGGAGGCCCCCAACCCGCAGCACTGTCTGGATCGTCAGGTCTTCGAGCGAAACGAGGCTGCAGAGATCGCCAGGGCACTGTCCCTCCATCGGTTCAATGTGTCGAAGGTTGCGCGAGTCCTCGGGATCCCTCGGGCCACGCTCTGCCGCAAGCTCAAGCGCTACGGGCTGACGAGGACGGCCCCGGGCGGGTGATGGGTTGCGCAGAGGCCCCCGCAGCCACCCTGCCGCCCCGTACTGACAGAGCCTCGCAGCAGGGGCAAATGATGATGAGGCAAAGCGACTTCATCTGGGCGAATCATTCTCTTTGGCCTGCGTTGTCTACTGGCAACCGCCCGCTGGGCACGGTGCCGGTACAAACGTCGATCCGCCGTCTTCCATGTTGGCATAGAACGGTTGAGCTGCACCCTTCGCGAGCTCGGCGCTGCAGCTGGTGCCGACGCAGGTGGGGGGGAAATCGCCGGTGCTGTTCGAGTATTTCTGGAACATCCTGAAGTCAGCGCGCTCATACCCCATGAACGAGTTGTGATAGAAGTACCCATTCGAATCCACGGCGTACAGATATTCGGCCACATATCCGTCTGGGTGCTCTATGTGCAGGAATGTGTTGTTGACTGTAAACCACTTGCCATTGGCGAGCATGACTATGTTTCCCCCATCAATGACGGCGAACCGGAATTCGTCAGCGTCTATGTCTTTTCTGTAGTTGTGCGTACCGCCGGCGTTGATGTTGTTCTGGAACCAACAATCGCTCGTTGTGTCAATCAGCCGCGGATCCTGTTTCTTGGCCGACTCCGGGATGTTGACCATGTCGACCATCTTGTAGTCATCCCCCGCCGCCGCGGCCAATTCCGCGCCGCTCTGCAGGCCGGACACGGTAGGTTTCTCGCAGCTTGCCGACTCCCGCTCATATCTCCCGATGTAACCGCCGCCCATGAAACCTTTGTCGGAAATCACTGACCCCTGATTTTCATCAAGAAAGATATACGCGTATTTCGTGCTGGCGCCGGAACTCGAGACAAACACGAAAGCGAAGTTGTTTGAAGTGAACCACTGACCGTTAGTGTTGCCCATCTTTGCGGTACCGTCCTCCCAAACACAGAGATCAAAACCGCCTATCGCTATCGAACCCGTCTTCCAATGCGTATCGTCGCCTGTGACCCACCGCGGGTCGCGGTAGGAATTCTCCGGTTCGCCGCCCAACACCGGGGGGCAGATTTCGCACGGCGGAACATATCCCGGCGGGTAGTCCGTCTCATTCGAGATGGTCAAGCGACACTTGGGGCCAATGCCGTCGATTGAACGGATGAGGCGCCCTGTGATGTTGTCGCCGGTCGCCTTGTCGCGCCGCGTTTTCTGAGTGTGTGATCCGGGAGCTGGCCCCAAGGGATCAACATCGCCCGGCTTGCACGAATACTTGGTTTCCCAGGAGTTGAACGCCCATTCTTCGCTGCCGTCGACTTGAGCCAACTTGCTCAGGTAGTTCTTTGCCGCGTACTCAAACTCAGCCTCGGTCTGCATACGATACGCCCTGCCTGTCTGCTTGCTCAACTCGCAAGCGAATGCTATGCAGTCATACCAGGTGCCTTGCGAAAGGCCCACGGCACTCCACATATTATTCGCCACCTCATTTTTCATGATATGATAGCTGCTGACTGTGATGTTCTCGACGGGGGTCGTATCGGCATCGCAGCTACCGCTTTCGCACCCCAAAGTGAATGTGCCGCCCGGTATGTAGACCATATCAATAGACGCACCGTTTGCCGTTTCCGTGAAGTCCTCAGCGGGCGCCGGGTTGTCCAGAACGGGTGCTGTGTTGCCGCAATTGGCTGCGACTGTGCCGCCGCCACCGGTCTCGGTGCCAGTGCTGCCGCCCGTGCTGGCGCCGCCGGTCGTGGCGCGGCCGCCGCTCGAGATGCGGCCGCCGGTCGAGGTGCCGCCGCCAACGGTCGTGGTTCCGCCGTCGCTGGTCGTGCCGCCGGTGCCGCCGGTCGAGGTGCCGCCGCCAACGGTCGTGGT
>JAFGIS010000382.1 GCA_016929495.1 Polyangiaceae bacterium | reverse complement strand
CGCGTGGTTTGTCCGCTTCGCCTCCGGGTACACCATCTACGGCGACCAGACGACCGAACAGTACCGGGTGCGGTGTGTGCGTTGAGGACGGGAGGGCACTAGCGTCTATGGGGCACGAAAGTCGTGCAAGATGAGTCGAATCTCGGATCTGATGCCTCTGGTCGAGAGTCGACAGCCTTGAGGCGAGAGCGCCGGAAGGGATCCCTAGCTCTCGACTCAAGGCTCTCGACTGTCGACGCGGGGCTCCGGCGCATCAGTCAGCACAGCCCATCAGGCCGCAGCATGACTCGTCGGGCTGGGGCGGAGCCCCGCTAGCGGGAGAAGGCGATGCGCAGCAGGTTGTACAGCCCCACTGACGACACGACGTAGTCGTGCCCGCCAGGCACGTTGTGGTAGGCGAGGTTGTCTTCCGTCACGAAGGCGGAGAGGTCCGTCAACCCATCGAGTGCGGGCTCGTGACTCTCGCTGGTTCCGTCGGATTCGCCGCAGATGTTGTAGAAGAAGTTGATGGGATGGCTTTGCGCGTCTTGGTCGATCAGATACTGGGCGATCTGATCGGCTGTGTAGGTCGTGGGGGCGGCGGCGAAGGCGCCGAACCAGGAGAAGTACTCCAAGCTCTGGCACAACCCCACGTTGATCGTCTGCATCGCTCCCATGGAGAAACCGCCGATCGCCCGCGAGTTGCGGTCGGTCTTCACGGAGTATTCCGACTCGACGAAGGGGATGATGTCGTTCAAGAGCTCGTTGGCGAAGTAGTAGTAGCCCGCCTGATTCTCGAAGGTCCGCTCGAGGAACCGAGAACTGGAATTGCCGTTGGGAAACACGGCGACGACGGGTTGGATGTCTCCCGACGCAATCAGGTTGTCCAGCAGTACCGCGGGGTGAGGATCGCCGCGCTCGAACCATGTGTCTTCGTTGTCCGTGAGTCCGTGAAGGACGTAGATCACTGGGTAGTCGACCTCGGTGCCGTAGCCATGGGGCAGGTAGACGTTGAGCTCCTTGGTGATCGGCTCGTCTCTCCTCGACAGGACGAGCGAACTGGGGTCGGTTTCGAGACCAGCGGTATCGTCCGTGTAGTAGTAGCAGGCATAGGAACGGCGAACCACCTCGCCGGCGTCCGAGTGTGGTTGCTTGTACCGGTTCGGGATCGAGCCTTCGATCTCCACGTCGACCACGATGGGCCCACCGTTGCCTCCCGTGCCCATCCCGGCCATGCCGCTCGCGCCACCGCCGCCCGCGCCAGCGCCGCCGAGACTGGTCTCGCCGCCCGCGCCGCTGCCGCCGCGACTGGTGCTGCCGCCCGCGCCAGTGCCGCCGAGACTGGTCTCGCCGCCCGCGCCGCTGCCGCCCGTGGCGCTGCCGCCGCGACTGGTGTTACCGCCCGTGGCGCTGCCGCCGCGACCGGTGTTGCCGCCCGTGGCGCTGCCGCCGCGACCGGTGTTGCCGCCCGTGCCACTGCCGCCGAGACTGGTGTCGCCGCCCGTGCCGTTGCCGCCGCGACCGGTGTTGCCGCCCGTGCCACTGCCGCCCACACCGCCGACAGAACTCGCTCCACCGGTGGACGCGACCTGGCTTGTCCCCCCCGCGCCACCCGCAGTGTTGCCTGGGGTTGAATTGGAGGAACTGGTGCAGGCGCTCAGGTAGACGCAGACGGCCAGAAACCCGGGGCGCAAGGCTTTCTTCATCTTCGAAGCTCGCGCGCACGAGCCTAGCTCCGGACCGTGTGCGCTCTCAAGCACTCACTCCTTTTCTGGCCCCTCTGCGTGTTTTTCCGCTTGATCGTCCTATCGCCGCCAAGGAGTGTCGGGCATGCCGCGAGGGCGCGGCGCGAAACGCCCTTTCCAATCGCCGCTCGGGACTCGGCGGCACGCGCGGATCTGCATGCGGTTCATGAGGTACGCTTCGGCGCGCTCACCGCCCGCCAGTTGAATCGTGTCTCGCACGAAGAGTCTGGGATGCTCGCGGTGCACGTCCAAGCGGAACCGATGCGCTGCGGTAATCGAGTAGAGCTCGCCGACGACGGCCGTCGTGCCCCCTGCAACCAGTGCCGCATAGGCTCCAACCTCGTAGAGTCCGTAGAGAGGCTCGGTGACAACTCGGCCGCATGCCTCGGCGCCTTCCAGGTGCTGATGCTCTCGCTCTCCCGGCAGCATCGTGCCATAGACGAAGAGACGGTACCGCTTCTCTACTGCGCTCACGCGCCACAACATCGATCGGCACGTGCGAACGCGCAACCCGTGGTGCGCCAGAACTCGACCTGGCTGGATCCGGACCAGATCCGCGGCGTTCGTCGGGGTTCCGGGCGGACCCCCTTTCTGTCAACGCGCGATGGCAGGTCACCGAGCCAGCCAGCCCCTGGCAGCGCTCGTCACCGTCATGCGACACGCGCACAGCCCCGCCTGCACGCTCATGGGCCGGCGGTCCCGCGCGATCCGCGCTGACCGAGCTCGCCGTCGCACCCGACGGGGTACCGTTCCCGCCTGGATCGGCAGACGGTTCTTGGTCATTCTCCCGCCGCTCGATGGCGCCCCTCGAAGTGCTACGCTTCACGGACCCAACGGGATCCGTCACCCAACCCACGAGGGAGATGGGCATGAATCCGCGCCGATTGATGAAAGGAGCACTGCTCCTTGCTCTGCTCACCCGATTCGTCTTCGCCTGTTCGCGCAGCGACGAAACCTCCGAGGTCGAAGGGACCGGCGGAGCCGCAGGGGACGGCTCAGGAGGCTTCGCCTCGCCCTCCGGGGGGGGCTTCGCCTACCCGTGGCGGAGCACCATCGGAAGGTGGAGCCAGCTCCACCGGGACGAGCGCTGGCGCACCGACGACGGGCGACGCCGCTACCGATGCGGGCACCGACGCGGAGGGTGACGCCGCTACCGATGCGGGCACCGATGCGGAGGGCGACGCCGCCACCGATGCCGACGCCAATGCGGAGGGTGACGCCGCTACCGATGCGGGCGCCGACGCGGAGGGTGACGCCGCTACCGATGCGGGCGCCGACGCGGAGGGTGACGCCGCTACCGATGCGGGCGCCGACGCGGAGAGTGACGCCGCTACCGATGCGGACGCCGATTCAGATAGCGGCAGCGCAACCCCGTGGGAGGTGGAATGGGTCGAAGACCCGGGCGCCCATTGTGCGGTTCCGTCGACGCAATGGGACAGCAGTGAGTTCGACGCGCTGCCGGACAATGCCAAGCTTCCGGATCCGTTCACGATGATGGACGGCACGCCGGTCACCACCAGGGAAGAGTGGATCTGCCGCCGCGCGGAGATCTCGGCGCTGGTGCAGAAGTGGGAGCTCGGAGGCAAACCGGACAAGCCGGCTTTGGTGACAGGTGAAGCGTTGGGAAGCGGCCTGAGAGTCAATGTGTCGGACGGGGGGAGCAACGAAATCTCTTTTCCGGTGAGCATCCGTTACCCCACCAGCGGCAGCGCCCCCTATCCGGCAGTGATTGGTGTCGGGGGAGCCCCCAGTCAAGTTTTTGAAGACTTGGGTTTGTGCGGTCATCAATGTCGACAGCAGCCGGATGGGTTCCTACCACGGAACTGGGGAGGGAGACTTCTTCGACTTCAACGGCGCCGTGGATGCCGGGGCGCTGCTTGCGGGGTCGTGGGGTGTCAGCCGCCTGATTGACGCCCTGGAGGTCGTGCCAGAGGCGAACATCGACCCAAGGCGCCTCGCGGCTTACGGGGCCTCCATGTTTGGGAAGTACTCCGTGACCAGCGGCGCGCTCGATGCCCGCATCGCCCTGACCATTTCTCACGATGCTGATCTCGGTGGCGACTCGTCCTGGCGCCTGTCTCAAGCGGACTTCGACGCGGGGCTCGATGTCCTGACCCTCGAAAGCGAGGCCGCAGAATGGGCCTGGTTCAGGAATGACTTCGGTCTGTTTGGCGACCGCGTGAACAGGCTCCCGTTCGACCAGCACGAGGTCTTGGGTATGGTGGCGCCGCGGGGATTGCTGGTGCTAACGACCGAGTGGTCCGGCAGCGGCGGGGCCCAATCCGCGTCGGACGCCGCCCGTCTGATCTACGATGCGCTGGGCTTCCGTGAAAACATCGGCCGCGTGCATGGCACACGCGCCCACGGCGCGCTCGACGTTGCCGACGTCGCCGCCCTCGAGGCGTTCACCAGGAAGTTCCTCCTGCAGGAGGATGTCGATACAGACTACTGGGTCGTGGAGAACGAGTTCGACCGCGACCGGTGGGTGGACTGGGAGGTTCCGGAGCTGCGGTAGGAGCTTCGCCTAAGGGTGAACGCGCCGGAAACCCGCTTCGCGGTTCGCCCGGGTCGCGGGAACCGCCGAATTTGCGTGGGCGACTGTCCTGCCTCCGAGAATGGACAAAGTCAGGATCTCGCTTCGTTGCATCTCGGGTTTCTTCTGATCGAACAGCAGGTTGCCGAGGCCGAAATGCACCGGTACCCCGCCGTATCGGAGAAGCGGTCTGACGACGTGGGCGCCGTGCATGACCACCGCCGCGGCGCCAGCGTCCACCGCGGCCATGCCCCATCGAGCGGGACCTCGTCCAGAGGCCAGTACATCACCGCTGCCCGGCCAGGCGGATTCATTGCGGACACAGGGATCACGAACAACACCGACGAGCCCATCGACGGCTGGCAGCAATCAGGTGACCCGGGGCTCTGCAACGTGGAGCACGTCCGACCCTACTGCGCCACGTAGGGGTGGGCTGGCCAGCCCGCGGCGGCCGAGTACTCGTCGTAGGCCTCCAGTACCGCGCTGTCGTAGTCGAAGTTGTACGCTGAGCAACTCTGCGTACTTCGGTACCTCTGGTACTCGCCGACCGCCATCATGGTGTACTGGTCCTCGGTGCAGCCCGGGAAGTTCTCCATCATCCGCGCGCGGTTGCTCGAAACCCTGGAGATGCCGATCTCGATGTTGACCACGGGGTTGAAGACCGAGTTGGTGAAGGCTGCGCAATCGGGGTTGGTTTCCATGTTGGGATGCCCGTCGGAACGCAGGCCGAGCCCACTCGTTGCGCCGCACTCGGGACCATTCTGCATCATGCCGAGGCAGGCACACTCGGCTGCGGTCCAACCGATCTCAGGGCAACACGGGCCGTTGTCGGTGCAGCCGACCGCGTCGTACTGAAAGCGCGACTCGACGTAGAGCATCGCCTTGAAGACCATGGCGTCGGGCTCGTCGTACTTGGCCGCAAACTCGACAGTGGGGCAGTCGTAGGCATCCACCGAGTTGCCGTTCCACAGGGGCGGGAGATCCGTACGCAGCGGATCCGGATCGCACGGCCCTGGATCAAGGGTGCCCGGCCCCCCTGGTTCGCAGGCCGTGGCGGCGGGGTCCTCGGGCTCGCCGCTGCATCCCGCAGCGAGCAGGCTCGCTCCGATCGCGGCGGCGGCGAACATCGCTCTGAGCCTCGAGTCTTCGCAGATCATGGGCGGATCCCTCTATACCTTGTTCCTCGGATCCTACGCGCTAGGGGCTGCCGTTGCCAGAGCCGGCTGAAGGCGCGACGCGGGCGAGACAGCGGACCGATCGATGCCTGTCGGTGCCTGGCACAGGATTCGCCAGAATGTGCGGGGACATAGCCGAGTGCCTTGCCGTGGCAACGAAACTACGAGGGCGGAGACCTGGCGACCGGTGGCCACGCCACGGAGAGCGGCGGCGAGGCGGCAAGCCCGGCGAACGGTCGCCACGCCGCGGAGAGTACTTCAGCAGCGGGACGGGGGAGTTCTTCGACTTCAACGGCGCTGTGGATGCCGGGGCGCTGCTCGCGGGGTCGTGGGGTATCAGCCGCCTGATTGACGCCCTGGAGGTCTCGCCATTGGCGAACATCGACCCAAGGCGCCTCGCGGTTTGCGCGTACTCCATGTTTGGAAAGTGTGCCGTGACAAGCGGCGCGCTCGATGCCCGCATCGCCCTGACTATTTCTCACGATGCCGGACTCGGCGGCGACTCGTCCTGGCGCGTGTCTCAAGCGGACTTCGACGCGGGGCTCGATGTCCAGACCCTCGAAAGCGAGGCAGCGGCATGGGCCTGGTTCAGGAATGACTTCGGTCTGTT
>JAFGIS010000381.1 GCA_016929495.1 Polyangiaceae bacterium | reverse complement strand
GCGACCGTGGACAACCTCAGGATGACCTGCAGAACGCACAACCAGTATGCGGCTCGGCTGCTGTTCGGAGAGCGGTCTGTCGAGGCGGCGGTCCGGCGCGCGCGAGCGAGGGGCGCGAAGGGCGCCCGGTAGCGGCTGTCCTCGGACCGGGTGAGTCCGGGTAGGTCCTCCACCGCCAGGTCTGGAGTCTCGATGGTATCCGCCGCTCGGCGGGCCCCGGCGGGCCCCACACCAGGCTTGCGTATGGCGGTGAAGCCAGGATAGGCTCATTGCCAATGCGCATTCTGCTCTGCGTGCCATTCGTCCTGGTGCTCGCCGCGCTGCTTGCGTGTGGGGCCACGGAAGACCAGCTGCGCGCCCGCGCGGCTTTCGACCTGGATTGTCCGGAATCCAAGGTGCACATCATCACAATCGACGACAGGACGCGGGGCGTTCGGGCGTGCGGGCAGCAAGCCACCTATGTCGAGGCTTGTGACGGACCGAAGGGGTCGGCGGCGACCTCGTGCACGTGGGTCTTGAATACGGATTCGACGCGCATCAGATCAGAGTCCGAGTGAGCCCGTCTCACTCGGGCTCGACGGTTTCGCACCGCTCTGTCGCGTGGCCAGCATCAGCAGCCGCGCTGCCGCGCAGGCGACCACGCAGCCGAAGAACGCTCGCCGCCAACTGCCAGCGTAGGTTGCTCCCGCCGCCTCGGCGGCGGCGTCCAGTAGGCACGCCGCTGCGCCGATGGCGAAAAGCAGCCAGAGCCGGCGGGCGCGGCGGGCGGGACCGGGCACGATCGCGGCGATCGCAAGGCCCAGGTACAGTCCGGCACACCTCGCGCAGACGGGCAGAGCGATCCCCTCGAGCATTCGGGCCGGAGCCCTGTGGCACTGCAGCGCAAAGAGCGTGTCCAATGCCCCCGCCAAGGGAGCGGTGCTCTGAAAGCGTGCGGCGAGCGCGCCCACGAAAGGGAGGCAACCGAGCGCCAGCAGGACGACACGAAGCCACATGGCCTGAAGCTCCGGGCAGACTGTACGCCTTGGTGCGGCTCTCCTGAACACAAAGCGCGGGGCGCAGGTCGCATGGTCACAGGTCGGCACGAGCCTGCCGCCGGCGGGCGAGCAGCAGGACCGTGTCGTCACCCGCCGCGGTGTGCGGCGCGCGGCCGACGCGTGGCGGGGGAAGGAAACGTTGGGTGCCCCCGGAGCGCCGCGGTCCGCGCGCCCGATGGCCGCACTCAGTACCTCATCTCCAGCTCCGCCAGCTTCCCCTTGGCGTCGAGGATATTCGGGCTCGTCGGGAAGCGGCGGACGAAGGTGCGCAGGGAGTTCTTGGCGTCGTTCCAGGCTTGGATGTCGATCTGGCAGAAGGCCAACAGCAGCGTGGCGTCGTCCATGACCTCACGATCCGGTGACGCTTCCGACAGCTGCATCAATAGCGGGATGGCTTCGCGCTGCTGGCCCAGCTGCCGCAGAGCCCGGGCGAGCTGGTAGGCCGCCTGCGGGCTGTGGGCGGCGTCCTTCTTGTGTCGGAGCGACTCGCGCATTGCCTGCTGGGCTTCGTGCCAGCGGCCGGTACGAACGTGCTCGAGGCCGGTCTGGTAGGCGATGAGCGATAGCTCGTTCTGAGCGCGCTCGAGAGCATCCTCGAACACGGCGCGCTCCGTTCTCGTGAGCGGCAGCTGTGAGATCGCGGGGAAGCGTTCCACGATCTCGCGGCGCTTGTTTTGGGCGACCAGCTCGTAGAACTCCGCGGCCTCGCGGCGCGCCTTGCTCGAGTTCTCCTCGAACGCGTGCGCCGTCTTGAGCTCCTTCTGCAGTTGGGTGACCTTGTCGCGCGTCTCTTTGTTGGTGGCGCGGACGGTTTCGAGCTTGGCCTCCCACGCGAATTTGACCAGGACCAACAGCACCGTGATCGTGACGACGTAGGCCGCTGCGCTGTTGACGAAGAACCGACGCTCGTAGCCCTGCTGGCGTTTGGCGATGCTCTTCAGATCCGCGGCCAGTGCGTTGACCAGGTTGTTGGTCTTGATCGTGAGCGCACGGCTTTCGACGATCTCGCGCCGGATTTCCTCGAGCTCGTACTGTTCCATTGCAGAGGCGCCTGGCCCGGCGGGATGTTGCCGCGGACCAGCGAGGCATAACGAACCGTGCCTTCCAAGGCCATAACCTTCTCGGCTGCGCGCGCTGGCCGCCTGCCGGCCCGTGTGGTGATGGCTGTGTTCGATCCAGGCGGTCAGGCGGCCGGGCAATGACATGGGCGCGGGGAACGACTCACCCGCGGCGCCGGAGCACTGATCGGCTTGCCCGGTTGCCGTGCCCTCGGACGCGGCCCCCTGCCCGGGCGAGCAGATAGGTGCTCTAGCCGGCTGGAGCTTCGACCTTGAACGGGCCGCGATCCGTGGCTAGAGGGACTGGCGCGATGGGATGGCCCCTGCCGGGGGCGGCCCAATCGGATGGATGGCCGCTGCCGGGGGCGGCCCAATCGGAGCTGGCGGTACGCCCAAACACCAGAGAGATCCGAGCAGTCATGGATACGAGCGACATCAGAAAAGGCCTGAAGATGATGGTGGACGGCCAGCCCTACGTCGTCACCGAGTTCCAGTTCGTGAAGCCCGGCAAGGGTCAGGCCTTCACGCGCACCAAGATGAAGAACTTGCTGACCGGTTCGACCCTGGAGCGCAACATCCGGTCGGGCGAGAACCTCGAGCCCGCGGATGTCGAGGATCAGACGCTCCAGTACATCTACCCCGAAGGGGACATGTACTACTTCATGAACAACAACTCGGGGGAGCAGATCGGCGTGCCCAGGGAGGTCGTCGGCCCTGACGCGGACTTCTTGATCGACGGCATCGGCGTTCTGGTGACGCTCTACAAGGGCAACCCCGTGGGGGTGACCCTGCCGCCGCACGTTGTCGTCCAGATCATTGAGACCGAGCCGGGCGTCAAGGGCGACACGGCCACCAATGTGACCAAGCCGGCCAAGGTCTCCTCGGGCGCGACCGTAGCCGTTCCGCTCTTCATCAGTGAAGGTGAGTGGATCAAAGTCGACACGCGCACGCGCGCTTACCTCGAGCGTGCCAGGAAGCCGAGCTGACGGCGCCCACGAGTCCTGTCTCCTGTCTTGGGGACGGGGCACTACGGGCGGGCGCTCTCGGGGGTGAGCAGGATCGCGCGCCCGGCCCGAATGCAGGCCACGCGTGCGGCGGCATTGGCGACGACGCAGTCGCTGAGCGCCCGCAGCGTGTCCAGGCCGGACAGAGTCCACAGCTCGACGCGTTCGGACCCGGCCACCAGCACGCCGAGGGCTGCAGGCTGGACCAGCCACTTCCCGTCAGGCGAGAGGGGTGAGCCGGCCGGCGGAGTTCGACGCACCTCGTCAATGGATCCTGGCCCTACGATCGAGCCGCCCACGAACGCGACCGGACCAGCGGGCGACCAGCCGATGGTCTGCATCGGGGGACTCGGCGGCGAGACCGAGCGTCCACACGCGCCTGGCCTCGGTGACAGCACCGGCGTGGGCACGGCTTGCACGGCCGAGGTGGGAAGTGCAACGGACAGGACGACCTCGGAGCGGTCACACGAGTAGACCACGTTCGACAGACGCCTGCCGTCGTTTGAGCGAGCGTCGAGCGGCCATGCGGCGCGCTGCTCGGGCTGCGCTTCGCCGGCATCGCCGCGGGCAGGAGGGAGTGCCTGTCCGTTTGGACCCAAGGCCCGCACGGCTCCGCCTGCTTGCTGCAAGTATAGAGTACCGTCCTCGCCGAACGTCAGCGGACTCCAATGGGGCGATGTCGGCGTAGTCGCGGGGACTTCCGACACCGTAACCACGCCTACGACCTGTCGGGCCACCGATGCGGCGCGAACGAGGCCCTCGGCACTTGCCCGCTGTTTTGGCGACAAGCGTCCGAAGTACCAGCCGTCGCGACCCAGGCTGGCGAGTGCCTCGATCGTGTCTTTTCGCACCAGCGCTGACTGGATCTCCGCTTGTGTCAGACGGTCGAGGGTCGGCTGAAGACCCGGACATCGGAAGGGGGCTGCATCCCAGTCCCAGATGCGGGGCGTGCCGCCTTCCGCGCAAAGGCTCGCCGTCAGGCGGCGAAGGTCCGAGACCTTTGCGGGCACACCCAGACTCGTGTTCTTTCCATTGGCGCGCACCAGTTCGAGTGACGCGGCCCGAGCGAGCGAACGCGCTGGTTCGTCTTGCTCGCGCGACGGCCCGGCGGCCCGATCGAGCCAAACCAGTTGAGCGCTGGCCGGCTGCTTGGAGCCCGCCGTCCCCCCACTGACCCTGAGGGCGATGTCGTCGCGTCCGTCTCCGTCCCGATCCGAGGTGTCCGCTCGGACATCGAGCGTCTCTCCCGGGGCTGGGTCCGCCAGCCTGAGTCCGAAGACCCTCGGCTCGGCGCGTTCGGGCGCGACCACTTGCACGCCACGCGTGGGGGCGCGCGGCACGAGCGATGCTTGGCAGGTCGCGCGGTTGTCCAGGGTGACCGTCTTCGGCCCCGTGCGCACGAGCTCGGTGTGTAGCTGGCACCCGGGTCCGGCCGGAACGAAACCCGGCAACATCGCCACTTTGCGCGACGTTCTGCCGCGCCCCGGGTAAAACCACAGTTCGCCCGTTTGGCTGCTGGCGTCGCTCGCGTCACGGGGCACGCTCCACGCGACCGCATCCGGGACGCTGTCCCCATCGAGATCCGCAGTCAATCCGAGCTCGAACACGTGGCCCTGCGGCGCATTCATCGCGATGCCCCCGAGCGTCCAGGACCTCGCGTTCTTGGGCGCCCGTTCGGCAGGAGAGGGCGGTACCGACGCTGCCGAAGGAGTGTTGCTGGGTGACTGTGCGCTCGGTGCCGACGCGGTTGACGCTTTCGGCAGGGATGAGGCTACGCCGAAAGGAGTGTACGGCCGGTCTCGGTGGCAACCCCTGCAACCAGGCAGCGAGCCCAGGCACACAGCCGCCAGCATAGCCGTGATCGCGACCGAACGCGCACGGGCGACTATCCTAGCGCGATTGCTCGGGTGAGCGCACACCGGTGCGCTTGTCAATATCCCTGATGGCAGCGACCGTCGTCGGACCATGGCATCCGTGGACTGTTGCCTCGGGGTACTAGCCGTTGCGTAGGCTAGCAAGTTCTTGAGGCTGGTCCCTCGGCCGAGGCTGGTGTCCCTCGTGAGACGCCAAGGCCAGCCCGTTGGAGACGAGGTCGGGGAACGCTTCGTAAACACATGAGAAAGCACTCGGGGCAGGGCTTGTGTTGGCCCGTCTCGGCGGTCTACTCTCAAACCCCCGCTGCGCGCGCGACTGGCGCGCGCGTGTGCGATCTCTCCAACGGGTGGACCATGGATTTCGACAACATCCGCGCCGCACTTGGACAACTGCAGGTGGACCCCGACTCCACCGATGCCTGGTCGTCCCTCGAAAAGATTGTGCTGTCATCGGACAGCCAGCTCGACGCCAACGAGGTCGTCCGTGTACTCGGATCTGCAGCGGCAAGGCATCGCGAACGCGGTGAGTGGGAAGCGGTGGCCGCGCTGTTCGACCTGCAGGCTCGCGTCGTGGGCGCGGGCGTCGAAGCCGTTCGAGCCCTCGCCGAGCTCGCTCGTGTGCGCCACGACCACCTGGTCGATCAAGACGGCGCGGACGCCGCCTATCGGCACCTGCTCGAGTTGGATCCGGACCACGCCGTGGCTCGCGCGGCGCTGCGCGAGTCCGAGGAGCGGCGCACGCACTGGCTCGCGCTCGCGTCCACGTATCTCGGTGAGGCCGACAAGGCCCAGGACGACGTCTACCGCAGCTCCATGCTCATGCGTTCTGCCGAGATGCAGCTGCGCTATGCGGGTGGGAGCGCCGATCTCGATGCGATCATCGACCGCTTGTCGCAGGCGGTGCGTCTGGACTCCGCCAACGTGACGGCCGCACTGATGCTCGAGCGGCTGCTGCGGCGTCAGGAGCGCGACGAGGAGGCCGTTCGGGTGCTCGAGCGTATCGCCTCGCAGGCGGAAAGCCCGGTCGAACGCGTCCGCGCCGGCGTTCGCGTAGCATGCCTGTACGCCCGCCGTCTCGATGACAAGGAAAGCGCAGCGCAGGCCTATCAGCTCGTGCTCAACGATGCTCCGAACCATCCGGATGCGATGGAGTATCTGTCCAGCTACTACTCCGCTGCCGAACGCTGGCAGGACCTGGTGACGCTCTACGAGAAGGAGCTCGCCGCCAAGGACATGAACAGCATCGAGCGGCTCGGCGACATGCTGCAGATCGCCATGCTGTGCTGGAAGAAGCTCGACTCCGCGAAGGACGCCGAGCCCTGGTTCGAGCGCATCCGCCAACTCGATGCGGCACACGAGGGAATGCTCGAGTTCTTCCGAGAGTACTGCGCCGTTCTGGGCGACGACGCACGGCTGCTTCAGGTGCTCCAGGGAGCGCAACGGGTGATGAAGGACGGCCCGCAGAAGGCCGCGGTGGCCGCCGAGCTGGCCCGCCTTGCGGAGGGACAGGCGAACGCGCAGAAGGCCATCGAGCAGTACAAGGGTGTGCTCCGGCAGGACGCCGACAATGTCGAGGCTCGTGAGGCGCTCAAACGCCTGTACAAAGCGACGCAAGGCTACAATGCGTTGGTCGAGCTGCTCAGGCAGGAGCTCGAGCGCACCGAACCGAGCAACTACGAGAAGCGTCTCGCGATTTTGCGCGAGGTGGCCACCGTCTACCGCCAGTACATCAAGAGCGATACGGCGCTCGTGAGCGTGCTGCATCAGATCGTGCAGCTCGACGACAAGCTCGACGAACACGACGTGCTCGAGATGCGCGAACTGGTGGCCCTGTACGCCAAGCTCGGCCGCTGGCGCGACCTGCTGCTGCACCAAACGAAGCTCGCCGAGATCACGCCGGACATCGAGGAGAAGAAGCAGCTCTATCGAGACGCGGCGAGGCGGTGGCTCGACCAGTTCTCGAATTTCCAGAATGCGACCGAAGCGTATGAGGCACTGCTCGCCGTGGCTCCGGACGACTCGGAGGCGGCCGAGCGCTTGCAGGACCTCTACCGCAAACGTCGCGCGTGGCCGGCACTCTATGCGCTGCTCACACGGCAGCTCGAGACGGTCAGCGGTTCGGCGCGGTTGGCGCTGATGTTCGACATGGCGCAGCTCGCTGCAGAACGGCTGGGCCGTGGCGACGAAGCGGCGCGTCTGTATCGAGAGATCCTGGACCGCGATCCGAGTCGTCGCGAGGCGCTGGACGCTCTGGAGCGCCATGCCGAGAGGGTCAAGGACTGGGCGATGCTGGCCGAGGCGCTGGAGAGGCGCGCTCGTTTGGCGGACGACGCCCCGGCTCAGATCAACGTGCTGCAGAAGCTCGGCATCGTCTATTCGGACCATCTAGAGGACAGTGTGGAGGCGGCTCGGACCTGGCAGCGTGTCCTCGAGCTGCAGCCCGGCCACCACAGGGCGCTTCGCGTGCTTCGAGACTCGTATCTCGAGGCGCAGGACTACGACGCCATCGAGAAACTGTACACGTCCCAGAACGACTGGGAGGGGTTGGCTGACGTTCTGAGCAACGCCGCGGATCGGGCCCGCGACAACCAGACCAAGATCGACTTGTCCTACCGAGCGGCTCGGGTGTTCGAGGTGCAGCTCGGACAGCCCGACCGCGCCTTCCGCTCGTACGAGCGGGTCCTCGGCTCCGATCCCAGCGATGCCCGGGCAGCCCGCGCCCTGATTCCGCTGTACGAGAAGGACGAGAAGTGGGCTCGCCTGCCGCCGCTGTACGAGCTGCTGGTGCAGAGGAGCGAGGACGAACAGGAGACGCTCGAGCTCCTGTTCAAGCTGGTGAACGTCACCGGTCAGATGCTCAGCGACCGGCGCACGGCCGTTCGCTATGCCCGGAGGGCCTACGAGCTGGCGCCCCTCGATTCGACCGCCATGGAGACGTTCGAGGCGTCTGCGCGGGCCGCAGCTGGATGGGACGTCTTCGTCGAGGCGCTCGAGCTGCGCCTGCAGCAGCTGTCGCCGGCGGCCGCTCCCGCGGAGTCCACCGAGGAGGAGGTGCAGCGCGGCAAGCGACGCAAGAAGGGTAAGAAGCGCGGCGACGAGTCGCCGCCGGATGCGCTCGGCGACGAGAAGGACCTCGGCGAACGAAGAACGCTGACGCTCACGCTCGCCCGGGTCTACGACGCCGAGCTCGGCAAGGCGGACGCTGCCATCGCCGCGCTGCGTGGCCTGTTGAGCGTCCGTCCCGGCGACGCCGACGCCGTCAGCGCGCTCGAAGCGATCCTGCGCCGCGACAACCGCCGTGACGACTTGCGCTGGTTGCTCGAGCTGCGCGTCAGCTCCGCTCCCGACGATGCGGAGCGCCTGAGTCTGCTCAAGGAGTGGGCGGTCCTCGAGGAGGAGACGTTCGAGTCGAGCGAGCGCGCGATCGAGCTCTACCAGCGCGTGCTGGGCGTGGATGCGGGCGATTTGACGGCCTTGGTCGCGCTACCGCGGCTGCTGTTGGCAGCCGACGACCCAGGACGCGCCGCTCTGTTCATCGAGCAGCATCGCGCCATCGCCACGGGCGCGCAGCGCAATGAGCTCGATATCGAGCTGGCCGAGCTGTATCTGGTCAAACTGGGGCGTCCGGCGGACGCGTTGGAAGCCGCCGTGCGCGGACTCGACTTCCAGGGCGGTGATCCGAGGGCTCTGTCGGTCGTCGAACGACTGCTCGACCACGAGGAGACGCGTGCCGCGGCGGCGCGCGTGCTGGCGACTCGTTTCGCCACCGGCGGTGAGGCGCGTCGAGAGGCGCAAGCCCTCGAGGTCATGCTCGAGCAAGCGACGGAGGAGGGCGAGCGAATCGACCTGTATCTCCGGCTCGCCGCCGTGCACGAGCAGAAGCTCTCGTCGGTTGGGATCGCGCTCGATGTGCTGCTACGCGCCGTGCGGGAGTATCCGCACCGGATCGAGCTGTGGGATCGCGCGGAGGTGCTGGCCCAGGTCGCTGGGCGACCCACCGATCTGGCCGACGCGCTGCGAGAGGCGCTGCGCGGCGAGCTTACGACCGATTCGCAGCGAGAGTTGTGTCAGCGAGCCGCCCAGCTGCACGAGGAGCGACTCGGCGACCCCATGGGCGCCATCCCGTACCTCGAGAAGATGGTATCCGCGGAGCCGGACAACGACGCGCCCTTCAGGAAGCTCAAGGACATACTGACCGGATCCGAACGCTGGGCGGAGCTCGAAGCGCTCTATGACACCGCAGCGGCTCGCGCCACCGATCTGGGGCGACGCGCCGAGATGCTGGTCGAGGTCGCGCTGATCTGCGAGGAGATCATCGAGGACCCGGCCAAGGCCACCGGCTACTACGAGCGCATCCTCGACCTGGACCCCTCGCATTCTTCCGCGACACAGTCGCTGGACCGTCTGTACACTCGACAGAAGCGCCACGCCGATTTGGCGGACCTGCTCTCGCGCCGGCTCGACACGGCGGCCGGGGAGGAGGTGCTCGAGCTCAAGCTCCGGCTGGCTCGTATCCAGCTGCACGACCTGCACGAGCCGGAGAAGGCCATCGGCTACGTCGACGACGTACTCTCGGAACGACCGGGCGACTACGATGCGCGCGAGCTGGCCGAGCGCCTGCTCGAGATCGAAGCGCTCCGCGGACGCGCGGCGCGGATGCTCGAAGCCGTCTACGAGTCGCGGGACCAGATCCGAGACCTGGTTCGAGTCCTGCAGATCCGACTCGACGCACTGCCCCCCGCAGGCGCCAAGGGAGCCGATGAAGACGAGCGCGCCGAATTGCTCAGGCGCATTGCGAGGCTCCGTGACGAACGCCTGCACGACGACCGTGGCGCCCTCGAATCGTTTGCACTCCTGGTGCCCGTCGACCCGATCGATACCCATGCACGCGACCGGTTGCTCGACATCGGCAAGCGCCTGGGTGAGCACGAACACGTGGCGCAGGTCCTGACGACGGCGGCTGACGTTGCGCACGACCCCGGCGTCAAGGGGGAGATCCTCACGCGAGTCGCCCGGATCTATCAAGACTCGCTTCACGATGTGGCTCGCGCGGAAAGCACCTATCGGCGTGTGCTGGTGCTCGACGAAAACGCAGCGGATCTCGTGCTGCCGGCCGCCCGCGCGCTGCGCGGGATCTACGAGTCCACCGGACAGAATGAAGAGCTGGCGGACGTGTTGCGCACCGAGGTTCGCTTGGAGCAGAACGCCGAAACGCGCTGCGATTTGCTCGGCAAGCTCGGCGAGCTCTGCCAGTCCGTGCTCGGAGACGCCAAGGGCGCCATCCAGGCCTGGGAGACGCGTGTCGACGAGGACCCGAACGACGCAGAGGCCCTGGCCGCCCTCGACCGTCTCTACGCTCGCACCGAAGCATGGCAGGAGGCTGCGACCGTTCTCGAGCGGCGGATGGACCTCGCCGAGAACAAGAGTCTGCGCCGCGAGCTCATGGTCCGGCTCGCCACGCTGCAGAACAGTAGGCTGTCCAACCCGGCGGCTGCCATCGATACGTGGAACAACTTGATCGGCGAGTTCGGTGCGGATCCAGAGTCGCTGGGTGCGCTCGAAGCGCTGTACCGGGACGTCGAGCGCTGGAGCGAGCTGGCGGACGCCTACGAGCAGCACTTGGGCTTGACGCTTCAGGACTCGGAGCGGCTGGCCCTCTTGGCGAGTTTGGGACAGGTCAGGAGCCAGCAGCTCGGTGACCTGGTCGGCGCTCTGGACATGTTCCGCAGCGCCCTGGCGCTCGATGCTTCGTATGCGCCGGCCCGCCAGGCGCTCGACGCCATGCTCGAGAGCCACGACCCGCTGACCCGTGTCGAGGTCGCCAAGGTCTTGCGGCCGATCTACGAAAACGATGCGGACCACGAGAACCTGCTTCGGGTGCTCCAGATCGAGATCGAGGCGAGCGACGACCCGGCGCACAAGCTCGAAGGCCTGGAGCGCGCGATGAACGTCGCCGAGGCGGAGCTGCGCGACGGCGGCCGGGCGCTGGACTACGCCATGGAGGCCGTCCGCGTCGCTGCGGGGCACGCGGACCTCGAGCCCTGGCTCGGTCGCGTGGACCGTCTGGCTCGGGTCAGCGAGCGCCAGCAGGAGCAGGTCGAGCTGTTGCGCGCAGTAGCGAGCGACATCATGGACGGCGAGGTCCAGTTGTCGGTGCTGCTGAAGATCGCGGAGCTCTCGCGCTACCGGCTTGGCGACATGAAGCTCGCGCGCGAGTACTACGAGAAGGCGCTCGAGGTGCGCGTCGACGATCGTCGAGCGCTCATCGCGCTGCAATCGCTGCACGAGGAGACGGGTGACACCGAGAGCCTGCTCAGCGTGCTCGAGCGCCGTGTCGACTGCGCTGAAAACGACGACGAACGCAAGGCGCTGATGTTTCAGCGTGGCGAGCTGCTGGCCGACACGCTCAAGGACCCGGTGCGCGCTATCCCCGTGTACGAAGCCATTCTCGACATGGGGCCCGACCCGGTGGCGGTCTCGGCGCTCGGTCGACTGTATCAAGACGAGAAGCGCTGGTCCGACCTGATCGACCTGCATGTGCGCCAGCTCGACGCTCCCGGCGCCGACGCCGCCGATCTGCACGTCAAGATTGCCGAGGTCGCGGCACGCCATCTCAAAGACGTAGGGCGCGCCCTCGACGAGCTCGAGCAGGCCCTCGACGTCGACCGACAGCGAGCCGGGGCCGTGACGGAACTGGAGCGGCTCTTGGCCGAGGCTTCCGACCCGGAGCATCGGGCGCGCGCCGCGACGCTACTCGAACCGGTGTACTTGCTGGCCACGGACTTCAAGAAGCTGATGGGCGCCATCGAGGCGCGTCTGGAGTGCACGTCTGCCCGGGACGAGCGTCGCGAGCTGCTTTCGCGGCTGAGCAAGCTGTACGACGAGCAGGCCGAGGACTACCTCGCGGCTCTCGAGACCACGGCCAAGCTGTTGCACGAGGATCTATCGGACACGGACACGCAGGCCGAGCTCGAGCGGCTGGCCAAGGTGGCCGGTGCCGAAAAGCGCCTCGCGGAGATCTACGAGCAGGAGCTCGCCGATGTGACGGTGCTCGACCCGAACAGCGCCGCCTTGTCGCGCCGCACGGGAGAAATCCTGGCGAGCCTGGGCGAGCTCGAGAAGGCGCTCGGCTTTTACAGGAGAAGTCTCGAGTTCGAGCCAGACAATCGCGCGCTGTTCCAGGCGGTCGACGGGCTGCTCGTGCGCATGAAGCGCCCTGACGAACGCGTGGCGTTGCAGCGAGAGATTCTGGATCATCGATTCGAGCCGGAGGAGCGGCTCCAGATCTTGCACACGATAGCGGAAGTCCAGCGCCAGGAGCTCGGGCAGGCCGACGACGCCATCGACACCTACGTCAGCGCGCTCGAGGTCGAGCCGAGCGACCTCAAGGCGCTCGAGGCCCTTACCGAGTTGTACCGGGAGAAGGGGCGCTGGACCGATCTGGCGGACTTGTACCTGCGGCGCGTGGAAAGCGCGAAGAAGCCCAACGAGGAGGCGGAGTATCGCTTGTTGCTCGCTCAGCTGTACCGGGACAAGCTCTCCGATCCGCAGCTGTCGATCGACCAGCTGGAAGAGATCGTGCGGGGCCAGCCGACCCATCGCGGGGCCATCGAGGAGCTCGAGAAGTACTGGCACTCCCGCGTGCAGGAGGAGCGCGTCATCGATCTGCTTCGGCCACTCTACGAGGGTATGGACGACTGGCGCAGCATCGTTGCGCTGAACGAATCCCGATACCACCTCGCGACGGATGCGCTCGAGAAGGTGACCCTTCTGCGTGAAAACGCGGCGCTACTCGAGCGGCGCGCCCGCGATGCGGCGGCTGCGCGCAAGGCCCTGGCGGCGGCGGTGCAGACAGAGCCGGACGATTCCGACGTGCGGGTCGACTACGAACGGCTCGTGGAGGCGACCGGGGCCTGGGGTGAATTGGCCAATACCTACGAACAGGTGCTCCGCGCCCGGCCAACGCTCAGTAGCCAGCGTGAGCTACTGGTCAAGATCGCGGAGGTCCACGATTCTCATCGCGACGACCCGCGCAGGGCGCTCGAGGCCTACGCCCGGCTGCACGCTGCGGACGACACGGACCTCGCGCCCCTCGAGAAGATGGAGAAGCTTGCTACGCTGCTCAGCGACTGGCGAACGCTGGTCGACGTGCTGTCGAAGATGGCCGATCTGGTCAGCGAGGACGAGCTCCGTGCCAGCCTCTGGCGCAGAGTGGGCGAGGCGAAGCGGGACATGCTCGAGGACCCGCTCGGTGCCATCGACGCGTACGCCAGGGCCTACGACATCGAGCCTGACAGCACCTTCACGGTGGACTGCTTGATCGAACTGCACGAACAGGCGGGAGACCCGGACCGGCTCGTGGAACTCTGTCAGCGGCGCGTCGACCTGACGGAAGACGAAGACGCTGATCTGAAATACGACCTGCTCATGACCGCGGCCAAGGTGCTCGAGGAGCGGATCGGCGACCGCATCGGCGCAATCGAATCGCTCAACAGGGCGCTGGTGGTCAAGCCCGCGGACAACGCCGTGCTCGGGTCGCTCAACCGTCTGTGCCGCGCCGAGCAGATGTGGCCCGAACTGCTGGACAACCTGCGTGTCCAGGTCGGCATCGCCCAGGACGCTGCCGAGCGCGTGCGCCTGCGTCACGAAATCGCCACGGTGCTGGCGGACAAGCAGCAACTGTACCTCGATGCGCTGGAAGTCTACAGGGAGCTTCTCAGCGAGGTGCCCAGCGACGCCGGTGCCGTGGTGGCGGTGCGGGCGATTGGCTCGGAACACGAGGAGCTCCGGGAGGTGATGGCGGGCATTCTGGTCCCCGTGCTCCGTCTGACAGAACGCCACCAGGACCTCGTGGAGGTTCTGGAGATGCGTCTGAGCGTGGAAACGGAGCCGGGGCAGCGCGCTGCGACGTTGCGCGACATGGCGCAGGTCCAAGAGCAGCGACTCGGCACTCTCGGGGATGCGCTGGGGTCGCTGCTCCGCGCCATGGGCGAGCAACCGGAGGATCGCGAGGTGCACGCCGAAGCCGAACGGCTGGCTGCGCCGACCGAGGGTTGGGGCCGCTACGCAGACGCGCTCACCGAGCGTGCCCAGTCGACCTTCGATCCGGACATAGCTCGCGAGCTCTACGCCAAGCTAGGGGAGTTGGCCGAACAGCGGCTCGACGACCCGCAACGTGCGGTGGAGGCCTACAACCTGGCCGTGCAGCAGGCCGGAGACCAGCCCGAGCTGCTCGAAGCTCTCGATCGACTGCACACCCGACTCGGGGATGCTCAAGCCCTGAGCGAGGTGCTCGAACGTCGCGTGCTGCTGCTCGCCTCGGACACCGAGCAGGCCGACGCGTGCTACCGGCTCGCCGTCGTGCAGTTGCGCGACCTCAGAGAACCAGCCCGGGCACTGGCGTCCTTGCGCACGGTGCTCGAGCGTGCGCCCGGACACGCGGACGCGGCGCGCGCACTGGAGAAGCTGACGGAGCAACCGGACCTGTTCGAGGAGGCAGCCGACGCGCTTGAACCGGTCTACCGCAGCAGCGGTCAGACCGATCGGCTCGCGGCGCTCTACGAGAAGCGTGTCCAGTTCGCCAGTGATCCAGCCGAACGGATCCAGAGACAGCAGAACCTGGCACGAGTCCTGGAAGAGGAGTGCAGGGATGCACCGGCAGCTCAGCGCGTCCTGGAGCGCGCGATCGGCGACGATCCATCCGACGCGGTGTTGCTGGGTGAGCTCGAACGCCTCGCCTCCGTCACCGGCGATTGGCGCGGCGCGGCGCACGCGCTGACAGCCGCGATCGGCGGCGCGCGCGATTTGGCACCGGACATGGGGCGAGAGCTTTGCGTGCGCCTTGCTGGATGGTTGCGCGACAGGGCGGCCGATCGGGAGGGCGCGGAGAAGGCGCTCGTGAGCGCTCTGGGGTATGAGCCCAATAGCGACGAGGTCCTCGAGCAACTGGAAGACCTGCAGCGGGTTTCGGGGCGAGAGGCAGAGCTGGTCGCGACCTTGCGTCGGCGGGCGAGTCTGCAGATGGACGAACAGCGCCGCGTGGATCTGTACCGCGAGGCCAAGAACCTGGCGGAGGCTCAGGGAGACGCAGCGCTCGAAGAGGCCGTGCTGCGGGAGCTCATCGAACACGATTCGCTCAACCTGTGGGCCCTCGGCGAGCTGGCACGGCTCCGACAGGCCGCCGGTGACTACGCGGAGGCGTTGCGGCTCCTGCTCCAACGCGCCGAACTCGTGGTAGACGGCAACGAAAGCCACAAGCTCAGACACGAAGCGGCTCTGTTGGCCCGCGAGCGACTGGCGGACGCCAATACCGCGCTGAAGCTCTACGAGGCGCTGTTCGAAGACGAGCCGAACGACCGTCGAGCCGCCGACGCGCTTCGAGACCTGTATGCGCAGACCGAGCGCTACGACAACCTGGCCCACTTGCTCGAGCGGCTCACGGATCTAGCCGACGCCGTCGAGGAGCGTTCTGTTCTCAGACTCGAGATCGCGAGCTTGCAGCAGCAGCGGTTCCAAGACCCCGATGCCGCCGTTGACGTTCTGCGTATGCTGCTCGACGAGGACCCGAACAATGCCGAGGCCGTGGTCGCGCTCAGCACTCTGTACGAGAAGACCGGGCGTGACGAGGATCTCGCGTCGCTTCTGTCGTCCCGGATCGAGGCGGCGCAGGCGCGCCGTGACACGGAAGCCGAACTGAAGCTTCAGGTGCGCCTGGGGGAGGTGTGTGAGTCGCGTCTGGGCGATCCGGCGCGCGCGATTGCGACCTACCGCAGTGTACTGGTACGCGACCCCGAGCATCGTGGCGCCCTGGAGGCTCTGGCTCGCTTGTGCAGGGGTGCCGGTGACCACGCCGAGGCGGCAGGTGCCTACGAGAGACTGCTCGAGCTCAGCTCGGGCGAGCAGCGCGTTGCCGTGGCGCTCGAGTTGGCTGACGAGTACGACCAGCTCGACGATGCGAGCGGCTCGATCCGAGCACTGGAGCGAGGACTGCACGCCGACGAGCGCAATGCGAAGCTCCGCGCGCGCCTGCAGACCCTCTACGAATCAGGCAAGCAGTGGGACAAGTTGGCGGGGCTCCTGGTCAAGAACGCACAGTGGCTGGAGGACCCCGCGCAGAAGGTGAAGCTGCTTCGGGCTGCGGCGGACATCCATTCGACCCAGCGTAGCGATCCCGCTGCCGCGGCGGAACTGCTCGACCGAGCCAGTCAGCTCAAGCCGGACGACCGCGACATCCTGCTGGCGCTCTGCGACGCGTACAATGCATCCGGTCGTGGCCGCGCCGCTGCTGAAGTGCTCGAAAAGGTCGTCCAGTCGTACGGCGGGAAGCGTACACGGGAACTCGGCGAGCTACATCGTCGCCTCGCCGACGCGTATCTAGCGATGGGTGAGAATCGGCGAGCGGTCGAGGAGCTGGACAAGACCTTCCGCATCGAACCGGGCAACGTGCACGTGTTGAAGAAGCTCGGCGAGCTGGCGCTCGAGATGGACGACCTCAAGAAGGCCCAGCAGATGTTCCGGGCGCTCCTGCTCCAGCGGCTGGACCAGACGAGCCCGATCAGCAAGGCCGAAGTCTTCATGGGTCTGGGCGAGGTGCATCGCAGGCTGGGCGAGAAGCCCAAGGCTGTTCAGATGTACGAGCGCGCCTTGCAGCAGGACCCCACGCTGGAGCAGGCCAAGCAACGCTTGGTCGAGCTTCGGGGCTAGAGCGAGCCGTCGCCAGAGCGCGGTCTCGCCTCGAGTCGACGGGGCATGTCAGGCCAACACTCCGCAGTCCAGGCCCGTGGTCCGCGGCTGGCGCCACATGCGGGCCACCGCTGGCGCACCGCGCTCGGGCATGTTCTCGGTCTGTTGCTCTGGATCTGGATCAGGACTTGGCGCGTGAAGGTCCTGTCCTGCCAGCCGTCGGGCCTGCAGTCTCGAGAACCCATTGTGCTCTGCTTCTGGCATGGGATGCAGATGGCCCTGCTCGGTTGGCCTCGTCGTCGGCGCACAGCGGTCATGGTGAGTTGGTCGACGGACGGCGCGCTCCAAGCGGGGGTCCTCGATACACTCGGCCTGCTCGTGGTTCGCGGCAGCAGCTCCCGGGGAGCGAGTTCGGGCCTGCGCGCCATCGTGCGGGCGCTGCGCGCGGGGACCGATGCGGCGTTCGCCGTGGACGGACCACGCGGTCCCCTGGGCGTCGTTCAGTCCGGCGCTGCTGCCGCGGCAGAGCTCGCAGGCTCGGAGCTGATACCCATGGCTGCGGTCGCCTGGCCGGCTCTAGTCCTGTCGCGAACGTGGGACAACTACCGGCTGGTTCTCCCGTTTGCTCGCGTGTGCATCGCCTTTGGCCCGCCCCTCGATCCGCGCTGTGCTCGGGAGGATCCGAGCCGCGTCGCTTTTGCCATCGACGAGGCCGGCATCCGAGCGCAAGCGGCGCTGCGCAACAGGCGGCGTGTTTGAGCTTGCGCGCCGCCCGCTTTTCTGGGACGGCAGCGCCGATGAAATCCGTCGTTGTCATCGATGGCCGTCTGGTCGCCGACGATCAGGCGTGCGTGAGCGTTTTCGATCGCGGTTTCCTGTACGGCGATTCGGTATTCGAGGCCATTGCGACCCGTGGCGGGAGACCGGTCGACTTGCAGGCCCACCTAGCGCGTCTGGTGCGCAGCGCCGAGCAGGTCCATATTCCCATGCCGGTGCCGTGGACTCGGATCGCGGCAGAGGTGGACATGGCCCTCTCGACTTCGGGCAATGCAGAGAGCAATATCCGCGTGATGCTGACTCGAGGTCAGGGTGCGCTCGGGCTCGATCCCTCGAGCGCGCACAGCCCGCTGAGAGTGATCATCGTCACGCCTCTGCAGCGGCCTCCGCGGGAGTTCTACGAGCAGGGCATCGGCGTCAGCACGTACAGAACTCAGCGCACTGCCGATGCGACTGATGCCGTCGGCGCCAAAGTCGGCAACTACCTCGTCGCTGTCCTGGGCATGCACGCAGCACGAGCGCAGGGCTCGGAGGAAGCGCTCGTCCTCGACGGGAAGGGGCATGTCGTGGAGGGCGCCACGTCCAACGTCTTTGCCGTCCGGGGTGGTGTGCTGGTCACGCCGCCGGTCGAGGCCGGCATTTTGCCCGGGATCACGCGCGCCAGACTCCTGGAGATCGCCCGAGCACAGGGCATCGCCTGTGAGGAGAAGACACTCACGGTCGCAGAGTTCTTGGCCGCTGATGAAGTGTTCATTTCCTCGAGCATTCGGGAGGTCGTGCCCGTGGTTCGGATCGACGGCACGCCCGTGGGCGGGGGCCAGCCGGGGCCGATCGCGCGGCGGCTGCTCACGGCGTATCAGCAGTGGGC
Organism: Polyangiaceae bacterium; assembly: GCA_016929495.1. Taxonomy (GTDB): domain Bacteria; phylum Myxococcota_A; class Polyangia; order Polyangiales; family Polyangiaceae; genus JAFGIS01. The sequence continues at coordinate 4,949 of JAFGIS010000381.1, read as the reverse complement.
GGAGAACAAGGCGTGATGCCGGGAAGTCGTGGTTCGCTGTCTAGCGTCTATGGGGCACGAAAGTCGTTCCATCCGAGTCAACTTCCGGGTCTGATGCCTCGGGTCGAGAGTCGACAGCCGTGAGTCGAAAGCGCCGGAGGGGATCCCCAACTCTCGACTCAAGGCTCTCGACTGTTGACGCGGGGCTCCAGCGCATCAGTCAGCACAACCTATCAGGTCGCAGCATGACTTGTCGGGCTGGGGCGGAGCCCCGCTAGGGTTCTCGGCAGAAAGCGTCGAACCCACTCCGCGCTCGGGGGGGCACGCTCGGTCTCGGTCCGTCCGGATGCCCAGGGCGCGCGCCAGGCTGACCGGATGATCGTCGTCCGGAAACACAGCGAAGTCCAGCAGCTCAGAGGTGAGCAGCGCCTCGCCAACAGCGATCGACTCGGCGACGCTCATCTGAGCGAGCGCCTGCCAACGCTCCCGTTCATTGAGCTGTCCGTGGGCGTCGAGGTTCTTGACCACCGAACAAGGCTAGCCCCTGGGCCCTGGCCGCGCCTCGGTCGACGTGCAGGCCTGCCTGGCCTGGACGCCGCCCAGCTCCTGACCAGGCATCGACGCGCAACGCTTGGTACTTCATGCCGCACGGGCTCGCCGCGCGTTGCCGGCTCGACAGACGCTCGAGGCGGGAGGAAGATGCGTCGATGGCCCGAGCCGAGGCAGACCAGGGAGCCGCCGCAGCGTCCGCCGCCGAGGTGGTCTACTACCGCCACGAGGACGCCAGCGGGAAGGTCACCGTCGTCGACTCGCTCGAGAAGCTGCCCGCGGAGGTCAGAGCCAAGGCCGAGCGGGTGGTGCTCACCGGCACGCCCGAGGTTCGGGTCGACCCCCGAGGCCACGCCGAGCGCGCGACAGCGGCACCGTTGCCGTTCGGGGTCGACACCGCTTCGTTCGCGCTCGGGCTCGGCGCTGGCATGCTGAGCGCGGGGCTCATCGGGTTGATGCTCAGCCGCCTTTCGGGTGGCGCTGGACGCTGGGTTGTGCGCGGGGCCCTGACCGTGGGGCTGGCGGTGCTGATCGCCGGTAGCTACTTCGGGTGGGTCCGGCGCACTGCTGGGATCGGCAATGGGACGTTGGCGAGCCCCGGGCAGCTGGTACAAGACGCTCGCGACGCTGCCGAGCGAGTCCGCCAGCTGCGCGACGCCCAGAGGCGAGAGCTCGACGAGATCCAGCGGATGGCGCAGTGAGCGCGTGCCTGCGCAGCGCTCGGCGCGCCGAAGCGCACGCAGTGGCTTCTGCGCGGTGGGCTCGCCGCCAATCGAGTGCAGCGCGGTCCGGTAGCATGGCAACCGCCGATGTGGGTCGATCGGATCTCGAATCCTGAGTCGGTTGGCCGATGCGAAGACGGTATTGAACGCCACGCCCGGGCGATCCGTCGAAGCGGTGGCATCATATCCATCTTCGCAGGCGGTTCGGATGTCTGGCGGGTTCAACAGTCCCAGTGCGTGCTTGGTCGCGGCCGGCGTGTCGTGTTGTTTGGCGGGCTGCAGCATCAAGGCGACCAAGCTCGCCACTGGCCGTGGCTTCAGCGACGAGTGCGGCTGGCGCTCCGAGGATGCGCTCCGTATCCGCGGCATCAACGGGCGCATCGAGGTTCGCGAACGCTCCGAAGATCAAATCGTCGCAGAGTTCAGCCCCTTCGTGCTCATCGCCGACGACGCTAGCGCCAGCGAAGAGCGGAGCGAGCTCGAAAAGCTTCGTGGGACGCTGAAGCTCGACGAAGCATCGCGAACGATTACCGTCGAAACGGAGCGCGAGGGGCCGGTTCTCTCGTCGCTGGGCGCGGACATCGCCGTCTCCATCCCCGAGGCGTTCGACGGACCCCTCAGCATAGAGCAGGAGAACGGCACCGTGACCGTAGAGTCCGCGGCGCGCGCGAGCCGATTCAGCCTGGTCAGCAAGAACGGATCGTGTAGCGTGGGCGTGGGCTTCGCCCGAGCTGTCGACGTACAGTGCGGCTTCGGCGACCTCACCGGCTTCGTGCCCGCGGTCCCCGAGGGTTTCGAGACGGCCCGTTTCCTAACGGGTCGCGGTGACATCGGGCTTCGCTTGCCGGCGGACGACGTCTTCTCCGTGCGCGCCTTTTCGAAGACCGGCGGACAGGTGGACACCACCAACGCACAAGATGTCGGCTGCGACGTTCGGATCGCGAGCGACTCGTCCAAGACCGTCGTGTGCAACGGCGCCACGCAGGCGGATCCCGTGTACGACGTCGTCGCGGACGCATCCGCCGAGGCGATGCTCGCGCACGACGTGGTGCTCGAGTTCGCCGAGCCGGAGGACTAGGTAGCTAGCCCTTCTCTCCCTTCTCTGGGCTCTCCCACCCTTCGTCGAGCGAGCCGCTGTCGGCGGGAGCGGGGGTATCGAGCCGGGTTGCCGGGGGAGGCGCCTCGCCGGCGAACGCTGCCGTGCCGTCCACGGGCAGCGTGCTGGGACCCACCGTGGGTTCGAAGGGTACCATGCCGGGTTCGGGAGTGGGGCCCGCGTCCGGTGCGGTTTCACCGCGGCGGTGCCGCATCGGGATGCGAAGCTGTCCGCCCTCTTGCTGGTGCAGTACAGCAAGCGCCTTGTCGAAGAAGCCCCTGAGGAAGCCGATCTCGTGCGGCGGATTGGTGATGAGTCCCGCCTCGGTGATAGCTTTGATGGCTGCCACGACCTCGAGCGCGGCTTGTTCACCGTCACGGCCCAGCACGCTCAGTGCGCTGTCCTTCATCATGGCGACGAGGCGTTCGCGGCTCTGGGGCGAGAAGAAGCGGTCGGTCGCAGCCTGAAGCTGCTCTTGCAGCACCCGCTGCAAGGCTTCCTGGTCCGGAGGTTCATCGGCATAGAACTGCTCGCCCACTGCGGCGAGCAACGCGTCGACCGCCTGCCGGGGTGGTAGCCAGGAACGGAACTCCGGCAACCGATGAAGGCGCAGCGATTCCGCGGCCAAGTCCTTGGCGTCTTCATCCGACAGGACCAACCCTTCCTCATCGAAAGGATGCGGGGGAACCTCGCGGGGCACCGGCTCGAGCAGGTCTCGTGCCGAGGAAAGGCCCAGAGGTTCGGCCTCGCCGCGCTCGGCATGGCGACGTCGAGCGGTCGCCACCCGCCACCTGACCCAGTCAACCGGAACGCTGACCGGTTTGAACAGGCGCCCCGGGGCCGCGTTGACCATCGCTTCCTTGAGCTGCGACATGCCAAGCTCGCCCGTGTCGATCCGGTGCACTCCGAAGACATCGTTGAGCTGCAGGAAGGTAGCGCGCGGGCGGCGCGGTGGCGCATGCGAAGCGATGGCCACCAGCACGCTGCCGTTCGTGTCCGGCGGCAGCATCCACGCAGTGTGCGTCGCTTCGGCGGGCGCTGTGCTCAGTCGCGTGACGCGCCGTGTTTCCGGAACGGCGATGCCGCGCGACTTGAGCACGTTCAGTCCCCGCCGTGCCGCTTTGCGGGCCGCACCCTCGGCGTGTTCGGCCGCCACGGCCACCGCTGCGGCGTTGGCCGTTTGGACCCAACGCTCGACGAGTTCGGCAGCTCGTGCACCCACGAGGGCGAGTGCGGCCTGCGCCTGCTCAGCCGGCGCTTGGAGTAGCTCGGCCGCGAACTCGCTGGGGTTCTTGGTGGCGGACTGTCCGCTCATGTGAATAGGCCTCCTGGTCTGGTTCCAATGAAGATGCGGCCGCGTGGGTCAGGGACTACGGCGAGGCGCGAATCTTGCCGCCAGGTCGGCGGCGGATCAACAGGGGTCGATGGCCCCTGGGTCGTCAGCCCGACGGGTCCATGACGCGGCGCCCGGACAGGGCGCGGCCCAATGTGATCTGGTCCGCGAATTCCAGGTCGCCGCCATGCGGAACGCCGCTGGCGATCCGGGAGAGACGAACGCCAATCGGGCCGAGCTCACGAGCGAGCAGCAGGGCGGTGGCCTCGCCGTCGACGGACGGCGGGGTCGCCAGGATGATCTCTTCTGCCCCCGTCGAACGGATCCTGTCAATGAGTCGGTCGACCGGTAGATCCTCGGGCCCGATTCCGTCGAGCGGCGAAAGCAGCCGTCCCAGCACGAAGTAGCGCCCGCGGTACGAGCCGCTTCGCTCGATGGCCATTAGGTCTTGCACCTTGCCGACCACGCACAGCTCTCCGGCAGACCGTCGCTCGTCGGCACAAATGAGACAGATCGCGCGTCCTGATGCGTTCCGCTCGGCGAGATTGCCGCACAGCTCGCAGGGCTGGACGCCGTGTTGCAGGCCGACGAGTTCGCTTCCGAGCTCAGCCGCGAGCCCGCTGTTGTCAGACACGAGGTACAGCCCGAAACGCTGCGCGGTCTTCTCTCCGACGCCCGGGAGTCGGGCGAACAGGCGGACGACGCGGAGAAGGTGCTCTGGCAGCAAGCTATCCTACTTGTACCGTCGCACGGGTGCGGCGCAAGGCCGTGCCGTGCGGGGGCCGCCCAGACGGACCGAGCAGCCCACGGCCCGGGCTACTCGGGAACCCGGATGTACTTGATTTGCGCCCCGAGCAGCTCGATGGCGTCGCGCACCCGCGGGTGCGCGCGAGCCCGTTCGTGCGCGGCCCGACTAGCCTCCTCGCGCTCCTTGCGACCGAGCGAAGCCAGGGTGACGGCCTCGGGCGCCTGAGCGTGTGTCTCGGTGAGCACCACGGTCTGCGAAGCGCCGAGATACTCGCGCGCCGTGCGCGTGATGGCTTCGAGAGCGCTCGGCTCGCTGACGACGCGGTACGGCAGGCCTGCCGGCTCGAAGCCGAGTCGAACGCGGGCAGGCCCCATCTCGAGTAGCACGGCGTGCTCGAGGGAGGCGGCCAATTGCGGAGCCGACTGCGCCAGTCGCTGCACGATAGCTCGCCAGCTCGAGAACTCCGGGTTTCCCTGCGCCAGAGCGGCGACCGGAGCACCGGCGCCGTCGGCCTCAGGCTGC
>JAFGIS010000380.1 GCA_016929495.1 Polyangiaceae bacterium | reverse complement strand
CGCTGGTCCTGTCCAGCGCTCTCGTTGGCCGTCCGCAACCGAGCTCGCTGTCGTGGTGTCTTGGCCTCGTTCTCAACGCCATGCTGTTCGAGGAGGAAGTCGGACAACTGCAGGGAGCGCGCCGCACGTTCGAAGCTGCAGAACCCTTGCTGGACGTGGCCGTCCAGCGTGACTACCGATCTCGTGTTCGCCCGAGCGCTGGCCACATTCGCTACGTCATGGGCGCCCTGGAGCTCAGGGCCGCCCATCCCGGCCGAGCCCAACCTTTGTTGGAGTCCGCGACCAGCATCGAACCGACCACGCGGTCCTACTTCGCTCTGGCTGCGATCCACCGTCAACGCGGGAGCAACTCGGCCGCGCTCGAGGCGCTGGAGAGCGCGGCCAAGCTGGCGCGGCAAGCCAGCAATCCGGCGGAAGAGGCCGAGGCGGCGCTGGCATCGTTCGAGATCTATCGCGCCATGGGAAAAGCGGAGCAGGCTCAGGCTCGACTCTCCGACGCGCTGCGGCTCACGCTTGATGCGCGGCAAATGGCGCGCACCGATGCCGATCAGGCTGTCGCGGAACGCGTGTTGGCCCGAGTACTATCGTTCTATCGCGACGACGACGGCGCTCGGCGTGCGACGCAGCGAGCCTATGCCGCGTCACGTTCCCAAACCCGTCAGCTGGCGGCCACGGTGCTGGATGCTGCCAAGCGCGCCTTGACCGACGCCGACCTCGGCTCCGCGCGCGGCGCGGTCACCGAGGCGATAGAGGGAGAACTTGCGGACGAGGACCTCGTTTACGTCGCGCTCTGGCTCTATTTGCTGCAGCAGAAGCTCAAGGTGCCGAGCGACGGGACGGTGGAAGCGGCTCTGGCGATGGTGCACGACACGGCAGGCTGGCCCGCAACGCTCAGGGACTGGGCCTCCGGCAAGCTCAGCGACGAGGAGCTCGTGGCAGCCGCCCAGGGACAGGTGCAGAAAATCGAGGCCGAATTCTATACTGCCATGAGAGCCTTCGTGACGGCAGGTGGGGCGTCGGCATTGCCCCGCCTCGAGCAGGTGGCGAAGAGCGAAGCCGTCGAGCTGGTCGAAGTCGCCATTGCGCGCGAACTGCTCGTGGAGCGGACGGGTCGGCCAGTGCGCTTGGAGCTACCGCGGGGCGTAACCATTCCCTAGTGCCCTGTCTCCGAGACAGGGCACATAGGTAACGAAGCGTTTCCTGGCTCAGACGGGGGGCATTCGCCGCAGAATTCGACGGCTTCGCCCAGTTCGAGGCCATCGAATTCTGTGGCGAATCACGGAGACATGACACTAGTGCCGCGTTTCGATTGAAGCGATGGGTTTCTTGCTGCCCCCGACCGGGGGACCGGGCGAGGGCGGCAGAAAACCCGCCGCTTCGCACCGATCTGATCCGCGACACCCGTGGCTGTTAGGCATCGTTTCGATTGGAACGATGCACCCGTGCCCCGTCTCCGAGACAGGGTAGAGAACGTGCAACGCGTCACCGACGCAGCGGACGGCCCAGGAGCTTCTCTGCAAGCCCCTCCCCGAGCTCACTCTGGAGGATCCGCTCCACGCGAGCTTCCTTCTCCGCCTGCTCTTGCGCGTCGCGGTATTGGAACTCGATGCCCATACCTGCCGGGTTGGCCGGACTGGCTTCATCCTCACTCGTGGTCCAGACGACTTTGCCTGTGAGCTTCAGAGGCTCACCGAGACTGGGGACCGATAGCGCGAACACGAACTCTGTGCCGACGCCCAAGGGGCTCGCGGTGGCAACGAAGGTACCGCCCCGCGAGATGTTGCGGGTGTAGTCCGCGAGAAACGTGTTGAGCCGCTTGTACTCGACCTTGAGCTCGATGGGTGCGCGTGCATGCTGGCGTCGATTGTCGGGGTCGCCTGACGGAGGCATCGCACCAAATACCTTAGTAGTCGTTCGGCCCGCGGCCAAGCCCGCGGTGCGGCCTGTGTGAGGGGGCGCCGAAATACCCCTCGCCTCAACACACGCGAGGTACTATGGCCCCACCGTGCGTGACCCGTCTCCCCTCGGCTTCGAAGGACTCGGGGGTCTCCAGCGCTTGCTCGAGGCGTTGCTGGGTGGGTTTGGAGCCGCGCGCGACGCCCGGGCGCCTCGCGCGCAGGAGCGTCTGCGTCTGACCTTCGAGGAGGCCGCACGGGGCTGCAAGAAGCGCATCGACTATCAAGCGCTCGACTCGTGCGGCCACTGCGGGGGCACCGGTGCGGAGCCCGGCAGCCGGACCGCACCGTGTACGGCCTGCTCCGGGACTGGGCGTGTGCAGGCGGACTCGCTCTTCCCCACAGTAGAGTACTCCTGCCGCTATTGCCACGGAACTGGCGTACACCTACACACAGAGTGCACCCGGTGTGCGGGTTCTGGCGTCACGCTCCAGTCGAGGACGGTAACGCTCGCCGTCCCCGCCGGTATCGAGAACGGTGCGATCCGGAGGATTCGACAGGCTGGTCACCGCCTGGCGCCGACGCTCGAGCGGGGTCACCTCGAAGTGACCGTCGAAGTGGCGTCGCACCCGTCCTTCCGGCGAGAAGGCTACCATATAGCGTGCAAGGTTCCGGTCTCCTTTGCCACGGCCGTGCTCGGCGGATGTGTTCGGGTGCGAACCCTGGACGGAGAGGTCACCGTCCGGGTGCCCGCTCGCACTCAGCCGGGCAGCACGATTGTCCTGCACGGACGCGGACTACCGCGGCGTTTTCCCGGTGGACGCGGCGATTTCCTGGTCCGCGTGAACGTACGGGTTCCGGAGCGCCTGACACCGCGAGCCCGCGAGATCGTCGAGCAGTTCGAACGAGAGGTCACGAACGAACCCGGTATCGTTGACCCGCCGAGCTGGCTCGGCAGACTCAGGGGCTGGCTGCTCTAGTGTGGCGGTTCGATTGAGTTGAGGGGCCGGAAGCGCCGCCCCCAGCTGGGTGAAGGCGGCGCTTCCGGCCCCGAAACCACTCGTCTGAGCCGCGCCACCCCTCGTTCTTGTGCATCGTTTCAATTGAAACGATGCACTAGTGGTGCCCCAGTGGCCGCAGACCGATCAAGACGTTGGTCTTGCGACCGTCGAGCACGACTTTTTGCGGAGCATATCCGCGCTTGTTAACTTCGAAGGCGCTTTTCTCGCCTGGCTTCAGCTCGATCACCAGCGGAGCCTTGCCCACGTATCGGCCTTTTCGGAACACCTGCGAGCCCACTGGGCGAACGTCGAGTGTCACCGAGATCGTCTCTGCGTTCGTCGCTTCGGCAGACCCGGCGCTGTGAGCAGTCGCGGTCGGCGGGCGTGCTTCCGGTGCTGCGGACTGCGCTGCCACCCCGGGCGTCGCCGGGGAGTCGGTCTGGGAGGAGGCGGCCTGCGGAGGCGCCGGGCTGGGCTGTGCTGACGGCAGGCTACCGGGAGCCACGGGCTCCGAGCGATCGTCAGCCGGTTTCGCCGTCTCGGCGGTGGACGTCGCACCAGGTCGAACAGGCCGATCCGGGGCCTGCCGGCCGAAGACCATCCAGGCTCCCACCAATGCGACGGCGCAGAGCGCGCCCAAGCCGACCAACCGCCCACTGCTGCTGCGCGTCCGCGACGGCTCGGGCGCCCCGAGATCGGGTTGATCCTCCTGGGCGGTGGTCTGTTCGGCCTGACGCTCGCCGGCCTCGGAAGCATGGGCCGCCGCTTCGGGCGTCTTGCCGTCCGGCTTCGAGGTGACGTCGGAGTCCCAGCCAGCGTCGACGCCGCCATCGCTGGCCACCGAGTCGGGTTCGGCGCTCGCAGCCGGCTCGGGCTCCGCCGGAGGGGCAGGGGCGGAGACGACGTTCGGCGCTGGCGTGGGCGGAGGCTGGTCCCCAGACTCGCTCGGCTCCGACGGCCTGGCAGACGTTGGGCCCAACGGGGCGAGCGGCTCGTCGCCGGAAGGGGGCGAAGGACGGGTCGAGTCGGTCTCGCGCGGAGGGCTGGAGTAGACTGCCTGGGGAGCGACTCCCAGGAGCGTCTTGCTCCGCGCAGGCCGGGGCGCGACGGGTGGCGATGATGGCCGCGGGTGCATCGAGGATGTCGCTTTTGGCAGACTTCCTGGCTCACCACCTGCCGACGCCGCTGCGCGCGGCGGGCTCGACGGGTGGTTGGCGTCCTTCGAGTCGGTGTCGGGCCTGTCCGCTGCTGAGGGCGAGAGTCCCGAGAGCGTCTTCTGCTCCGGGCGGTAGGAAGCCGGGCGCGATGAGGGCCGCGGCGGAGATGACGTGCGTTTCGCGTCCGTGCGCGGGATCCGGGGACGTTGCTCGTCCTCTGTCCCGGCGAGTGTGCTGGCGTTGGGCTCGAGTGGACCCGTTGCCGGCTGTGACGCAAAGGGGGCGCGCTGGCCCCCACCGTTGGAAGGGTCAGTCATCGGGGGCAGAAGCATACCTTCTTTTCGCGGCGACCGAACGGTGCCCATGCTCCTTGGCTCGCGGGTCCGCGCGCGAACCGCGCGTGTTCGGCATGTGTCGGTCGCCAATTAGGCCCCGGGACCGAATCGATGCGCTCGAGTCCGGGGACACCTTGCTCTTGGCGCGTCACCTCGGCTAGACGTTCCGCGAAGCGAAACCCTGCCATCGGAACCATCATGCAGGCACGAAGAATTGGCCTTCTGGGCGCCGGCAACATGGCCGGGGCGTTGATACGTGGGCTGTTGGCTTCTGGGACCGTGACGCCCGCGCAGATACGCGCCAGCGACGTGCGCCGGGAGCGGCTCGAGCAGATGCAGACCGACCACGGCATCGAGACATCGACCAGCAACGTGGACGTCGTGCGGTGGGCAGACGTGCTGGTGCTCGCCGTGAAACCGCAAGTGCTCGGCTCCGTGCTCGACGAGGTGGCAGGCGAGGTCGCCGAGGACACGACGGTCATCTCGCTCGCAGCGGGTGTGCCCTGCGCGTTCATTCAGGCGCGCCTGCCAGCCGGTTCTCGTATCGTGCGATCCATGCCGAATACCCCGGCTCTCGTCTTACGCGGTGCTACCGCAGTGACGGCAGGCAGCCATGCCACGGAAGCGGACGTGCACCTGGCCGTCTCCCTGTTCAATGCCGTGGGCCGCACGGTGGTTGTGCCCGAGACACTGATGGATGCGGTGACCGGGCTTTCCGGCAGCGGGCCTGCCTACGTGATGCTGATGATTGAGGGCCTGGCCGACGGCGGGGTCCGGGCCGGGCTGCCGCGTGACGCGGCGCTTCTGCTCGCGGCGCAGACGGTTCTCGGAGCGGCTCAGTTGCTCGTGGAAACCGGCGAGCATCCGGGCAAGCTCAAGGACATGGTGACCAGCCCCGGAGGCACGACGATTCATGGGCTCGGAGCGCTCGAGGCTGCCGGCGTGCGTCACGCCATGATGGCGGCAGTCGATGCTGCCACGCGTCGTGCGGGCGAGCTCGGGGCGCTGATGAGCGTCGCGGCCAAGAAGTCGTGAGCCCGCGTCGCCGACGAGTGCTGGATTGACATCCGCACGCGGGATGGACTACACGAGCCACTGGTCTGTATGGGTGCCCGTGACCAGCGGGCTGAGAGCACACCATCGGAACCTGACCCGGTTCGTACCGGCGTAGGGAACAGACCCCGCGACGAGAGCTGATCTCCTCCGGGTCCCACCGTGACGGCTCTCGAGCTTCTGCCTACTGGCCGGCGCCCCTCGGTTCTGGATGGAGGTTTGTAGGCTCATGAACGAATCACTTGTCGGTCGCTGTGCGCGTGCGCTTGGCGACATGCGATGTCGCCGGCCGTTGGTGCACAACATCACCAACTACGTTGTCATGGATTTCTCAGCCAACGCGCTGCTTGCTGCCGGAGCCTCGCCGGTGATGGCGCACGCGGTGGAGGAGGTCCGAGAGATGGTTGCCCTGGCCGGGGCGCTCGTGGTCAACATCGGAACGCTGTCGAGATCCTGGATCGAGGCGATGTTCCTGGCAGGAGCAGAAGCTCGCGCACGGCGCGTGCCCGTTGTCTTGGATCCGGTGGGCGCGGGCGCGACAGCGATCCGGACAGAGACGGCGCTTCGGTTCATGAGCGAGGTCAAGCCGACCATCTTGCGCGCCAACGCGTCCGAGATCCTGGCTGTCGCCCAGGCGGGCGGCGCGACACGCGGCGTCGATGCCACGCAGACCGTGGAACAAGCGCATGGCGTCGCGTTCGAGCTAGCCGGTCGCTCGGGCTCGACCGTGGCAGTCACGGGCCCCATGGACTTCGTTACTGACGGCACACGCTCCGTACGCGTCGCCAACGGCCATGCTTTGATGGCACGGGTGACCGGAACGGGCTGTGTGGCTTCCGCCCTGACCGGTGCATTCGCCGCGGTCGAAGCCGACCCCTTGGTCGCCGCGACCGCAGCTTTGGTTTTCTACGGCCTGGCGGGCGAACTCGCTGCCCAGGGCCGCCCCGGCCCCGGTGAGTTCCGGGTGCGCCTACTGGACGCCCTGGATCGAATCAGCCCGGAGCAGATCGTCTCTGGCGGGCGGGTCGTCGAAGGCTGACGGCTCATGACTCACCACCCGGTCCTGTTCGCCGGAGAACCGGTCGACTACTCCCTCTACCTCGTCACCGATCGTCCCTTGGCCGGCGGCCGCTCACTCGTCGACGTGGTCCGGCGCGCCGTGATGGGCGGCGTCAGGGCCGTGCAGGTGCGAGAGAAGGACGCGAGCGTGCGCGAGTATCTGGCCTTCCTGCAGGACGTGAAGGCCGTGCTCGAGCCTCTGAAGGTGCCTCTGTTCGTCAACGATCGAGTCGATGTGGCTCTGGCGTCAGACGCGGCTGGCGTTCACGTCGGGCAGCAGGATATGCCTTGCGCGGACGTCCGGCGCCTGGTCGGACCGAGCCACATCATCGGAGTCTCGATCAGCACGCCCGAAGAGGCGGCCCAAGCCGAGGCCGAGGGCGCCGACTACCTCGCTGTCAGCCCCGTGTTCGTGACACCGACCAAGACCGACACTCCGCAAGCGACGGGACTCGAGGGGCTAGGCGCCATACGCGAGGCGACTCGGTTGCCGCTCGTTGCGATCGGCGGCATCCACGTGGGCAACGCCGCGAGCGTGGTGGCGGCGGGGGCCGATGGGGTCGCGGTGGTGTCGGCGATCATGGCTGCGGAGGATCCCGAGGCGGCGTCACGGGAGTTGCTCGCCGAGGTCGCTCGGGGGAGGGGAGGGAAGCAATAGTGTCGAGTGGCTCACTGTCTTGAAGTGGCCGGGGAAGGCCACCCTGCGCCGTGTACGGCACGACGATGCGACGGAAGTACTCTTGCTTTGGAGTGAAAGCGGGCATGGGGACCTCCTCGGCGCGGCTGGTTGCCGGGCGCAGCCCCCCAATGGCGCAGCCTCTGTGGCACGCCCAAGCCGGTCGACGCCGCGCGGCGCCAGGCGTGGCGGAGAGGGCGCGCCCTTCGCGCGGAGCCCGGCAATGAGCTGCGCCGAGGAGCCGAGCCCGTGCGTTCTCGCGTGCTCCAGTGCCAACCGCGAGCTTCTCGTCTCGCGCGCTGTCGACGCAATGCGACCCATTGTCGCGGCATGGATACGTGATCACGCTCGTTGTCGCTCATGCTCTGCGGGCCCCGATTCGCGCGAGCGAGCGGAGCGAGCACGGCTTCAAGCTCCTGTTGGCGGACGAGCGGAACCGGGACCTTCTGGTCTCGCTGCTCAACGCGATCCGGCAGCCGTCGCGTCCGATCGTGTCGGTCGAGGTCGTGAACCCGGAGATCCAGAAGGACGCGCCGGATGACCGTGGCCTGGCGCTCGACATCCTGGCGGTGCACGACGACCAGACGCGGACGGACGTGGAGATGCAAGCCTATCAGCGGGAGGCGATGGGCACGCGGGCGCTGTACCACTGGGCGCGGGTGTTCCGGGACGGCATCGGACGGGGGGACGACAACGCGGACCTGCATCCTTGCCGGGTGATCTTCATCTTGGCGTACCGGGAGACCGGGAGTTGCCAGGGAGGCGATTTCACCCCACATTTCGAGCATTGGAGGCAGCCGAGACCGACGACGAGAGAAGGCAAGTCGCCATGGCCAACCCCGACATCCGCCGAGCCACCGAAGCGCTGGAGCACCTGAGCCAGGACCCGAAGGCCCGAGAGCTAGCGCGCTGGCGCGAGGACCAGCTCCGCCTCTACCGCATGGAGCTTGCGACCGCCGAGCAACGCGGCCGGCAGGAGGGTCGCCAGGAAGGCCTTCGTGCCGCCGTCCGCGCTCTGTGCGACGTGTTGGAGGTGGAGCTCTCTGCCAGTCGGGAGGCCGCACTCGATACGCTGTCGGCAGCGGACCTCGAAGAGCTACTGGAGACGCTTCGCCGACAACGCCACTGGCCGGAACACTGACTGGTGGCACGGACGCCGGGAGCAGCCGCTGCATTGCAGCCGGCAGGACGCAGAGTCACCCGGGTGAAAAGCCCCGCGCGCCACGGGAGGGACAACGAACACCGGAGTTGGGGGCTGTGGTTGGGTCGAGGCGTAACGTCGCAGCACGCGTCGGCCGTCTGCAGTGCCGCGCTCTGATGACCTGCGCCGGCCGCGCGCTATTCGTGCAGTGCGCGGCCCCGCACTCGGCGCTTCCCGCTGGCGGCCCCCCAGCCGCGCGAGCGAGCGGAGCGAGCGAGTCCGGCTAAGGCCAGGGGCCCGCACGCGCGCAACGAAGCGAGCACGTGCGACCGCTCCATCACCGCCCCCTCTTCGGGGGCATCACAACCGACGGCACCACCGTTACCATCGAGCGCGACGCCGACCCCATCTGGGGCATACGCTCGCCCATGACCACCACCACCACGACCCTGCCGAGCGGCCTGTCGCGCGTGGAGTCCCATAGCCGCACAGCCACCCGAAGCTCGAGCGATCCAGCGGTGCTCACGGCCGAGCAAGTCACTGAGACCCTCAAGGTTCTTTCAACGGAGGATGATGCGCATGATGAACAGATCGCACAAGGTAGTGGCAAGCGTGCTCTTTGGCGTCGTGGTTGCCGCAGGCGGAGCGCTGGGCGCGGCAGCCTGCGCCAGCGTGGCGGACGACGGGCAGTCGTTGGACGCGGAAGACGAGGGATCGGTCGCCGCGACCGAGCAGGCCATGCACTCGCTCGCACCCAAGGGGCCCCACGCAAAGTACGTCTTCTCGTTCATCGGTGACGGCATGGCCAGCGTGCAGATCTACGCGGCCGAGAAGGCCTTGTACTAAATCACCGTTCCATTACCTGGGACACGGGATCAGGATTCGGGCGTTTTTTGCGGGTCGGCATGACGTTCGCCGGGACTGTCTTG
>JAFGIS010000379.1 GCA_016929495.1 Polyangiaceae bacterium | reverse complement strand
TTGCTGCACGAGCCCAGAGCCAAGCCCAGTGCCAGCACGACCATCGCGAGCAAACCCTGTTTCATGTCGATTCTCCGACCCACGAGAGTACGCGAAAACGACGGCCCGGGTCACGGCCTTGTCGGCCCCACTGGAGGGCGGCTTCTGGGCCGGTAGGTGCCCTCGGGAATGGCCGCCGCAATCCATGCGCCCTGCACACCCGCAAAAAATCCCGCAGTGGCGCGCAGGCGGCGCGCTTTGCGTGCGCCGTCTGCACCAGAGTGAGACACTACCCTACGTGAGCACCGATGCCATGCGGAGCAGAGGAGCGCACCTGCGAGACGGGCTCGTCGTGACTTGTCGCGCCTGCTGCTTGCCGGGTGTCGGCGTCGTTGGCGTTCTTGCGTCTCTGGCGCTCGGCTCCTGCTCCCCGACGGACTGGGGGACCGACGATATCGCGCCTGCGTCGTGCAACGACGACCGCAGAAACGGAACCGAAACCGACATCGACTGCGGTGGGACCGAGTGCAAGCGATGCGTCATAGGCAACGCATGTCTCACGGACTCGGATTGCGCTTCCGGTGAGTGCAGCCGTGGGACCTGTCGGGAGCCGCATTGCACCAACCTCGTCAACGACCAGGACGAAGAAGGGGTCGACTGCGGGGGGACGGACTGCCCCCCCTGCGCCGGAAGCGATCCGTGTACGAACCACCTCCAGGACGAGAACGAAACCGATGTCGATTGCGGAGGCCCTTCCGCCTGCGCCCGGTGCGAGAGCGGCGACAGCTGCGCGTCCGACGGAGACTGTTCGAGCAACAGCTGCATGGACTCCGTGTGCCAAGCCAGCGGGACCGGCACGGGGGGTGCCTCGCCTGCGGGCGGTGAGGGCGGTGAGGGCGGTGAGGGCGGTGAGGGCGGTGAGGGCGGGCAAGACCTGGGGGAAGCGGCCGGTGCGGGAGGCGAGGGAGGCGTCTCGAGCGACGGCGGCAACGGTGCCGTTGCGGGCGCGCCGGTGGCCGGCGGTGGGGCAGGCGCGGGCGGGAGCGCAACGGTGGGTGGTGCTGGCGGTGTCGCCGGAGCTGCAGCGGGTGAAGGGGGCGCTGGTGCGCCAGCGACGGGAGGGAGCGAGGCTCCGGGTGGGGCTGGCGGTGCGGGCGGAGCCACGGGCGGCACAGCCGGCGGCGCTGGCGGCGTGGGCGGCAGCACGGGCGGCAACCGTGCGTGCTCCCACACCCCGATCTCGGGCGACGGACTCATCACCGATTTCAGCGAGTTCACGCCAGAGTCGAGTTGGACGTCCGGCGAGCTACCCTGGGGCGATACCGACTTGTCGGGCACGACGCGCCACTACGGTTCGTCGACGGTCACGCTCACGGCCGCCATCACCAGCGCGGGCAGCCTGAACCTCACGAGCACCGTACCCCGGTACCGCTTCACGGGCCTTGGGCTGGATTTCGATACATGCTCCGACGCGTCGGATTTCGCAGGGATCGCCGTCACGCTGCAAGGAAGCATCGCGGCCGGCGAGTTCTACTTGCAGCTCGAGACGAGCCGCAACATGCCGAACGATCATCCGGATGGCCACTGCGTGTACACGTCCGAGGCCTCGAAGTGGGAAGACTGCGGCTACAACTACGTAGCGATAACGGATCTTGCGGACACGGCAACGGTCTACGAGTTCCCGTGGAGTCAGTTCACGGGCGGGGTGCCCATCACCCCCGTCGACTGGACGGAACTGCTGGGAATGCAGTTCCAGTTCGAGTGCACCACGAGCGCCAGCTGCGCGATCGACGTCACGATCACCGAGGTACGCTTCATGGCGCCGTAGCTGCGGCGGCCAGGACGGCCCTGGCAGTCCGCAAGCCGGACACGCGAGCGACACAACGATATCACAATCCTATTGTCGGGCGGCGTACGGAGTTGTTGGTGAATCGACGCTTGCCGCTTCTGGCCGCCCATCCCGCCGCGGCAACACCGCAGAAATCGGCTTCGGTCGCAGCCCTGCCGCTCACCCTGGGGCAACGGCTTCTATGGTGCCCTGTCTCCGAGACAGGGCACACAAGCAGCGATGCGTTTCCTGGCTCAGACGGGGGGTATTCGCCGCAGGATTCGACGGCTTCGCCCCGTTCGAGGCCGTCGAGTTCTGCGGCGAATCACGGAGACAGGACACTGAGTGTCTCGCTCTCGTGAAAACGGCTCACGCTGCGCAGATTGCCTGCTCGCCGCGGCCAGAGCCTTTGGTGCGTGCCGGGCGTGAAAGGTATGTTCCAATCACAAACCGGCCGTGCTAGGCTAGCTCGTTGTGGCTCGGCTTCCGTACCGCCTGCTGGTTGTGGGCATCGCAGGTGTTTCTGCGCCTCTGGTGCTCTGGTCCTGCACCCGGACGGACTGGGGGACCGACGACATAAGGCCCGTGTCGTGCGACGACGGCCGGAAGAACGGAAGCGAGAGCGACATCGACTGCGGAGGGCTCGAGTGCCAGGAGTGCGCCACAGGCAAGGCCTGTCTCGCAGGCTCGGATTGCGCTTCCGGTCAGTGCACCCGTGGCGCCTGCGAGGCATTGCATTGCAGCAACCTGGTCCAGGATCGGGACGAAGAAGGGGTGGACTGCGGCGGGCAGGACTGCCCGGCGTGCGGCGGAAGCGATCCGTGTGCGAACCAACGCCAGGACGAGAACGAAACCGACGTCGATTGTGGAGGTCCCTCGGGCTGCGTCCGGTGCGGTGCGGGTGACAGCTGCGCGGCTGACGGAGACTGTCTGAGCCATCGTTGCATCGGCTCCGTGTGCCAGGACATCGGGACCGGCACGGGGGGCGGCTCCAATACGGGCGGCTCCGGCGGGCACAGCGGGGGGGAAACGGGCGGTACGGGAGTTGGCGGTGCGAGCACCGGAGGTAGCTCGGGCGGCTCCAGCGGAGGCAGCGGCGCCTTCGCGGGCGCGCCCAGTGACGGCGGGATGGGTACGGGTGCTGGCGGCGGGACAGCAGAGACGGGCGGGAGCGAGGACACCGGTGGACAGCCCAGCACCGGCGGAGCTGCGGCGGGTGAAGGGGGCGCCGGGGCGCCCTCCACGGGCGGGAGCGAGCCTTGCGCTGGCGAGGGTGGCGCTGGCGGAGCCGCCGGCGGCAGCTTGGGCGGCATGGGCGGCATGGGCGGCATCACGGGGACGGGTGGAACCGGTGCTTGTTCCGACAACCCGATTTCGGGCAACGGCCTCATCACCGATTTCAGCGAGTTCACCCCGGGTATGACCTGGACTTCTGGCGAGCGGACCTGGGGCAATGAAGACCTGTCGGGCACGACACAGCACTATGGCTCCTCTGGGGTCATGCTCACGGCCGCGATCACCAGCGAGGGCAACCTGCGGCTCACGTCCAGCATACCCAACCTCCGATACGTGGGTTTTGCGTTGGATTTCAGAACCTGCTCCGACGCCTCGGCCTTTGCTGGGATCTCGGTCACGATCCAGGGAGACACGGCGGGCAGCAGCCTCTTTCTGCAGCTCGAGACGAGCCGCAACATGCCGAACGATCTTCCGGGGGGCCAATGCGAGTTCGCCTCCGAGGCCACGAGGTGGGACGACTGCTCTTACAACCGTATAGCGATAACTGATATCACCGCCGCCTCCCAGGTCGTCGAGCTCTCCTGGAGTCAATTCACCGGCGGGGTGCCGATCACCCCCGTCGACGAGGCAGAGCTGTTGGGAATGCAGTTTCAGTTCCAGTGCGTTGCAGGCGCTGACTGCGCCATGGACGTCACGATCACCGAGGTACGCCTCATAGCGCCGTAGGGGATGGGCTCGAGCGGAAGCCGCGGCCCGTGGACCGGCGTGGCGGTTCGCGTGGCCATCGAAGATTTGGCCATTTCTACCCGTGGCGGCTAGGGATCGAGCGCCGTGCCGACCCGATCTCTCGACTGCACGCCACCCGCTCCGGCGACGTGGGAGGTGGGACGCACTCTCGCTCCCCGCCGGTCGCCGGCCTGGGTGCCCGTCGGGGCCGCCCTGCTATGGGGTCTTGC
>JAFGIS010000378.1 GCA_016929495.1 Polyangiaceae bacterium | reverse complement strand
GGCGCTGGAGGCGTGGGGCGTGCGCTCTCGTCGCCACCGTCGCTCGAATCGCCATCGTCACCGGCTTCCTCTTCTTCGTCGCCGGCCTCCTCTTCCCCTTGGTTGTCGTCTTCCTCCTGCGATCCAGCCGGCTCCGTCTCCTCCTCCGGTGGGTCGGGAGCGAGTTGAGTGCCGGGTGGAGGCATCGGCATCGCAGGTCCGGCGACTTGCGGCTGCGGCATCACCGGCGGGGGGGGAGGGGGAGGCGGTGGTGGCGGCACGGGCGGCACTGGCGATGGCGGCACGGGAGGAGCGACAGAAGCAATCCTCGTCGCCGGCCCACGGTATGGCGCCGAACCACGGCTTCCGATCGAAGGATCCGCCGTCGGACGCCTGGAAGATCGGGACGAGCTGCGGCGATGGGTCCGGCGTGTTCTCGGCGAACGGCCCGCGTCGACCGAAGCGGGCGCGTGTTTCTGAACGGCGCCCCTGGGCGTCGTACCCGTCGGCTCGGCCTCGGAGGACGGCTCACGCGCGAATGTCTCGGGGACCGCGGCGACGACGATGCCGATGTACAGGATCGCAGCTACCAACAGACCGACGCAGGGCGTCCAGCGCCAAGTCAACACAGCCGCAATCTTTCGCAGTATCGGCGCCACGGCCGCACCCGCCCGAAGAATAGTCTGCGCGGCTCCGCCCGACAACCAACCGTGGTGCCCGGCCCGGCGACTTGTGCAGCGCTCCGTCTCACGGGACCCCGCCGAAGAACGACCGAGGAGCGCCGGTCGTAGCTGGGCGACGGTCCTCGCTGCGGCGAGCCCTGACCAGTCGGGGGCTCGCCCCGGCGAGGACCGCGCGGCCCGGAGCCGAGCCTCGCATCAATCCGTGTCGGTCGGGCCTCGAGGGTCCTCAGCGCCGACGGGCTGTGCTTCTGATTGCTCGAGCAATCCTGGAGGAAGAGAGACTCTCTGAGTTCGACCTGACTTGCCCCGCGGGACTTGCGCCGCCGTCGCGGGGAACGGCTCGGACGGGTCGCAGTCCTGCAGAGCACCTCGGAGCTCACTGAGTCGCTCGAGCTTGGACAGACGCTCCCGAAGCCGGGCGCTGTGGCGAAAGCACTTGGTGTACCACGTGACATGACGTCGAAACGCACGCATGGCGGCTGGCTCACCGATCCACGCGGCGAGCCGCTGTGCGTGTTCGAGCATGATACTGGCGACCTCTCCGAAGCACGGCCCGGGTGCTGGAGTGCGACCCGCGAAGGCATCGGCGAGGTCACGAAAAAGCCAGGGCCGACCCAAAGCGCCGCGTCCCACGATGACGCCGTGGCACCCGGTGGAGCGAACCATTTGCGGGCCATCCCGCCCCTCCCAGATATCGCCGTTGCCCAGAACCGGAATGCGCACTCCCTGTCTGAGTTCTCCAATAGCCTCCCAGCGCGCGCGTCCGCCGTACAGCTGCGCCGCGGTGCGGGCATGCAGCCCGACCGCAGCACAGCCTTCTTCTTGCGCGATGCGACCGGTCGTCATGTAGGTCAGGTGCTCATCATCGATTCCAAGTCGGAACTTCGCGGTGACAGGGATGTCGCCTGCCGCACGAACCGCCGCGCGCAGGATTTCCCTGAGTAGTTGCGGTCTGAGTGCGAGCGCAGCGCCGCCGCCTCGTGCCGTGATCTTGCGAACCGGACAACCGAGGTTCATGTCCAGGTGATCGATCTGGCCCTCGCCCACCAGCCAGCGTACGGCCTCGCCGATATACCACGGATCGACGCCGTATAGCTGAAGGCTACGCGGCCTCTCGTCGGAGCCGAAGCCCGCGATCTTGAGCGTCTTGCCCCGTCCTTCGACCAGCGGTCGGGCCATGACCATTTCGCTCACGGCCAGTCCGGCCCCGAAACGCCTGCAGATGAAACGGAACGGGTAGTTGGTGACGCCGGCCATCGGCGCGAGCACCACCGGGGGCCATACGCGCAGACTCCCGAGCACCAGCGGCGGAGAACCTCGATCCGCGTCTTGCGCGGCAGCCGTGGACGTATCGGCAATACAGCTCACTTCCGGCACTTCCGGCGAAGGTCTAGAGCGTCGAATGGCTTGCGGCCACTGCCCTGTCTCCAAGACGGAACACAGGAGTGTCAACACTTTTTCTTGGCCCAGACGGGGGGCATTCGCCGCAGAACTCGTCGGCGTCGCCCAGTTCGAGGCCGTCGAATTCTGCGGCGAATCACGGAGACAGGACACCAGCGCATCGTTTGAATTGAAACGCTGCACAGAAACGAGGGGCGCGCGGGTCAGATCCGCGGGAGGCGGCCGGTTCTTTGCCGCTCCTGCGAGTGTGCGGCCAGCTGCCAGGCGTGGCTGCCAAGCCCCAGAACGGGTTTGGTTGCCAAGCCGGCGGTTGGCCCTTCGGCCGAAGCTGGGCACGCCCGGCGTGGCGCCAACCTGCGCGGCCTCCGCTGGCATCGAACCCCAGAGCCGGGCTAGACCGGCGCCGCGGCGCGAGGCCATCAGCCTATTGCGGAGGTTGCCGCGGTCGCGCGGCCAGAGTGCGGAAGCTGGACGCCGCTCGCCTCATTTGGCAGGGTGGAGATCGGGCGCTGTCCGGCCGGATTGGTAACGTCGATGAACCTCTCGGGGCTGTTTCTCGTGGTCGAAGACGAGGTCAACACGGCGCACGCGCTGGTGCGCCTGCTGAAACGTCATCGCGCCACCGAGGCGGCGTTCAGCGTCCACCAGGCTCGCCAGGCCTTGCTCAGGCGGGCTGACTGGACGGGACTGATCGTCGACGTTGGGCTACCCGACGGATCGGGGCTCGAGGTCATCGGATTTGCGCGAAACCGCCAACCGTTGCTCCCCGTTCTCGTCTTGACGGGCAGAAACGACCCTGAGGTGATCAACCGGTCTCACCAGCTGCGTGCCGAGTTCGTCTGCAAGCCTCCCAGCGACGAAGACCTCCTCGCCTTCGTACGTCGGGCCATCGCATTCGAACGAGTGCCGGACGAGCGGCTCACGAGCGTCGTGGAAGAGCTCTCGCGACGCAGTGATCTAACCATTCGCGAGACCGAGGTTGTGGTCGCGGCACTCTCGAATACACGTGCGCAGCTGACTGAGCTGCTGGGCGTGACGGAGAACACGCTCAAGAGCCTCGTGCGCAGCATTCTGGGCAAGACCGACCATGTGTCCATGGATGCACTAACGAAGTCGCTGCTGCGAGTCGCGCTGCAAGGCAGTAGCGACCGATCGAGTGCGCCGGCGGACGAGGAGCGGCAGGACAGCTAGTGCATCGGTTCAATTGATACGATGCCCAAGAACAAGGGGTGCATCGTTTCAATCGAAGCGCGGCACTAGCGACGGCCGCGCGTGAGCAGCGCACGGAAGGCGGCTGGCGCCAACAGCGGCGCCCTGAGCAGTGACTTCACCAGGGAGCCTGCCAGCGCCGCCGGGGAGCTCCCGCGAGCCACCAACGTGGTACGCTGCCCGGTCGCGGTGTCCTCAAGCGCGCCGCGAGCGACCGTCCTGGTGCCGTCGGATCGAATCTCCACGATCATGCGGGCGACGACCGGCGGCTCGTCCGGAGCCTCTGCCAAGGTTTCGCTCGCATCCGTTGACACCAGGTCCCGTGGCGGACGCCGGTCTTGCACTGCGCTGCTCATGAATTCCGCTTCCCATGGCGTGGCGTTGCTCGGAACGATGCCAGACAATGCCCGAGAGCGCCGGTCATGCTCGGCCGAAGGTCCTTGCGGGTACGAGCTCTCACCACGCGTGAGGCGCGTAGCACCGAAGAGCGTGTCACCCATCGGAAAGGCGCCAGGGTCGCGTTTGAGGGAATCGCCACCGCTCACCGTCGCCTTCCATCCGAAGGTCTCCCAGAGCCGCGGTTCGGAGTATGCAACGACTCCGTTTCTACTGGCCTGGTCAGCGAATAGGTGCCGAGCGGGCTTTGAGTGGGATCGGGTTTGCGCTTGAGCGGCGGTTTGCGATCGGATAGCAGTGCCTCGGCTGCTGCGCGGTGCGCTGCACCACGGGGCGACGGTGGCGGCCCGGAAACGTCCGCCGGGGCCATGGGGAGCCGTTCCGACTTGACGTGATAGCCGGCGGGTCCAGGGCGGGTCATGGTCCGCAACGGCGGTGCCCGAGAGGGCGTGCGCAGTAGCTCGTCTTGAGACAGGGCGTCCCGGAGGGGTTCAGGGATCGCAACGGCGGACGCATCGTGCGCCCAGTGGTCCTCGGGTGCGATTGGATCCTGGGCGGGCGGGAGCGTGGGCCTTCTGGATGCCCGAGTCACGGGCGTCGCCTCGGTGGACCCGGAAACAGGCGGCGGCTGGGTGGAGGCCAACTCGGCCTCGGGCTTACGCGTCGGCTGGTCGTGCGCGAGAGCGGGGGCGGGCGGACGCGCCGTCGTCTCCGCCCGCCGGGACGAGGGCACAGGCGGCGCTGAGACGCCCGGCAACAGTGCCCGAAGCGATTCGATCTCGTTGTTCGCGGCCGCCAGTTGTTCGACCAAGTCCAGCGTCTCCTGCTGCGCATCGTCGCGCTGTCGCTTGAGCAGCCTCAAGCTCGCTAGGAGGTGATCGCGGTCCGCGACCAGGCGGGCCACGCTCGGCCGCCCAGGTGCAGGTGCGTACGACTTCGTCGCGTCCGGCGGCTCGGCGTCATTCGGCGGCCACGTCTTCGGGGTTGGCGCGCGGTGCGGAGGCGCTTTCTGCTGCTCTTCGAGCGACTCCAGAAGCTCGGCCTTTTCGTCCAGCTCGCGCCGCAGACTGGTGGCATATTGCCTCTGAATCTGCAGTTCGTGCTCCAGAGCCTGGGTCTGACGCTCGTGCTCGGTAAGCAACGCCTCGAGCACGCCATCCTGCTGCTCCATGAGAGCGCGCTCTCTGTTTTCGGCTTCCTCCCTGGCACCGTCGAGTGCGGCTTCCAGGTCCGCACAATGGCGCCGTGCGCTCTGGTTGTGCTCCGCCGCTGCGGTCAGCGCCTCGAGCACGGCTTCGAGTTCGGCGCACAGCGTGGCTCGCTTCGGGTCGATGCTGTCTGCTGGTGTCATCAGCTCTGCGATGACTCGGTCCAGAGCGCGCATTGCGGCATCGAGCCCAGCGGGCGGGTGCTCACTCGACGGCTGACCTACGCCCGGCGCGCCGAGATCTCGAGCAGGCAGAGTGTGTTGCGACGCGACCGGGTGACTCCCATCCTCGCGCTCGCCGGCCAGCCGCGCCCTGGGATCGGCGGCCCAGTCGACGCAGCTGGATGAGCCCAGCGGCATGACCTCGGTCGGACAATCGGGCTCGCTCCCTCGTGCTGCGAGCTTTCGGCTAGGCACATGGACAAGGTACCAGACAGCGCACTGAGCCGCAGGGGCGGAACGGATCCGGGAGCATCCAGCGGTCCCCCTGGCTATTCTGGAAGACTGACGATGCGGCCCCTGGGCCTATTGGGGAGGGGCGACGGAGCCGCTCCGGACGCTGGATCCGCCTCGGTTCTGGACGCGCGCGGCCGAGATCCCCCACTTCTGTCTGCCAGACCTTTCGATCCCCGTTTGATGACCGTATTCTTTGAACGGCCCAGCACGTCGTGGGTTCGGCTGATGCGCCGGCCAGCACCGGCTCCCGGACGACCTCTGAGCGTGGACCGCCGCCATGCCCCGAATACTCATCGTCGAAGACTCGTTCAGCATGCGAGCTTTTGTCCGAAGCACGCTGGAGCTTGGCGGGCCCGGCCTCGAGGGCGTCGAGGTCGTCGAAGCCGCGAGCGGATTCGACGCGCTGCGCTTGCTGCCCCGTGGTCCGTACGACTTGGTGATCACGGACATCAACATGCCGGACATCAACGGGCTCGAACTGGTGCGGTTCATGCGGGCCCATCGCCAGCACTGCAGCACGCCGGTGCTCCTCATCTCCACTCAGACTTCGGATCGCGACCGACAACGTGGTCTAGCGATCGGGGCCAATGGCTATCTCGCCAAGCCATTCACGCCAGAACGTTTGCGCGAGGAAGCCGCACGTCAACTCTCTCGCCCTTCTCCCGAACCGCATGACTGATGGCGTCGACAAGGCCCGCGAGGAGTTCCTCTCCGAGGCACAGGAGATCATCGAGTCGCTGTCCCGCAACCTGCTGGCCATCGATGAGACGGCCAAGGCAGGTGGCTCGGAGCCCGGCCTGGTCAACGAGGCGTTCCGGTCCGTTCATACGCTCAAGGGTCTTGCCGGGCTGTTCGGTGCGACGACCATGGGCAAGTTGTCGCACCGCCTGGAGGACATGCTTGATGCTCTTCGGCTCGGGCGGGTGACGCTCGACGCCAAGGTACTGGACGTGTTGTTCGAGGCGGTCGACGTCTTCGGTCGGCTGGTGCACGCGGAACGAGCCGGGGAAGCAAACAAGCCGCTCGGGGTCGAGGAGCTGCTCAAGCGTATCGGTGGGATCGGGAGGGATGTCGCACCCCAGCCGGCGCCCCTCGAATATGAGCTTGACCCGAGCATGTTGGCGGTGCTGAGCGAGTACGAAGAGCACCGCCTGACCGCCAACATGCAGGCTGGGCTCAGGCTCTACAAACTACGAGTGCAGTTCGATCTGGCGACGATCGATACGGAGCTCGAGCGGATCAAGGACCACGCCAAAGGCTACGGTGAGATCATCACCTATCTGCCGACGGGCGAAACCAGTGGCCCGGACAGTATCGAGCTGGATCTCCTGGTGGCCTCGCCGCTCGATCTGGCCACGGTGACCGACGCTCTCGGCGGGGAGCGGATCGTCATCGAGGAAGTACCCAGGCGGCACGCGCAGGCGACCGCGGCGTTCAAGCCCAACGAGACCCAGCCGCCCGCGGCGGGCGTCAAACAGGCGGGGCCCGCGTCGATTCCAGCGGCTCTGAGTGCGCCAGCGGCTGCGGGCGTCCCGGCCGCTGCCGATGCCGCGCTGGCACAGGAGACCACCCTGCGTTCGGCGACCCAGACGGTACGCGTCGATATCCGTCGCCTCGATGCGCTCATGAACATCGTCGGCGAGCTCGCGATCGTGCGCACGTCACTGCTGCGCCTCGCCGACCGTCTGCGCGGCGAAGGACAGCGCAAGCTCGCGACGGAGCTGCAGCGGCTTGGCTTCAACTTCGACCGTCGGCTGACCGAGATGCAGGACGGAATACTCGAAGTGCGCATGGTGCCTCTCGCGCAGATCTTCGACCGGTTGGCGCGCGTGGTGCGCCAGATTAGCCGCGATACCCACAAGGAGATCAGGCTCGTCATTACCGGGGCCGAGACGGAAATCGACAAGCTCATCGTCGAGGAGCTGAGCGACCCGCTGATGCACATGATTCGGAACGCCATCGATCATGGCATCGAACCCGGCGCCGAACGTGCTCAGCTCGGGAAGCCGGCTGCGGGCACCATCGCGCTCAATGCCTTCCACAAGGGAAACCACGTCGTGCTGGAGGTCGAAGACGATGGACGCGGAATCGACGAGCAAGCGCTGCTCGCTCGCGCGGTGGCGCTCAACAAGCTGCGCGAGGAGGAAGCGCGGGAGCTGACTCGAGACGACCTGCTTGCACTGATCTTTCTGCCGGGCCTCAGCACACGTGCCGAGGCAGGAGACACGAGCGGACGCGGCGTCGGCATGGACGTCGTCAAGACCAACGTCAGCCGTCTGGGCGGCGTGATCGATGTCTACAGCGAACGCGGCATCGGCACCAAGATGTCGGTCACCTTGCCCATCACGCTGGCGATAGTCAGGGCGCTGCTGGTGCGCGTGAGCAGCTGTACCTTCGCGATTCCCCTCAATGGGGTTTCGGAGGTTCTGCTGTTCAGCGAACGCGGCGTCCGGGAAGTCGACGGCAGGGAAGTCATGACTCTGCGCGGTGCGACCCTGACGATGTGTCACCTGGATCGCCTGCTCGAGCTCGAGCAAGCGCCCGAGTTGCTGCGTCGCCGCTTCGTGGTGGTCATCTCCGTGGGCGCACGCCGTCTGGGCCTGGTTGTCGATCATCTGATAGGCCAGCAAGACATCGTCATCAAGCCCCTCGGCCGCTCCCTGGATCAGGTGCGAGGCTTCGCCGGCGCCACGGAGCTCGGCGACCAGCACGTCGCGCTGGTGCTGGATGCAGCCGCTCTGATCGAAGAAGTCGTGGCGTCCGCGGAGACAGGAGCTGCCAGTATCAGGAGGCTTCATGGCTGACCTGAGCCTCGTCGACAATCGGCGCATCCAGCGATTGCACGGAGCCGTACGCGGTTCCGTGAGGGAGTTTCTGGTCTTCACGGTCGCCGATGAGCTCTATGGGGTAGAGCTGGTCAAGGTTAGAGAAATCCTCAGTCCCCCACCGATCACGATCGTTCCGCGTGCCAGATCCGAGGTGGTGGGAGTCTGCAGTGTACGCGGTCTTCTGGTCACGGTGGTCGACCTGCGCGTGCGCCTCGGACGCACTCAGTGCGGCGGTCGCAAATCGAGAATCCTGCTGACCGACGTGGGCGAGGAGGTCATGGGATTGCTCGTGGACGAGGTGCGGCAGGTCATGCGGCTCGCGGAGTCCGAGGTCGAACCGGCGGCCGCTGCGCTCGGGTCGGACGTTTCGGACCATGTCATCGGCATCGGTCGTCCGGCTGGTGCCGTAGTCATTCTGCTGGACCTTGCTGCGGCGGTGCTCCGTTGAAAGGGGATCCGAATGCTTGCCTCCGCTAGGAATCGTCCCGACCCCAACCGTAGCCTGTTGGGCTTCGCCGTGGGCGGCGTCGAGTATGCCGTTCCGATCAGCAGCGTTCGGCAAATCGTCAACCCGATCTCGCTGTCCGATCTGCCCCATTCGCCTCCCGCCGTGATCGGAGTCGCCGAGTTCCGGAGCGAAGTTGTGCCCATCATCGACATGCGGGTGCGTCTTGGTCTGCCTCCGGCTCCGAGCCAACATCGTCCCAAGTGGATCCTTCTCGGCCTGCGCCAGCATACCGTCGGCCTGTGCGTGGATCGCGTGACCGAGGTCTTCGGCACCGGTGGCGCTGACCTCCGTTCTGTCCCGGAGCTCGGAGGCGGCGAAGAGATCAGAGGCATCGAGGGCGCCGTGGCCCGCGATGGCCACCTCGTGTTCGTCCTGGAGGTATCGGCCTTCGATTCGTTCACCTCGGAGCTGGAGCCCCCAACCGGGCCGTCGGCGCGGGAGCAGCCATGACGAACACTGCGGAGCTCGAGCGAGGCCTGCTGTCCTCCGATCCGGAGGACCGTCGACATGCGATCTCCCGTCTATCCGAGGCGACCAGAGAGCTTGCGGTACGGCTGCTCCCGCGAGCGCTGGGCGACGACGACTGGCGTGTTCGCAAGGAGGCGGTCAGAGCGGCCGGAACCGTGGTGCCGTGGCCCGCGCTGCTCGGGGCCGTGCTCAAGGCGCTGGAGCCCGGCGAGAACGTCGGTCTGCGCAACGCCGCCGTCGAAGTCCTTTCCGGGTGGGGTGCCTGCGCCGTGGACGCGCTCACTGAAGTAGTGGACACGCTCGACGCGGACGGCCGCAAGCTTGCGGCTGAGGCGCTGGGACGCTCGGCCCAGGCAAGTGCCGTACCCATTCTCGAGGCGATGGCGAGCGACCCCGACCCCAATGTGCGTGTCGGCGCAATCGAGTCCTTGACGGCACTGGGTCCCGTGTGCCCGGACGCCGTCGTCCCGGTGCTGACCAGGCATCTGAAGGCATCGGATCCGTTCCAGCAGCTCACGGCGCTGGATGGCCTCAACGCGCTGGGCGCGGTTCTGACGTGGGACCTCATCGAGCCGCTGCTTGCCCATCCCGTGCTCACTCGTCCCGCCTTGCTGGCCGCCGGCCGCAATCGCGATCCGCGCGCCGCACAGCTGCTGGTGAGTGCACTCGGGCAGGCGCGTGGTTCCGGCTGGGAGTGGGCGCTGGCCGCACTCGCGGAGTACATCCGGGCGGGTGAGCCGCTGGTGGGTGCGGCGCGGGTGTGCTTGCAGGCGCTCGACCCCGCCCTCGTGGACAGGTTGACAGAGCAGGCCATGACGGCCGAGAGCCTGGAGCTGCGGCGTCAAGCCCTGCTCGTCCTGGGGGCCATCGGAAGCCGGGAAACCGCTGAGGTGGTGCTCGATGTGTCGGCAGACGACACCTTGCTGGGGACCGCGGAAGAGGCACTTCGCTTGTCGGGGCCGGCGGCCGTGTCCGCGCTCGTGCACCGGTCCGTTCGTGGCGACGAGCGAGAACGCGCCGCGAATCTCGAGTTGCTTTCACGCATCGCGACGGCCGACGCTCAGGAGGAGGTCGTGGGCACCATTTGTCGAGCCCTGACCGAGGGTGGTCCGGAGCTCGTGTGCGCGGCGCTGCGCGCCCTGGGAGTCGTCAGCGATGCGAGTTGTCTGGCCGCCGCGGCACGCTGGCTTGCCAGCGAGGCACCCGTCTCCGCGCGAAAGGCGGCCGTCTCCGCCGTGGTCAGCATGGCCCGGCGGCATCCGAAGGAAGCAACCGCGCGTGCTCGAGAGGCACGTCCCGAGCAACAAGAGGCCTTCTTCGCCTGCCTCGTGATCCAGGCTTTGGCTCGGCCCGTGCTCGGCGGTGCCGAGGACGACCAGCGTTTCCTGGCCGCCACCCTGTCCAACCCCGACCGTGTCGTACGGCGCACAGCGCTGGAAGCGCTGGCGGCGCTCGGCCACGCGAGTGGTGTCGACGCTGCCGTGTTCGCCCTCGCAGACGAGGAACCCGACGTCAGGGCCGCTGCCGTCAGAGCACTGGGCCGCATGCGCGATGCGGACGGGTCGGTCGCCGGCCTCGATCGGCTCATCACGCTCGCCAGCACTTCCCAGGACGAGCCGCTGGTCGTGGTGACGATCCGGGCCCTGGGCGACACTCAAGACCGGAGGGTGCTCGACGTGCTCCGCCCGATAGCCCGGTCGGGTGCCCCCGTCGCTGCGGTTGCCGCTGTCGAAGCCCTGGGCTCACTCCACGAGCCGCGCCAGGTCGACGCACTCATCGATGCGCTCGATCACGTCGACGAAGAGGTTGTGAAGGCCGCACTTGGCGTCTTGGGCGCTTTCCGGCTGCCTCGCGTCGCGGTCCGCGTTGGCGTATGCATGGACCATTCGTCATGGAGCGTCCGGCGGCTTGCTGCCGACCTGCTCGGGCGCATCGGAGGCGAGACAACGGCTGCGCTTCTGCGCGCGAAGCTGTCCACAGAGGAAGAACCGTTGGTTCGTGAGGCCATCCAGCGCGCTCTGGGCGGGCCGGAGATCGCCAGAATCCCACTTCATCCCACGCCGATTCCTCCGGCGTTGGGCAGCTGGCCGCCGCGATGAAGGCGTTCTCCTCGAGCGATGATCAGCCCCGCCTTCGCGCGGACGACTTCCGTCTGCTGCGTGACCTTGTCAACGACCACGCAGGCCTGCACTTCGACGACGGCTCCCTCTATCTGTTCGAGCGTCGGCTGGGCGAGCGCGTCGCCGCGCTCGAGCTTGGCGGCTTTGACGAGTACTACAAGTATCTGCGCTTCAACGCTCGCGGGAAGGCCGAGATCGAAGAGTCTATCGAACGGTTGACCACGAAGGAGACGTACTTCTTCCGGCAGGAGTATCAACTGCGCTCCTTCGCGAACGAACTGTTGCCGAGACTCGCCGAGGCCAATCGCGACAGCGGACAGCTGACCGTCTGGAGCGCGGGCTGCTCCACCGGCGAAGAGGCGTACACCGTCGCGATCCTGATCGCGCGTTCTGGGTTGTTCCAGGGTTGGAACGTGAGGGTGGTCGGCAGCGACATCTCGAGGCGAAACGTCGCCACGGCGCGGCGCGGCACCTACCGAGCTGCCTCGTTCCGCACGACGCCTCCGGAGATCCGGCGCGAGTACTTCGTCGAGGAACCCGAGGGCGTAAGGGTGGTCGAACGTATTCGCGCGATGTGCCACTTCGGTCAGCTGAACCTGCTCGACCGCACCCGAGCAGCCCTCGTTGGGCGCGCCGACGCCGTCTTCTGTCGCAATGTCCTCATCTACTTCGACATGCGGTCGCGCAAGAAGGTGATTGACAACTTGTACGACCGATTGACGCCCGGGGGGTTCTTGATGCTGGGACACTCGGAATCGCTGCTCAATGTCTCGACGGCCTTCGAGCTGGTCCACCTCTCCGAAGATCTAGTATACCGCAAGCCCCTGGCCGCCAGGCGCTGGGACGGGTCGTCACCATGAATCCACAGAACGAAGAAACCGCGTTGCGTGTGCTCGTCGTCGACGACTCCGCGACTTCGCGTCGCAGCATCGCAGGAGTTCTCTCGGCAAGCCCCGAGATCCAGGTGGTGGGCAAGGCTGCCGATGGCGACGAGGCGTTGCGTCTCGTTGCGTTGCATCATCCGGATGTCATCACGCTGGACCTCGAAATGCCGCGGATGGATGGGTTCACGTTCTTGCGCATCTTGATGGCGCGCAGCCCCCTGCCGGTGATCGTGATCTCCAGCTACAGTCACAAGGAGAACGTGTTCAAGGCCTTGGAGCTCGGGGCCCTGGACTTCGTCGCCAAGCCGGAGCACTACGCCGACGGGGACTTGGGAGGACTCGAGCAGGAGCTGTTGCAGAAGATCACGGTCGCTCGTCGCGCTGTTCGCATCGCGCGCATGGCCGGCGCTGAATCCGCACCGCTTGCGATGGAAACGCCGCCGTCGCGTTGGAGTTCTATCGAGCCCAGGCGTGTCATCGCGATCGGCGCGTCCACCGGAGGTCCCACGGCCCTGGCGGAGGTTCTCGTCAAGATTGGAGAGGGCTTGCCACACGCCCTGCTGATAGCTCAGCACATGCCAGACAGATTCACGAAGACCTTCGCGGAACGGCTCGACCGCCGCTGCCGCTTCCGAGTTCGCGAAGCTCAAGACCGCGATGCCGTCGAGGCTGCCCTCGGCTTGCTCTGCCCGGGACGTCGCAGCATGGAGCTCGAACGGAGGCCCGGAGGGGGGCTGCAGGTCCGAGTCGTCACGCCTGCACCCGACGAGCGCTACACGCCCAGCGTGGATCGTCTGTTTGCCAGTGTCGCGCGGGTCGCCGGCGAACGTGCCGTCGGGATCGTGCTCACGGGGATGGGCGAGGATGGCGCCAGGGGGGCCAAGGAGATACGCGACGCCGGTGGATACGTGATCGCGGAGAGCCGGAGCACAGCCGTCGTGTACGGTATGCCTGGCGCCACGGTCCGACTGGGCGCGGCCAATCGCTCGCTTTCGTTGCCCGAGATCGGTGCTTGGCTGGCGGAGCTGAACGACTGACGAGAAGACGGCGCCCTATCCCCGTTTCGGTCCGACCATGTTTTCGGGACGCACCCAACGAGCGAACTCTTCCGAAGAAACCAGCCCCAGCGCTTCGGCTGCTTCGCGCAGTGTGACGCCCTCGTGATGGGCCTTCTTGGCGATCTTGGCCGCGTTGTCGTAGCCGATGTACGGGTTGAGTGCCGTCACCAACATCAGTGAGTTCTCGAGATGCATGGCAATGCGCGCGCGGTTCGGTTCGATCCCAGCCGCGCAGTTGACCCGAAAACTGTTGCACCCGTCCGCAAGAAGCCGGGCGCTCTGCAGAAACGCGTCAGCGACGAGCGGCTTGTACACGTTGAGCTCGAGGTTTCCGCTGGCGCCGCCAATGTTGATGGCCACGTCGTTACCGAAGACGCGGGCACATAGCATGGTCATGGCTTCGCACTGGGTCGGATTCACCTTGCCAGGCATGATCGAGCTTCCCGGTTCGTTCTCCGGAATACGGATTTCGCCGATGCCACAGCGCGGACCCGACGCGAGCCAGCGAACATCGTTCGCGATCTTCGTCAGCGAGGCGGCCAACGTCTTGAGCGCACCATGGGCTGCGACGATGCCGTCGTGCGCGGCGAGCGCCTCGAACTTGTTCGGCGCAGACGTGATCGGTTGACCCGTCAGTTCGGCGAGCCTCGTTGCGACCCGCTCGGCGTATTCGGGATGCGTATTGAGGCCGGTGCCCACCGCCGTCCCGCCCAAGGCTATCTCGGCCAAGTGGGGGATGGCATCATTCAGGTGACCGTATCCCGCGCGGAGTTGAGCTGCCCATCCGCCGATCTCTTGGCCCAACGTGATCGGGGTGGCGTCCATGACGTGCGTGCGCCCGATTTTCACGATGCCCTCGAAATCCAGCGCCTTGGCGTCGAGAACCTCCCGAAGCGACTCGACCGCGGGCAGGACCCTGCTGCGCACGGCGGTCGTACACGCCAGCGACATGGCCGTCGGAAACACGTCATTGGAGGACTGCCCGTAGTTGACGTGATCATGGGGGTGCACGAGGCGCGCTGCGCCCCGTGCGCCACCCAGGAGCTCGCTGGCGCGATTGGCCAGGACCTCATTCATATTCATGTTGGTCTGCGTGCCGCTGCCCGTCTGCCAAATGACCAGCGGGAATTCGTCATCGTGCCGTCCGTCGATGACTTCCTCGGCGGCTGCAACCACCGCGCGCGCGATGTCTTCTGAGAGCTTGCGCAGGTCCAGATTGACGAGCGCCGACGCTTTCTTCACCACGGCCAGGGCCCGGATGAGCTCGGTCGGCATGCGCTCGCCGGAAATCGCGAAGTGCTCGAGGCTGCGTTGCGTCTGGGCGCCCCAGAGGCGATCCGCGGGCACCTCGATAGGGCCAAACGTGTCGTGTTCGAGTCTGACGGGGCGAGAGGCCATGGGGACCGAGTTGCCTGCTTGAGCCGCTCAGATCAAGTCAGCGGACCAAAGAGTGCTCCAAGGGTCAGCGAGCGAACGGCCGGCTCGAGGCCCAGGGTCGTACCAACGTCCAGCGTCCGGGGCGGGAACCGGTTTCCCGTGGGGCCGGACCCGACACGGGCTTCCGACGCGAACGAGCCGCAGCCCCGACGGTCAGCAGCCGCTCTTGGCTCCGGGAACTACGAGGCCGGGAACGCTCCGCAATGGGGCAACTCGCCAGCGGACGCTGTTGCGAACTTCAGTCACAAGAATGCCGAGTACGGACGCGCATGGTGGGACCACCTGCTTCGCTTCGTTCCCGACGTGGCCGCCAACTGTGTCCTATCGTCCTGAATAGCAACAGTGATGCACTTGCCGCCACGGTCGGCATATCTGCGCACCGGAACGCATCATGACGGATCGGGCCGGTTGCGTTCGCGGAGTGCCATGCCAGGCACCTCGTACGTGACGCGGCGCCGCGCTCCGCGCTGTACTGTGAGACCGCACATTGGGGTTGAAGCGGTGCACATACTCGCAACGGATGACGGCTCGGGGGTAGGTGATGACCCCGTCTGCGAAGGGCAAGCCGGAGCACAGACTGGGCGGCTCGGCTGCTACGCCGCCAGCGCGTGCCGCCGCCCCTCACCCTGTGTCGCGCTCACGCGCGCCGCGGGAGGGGCAGAGTCGGGGCACGCTACCGGACTGGTTCTCCGGTAGGTCGCGTCGCGCCCGCGAGAGGTGTGGGCCCGCTGAAGGCACCAGGGCGGGCACGGCGCCAGGATCTCGGGCCGGTAGGCAAGCGGTGAGATGAGTCCTGACTGCAGGACGACCAGGCTAGCTTCGCGCCTGGCACGAACGGGTTTCCGGTGGCCGAAGGCGACCGCGCGATTGTGGCGCCCCCACGCGTCGACAGGAGGTCGCACTCTGCATACACTGAGCACAGCCCACCATGAAGCCCCCAAACGACATCGTCGAACCGACGGCGGATGATGCAGAGCCGGGTTCCGACTCCGGGCTGGACCGGTCTTGCGACCGCATCAACGACACGACAGAGATCGAAAGCCTGCGACAGGAAAATCAGAGCGCATTGGGTGCCTCCTTGCGCAGCGAGCGGTATCAGGCCCTGAGTCAACTGGAGGCTCAGCTGGCGAGCCTGCGTGGCGAGCTGGAATGTGCGCGTCAGGAGACCAAGGCGGAACGGGCTCGCCTGGAGGCTCAGCTGGTCCGGCTCAGGGAACACGCCCATGCGGAGCTCGCCCGGGCACGGGAGCAGTCCGAGGCAGAGCTCGAGCGAGAGCGCATCCAATCTCAAGCGACGCTGGATCGGGCGAAGGCGAAGCACGCTGCAGAGCTCAAAGCACTCGCTGCACGCCAGACCGCCAAGCTGGCCGAGCTCGAACAGGCGTACCGCGCTGCGATGCGCGACAGCGACCGGCGTGCCCACATCGAGGCAGAAAGGCGGGAAGCAGCTCACGCGCGCGAGCGAGACGAGCTGAAGCAACGTGGACAGCATCCGCAAGAAGGACTTGCCACTTCGGAGACATCCGGGATCGAGTCGCGCCATGCGCACGAGGCCGCTACCAAAGAACTCGAGGCGCGACTGCAGGTCGCTGCCACGGTCGGTGCGGCGCTGATCGCCGAGTGGGGTGCGGCCAACCACCGCATGCTGGAGGCAGAAGACGCCCGCGATGCTCTGAAGGGCCACCTGTCCTATCGACTTGGCTGGGTGCTGGTCAGCAGACTGCGATCCTTCACGGGCTGGCTGTCGCTGCCGTTTCTCTTGTGGAAAGCGTGGCGCGGCTACGTGCGTGACCAGCGCGAGGCCCCTGCGGGATCCCCTGCCGGGGCGATCGCCATCACTGAAGACACGCGGTTTCCCCTCAAGCTATTGGCGCGCAGACCACCCGCCTGGCTCGAGATCGCCGCTCGAGGCTCGCCGCGGCTGCTGCTCTCTGGTACTCTGCAGTCCTTCGCTCCGACCAACGAAGAAGGGGTGCTGCTGCTGGTGCGCGGCCTGGGACCGGATGCCCAGGGTCGGGCTGGTATCGACTCGCAGCTCCGGCGGTCTGCCTTCGGGCACGACGTGTACTGCCTGTGCCTACGAACGGGGCTCAACGAGCATTTCTCACTGGACCTGCGTCTGCCGGATGAGACGTCCGTGGTGAGCTTCGCCTTCGTTTGTCATCACGCGCCCATGCCGATCCGTCTGGTCCTGCATGAGGCGCACTGCAGAGCTGTCGATTCGGGCGTGAGGCCGGCCTTGGGATCGACTCGCTCGAAGGAGGATGCGGCTGCGGAAACACCCTGCTTCTCGCCCGGGCCGGACCCGCGTCCCCGCCTGCGGGCTGCCAGCCTGCTGGACGAGTTCTCGGAAGCGTGCTGGGCGTACGAGATGGATCTCGTGCCGCTCGACCGCAAGCAATGGAGAGAGCAGCTGGAGCGGGAAGGAGTCTCGCTGTTTTTCGCGGAGTCGGCTTGGCATGGCAACAGCGGAACCTGGAACGACTGCATGAGCAAGTTCGACTCCCACCACGGGGACGACCTGCGGGCGGTCCTGGAGTTCTGCCGCGCCCGGTCGATTCCCACGGTCTTCTGGAACCAGGAGGACCCGGTCCACTTCGAGGTGTTCTTGCCGGTAGCCCGCCAATTCGACTACGTGTTCACCACCGATGCGGACTGCCTGCCGCGCTATCGTGAACTGCTGGGTCACCCGCGAGTGGATGTCTTGCCGTTTGCCGCCCAGTGGCGAATGCACAATCCCGTCGAGCATGGCGATCGCAATGGCCGGGTCGCGTTTACCGGGAGCTGGAGCGCCCGCGAGTATCCAGCGCGGGCACGGTGGTTGCAGATGGCGATGGCACCGTTGGCGTCCCGCGGCGTGTTGGACATCTATGACCGCCACGCCGAGGCAGATGATCTGGAACTGCGTTTCCCGGCGCACTTGCAGGACTGCGTTCGAGGGTGCCCACCGTACCCGGAGCTGGTGTCCCGGGTCTACAAGCGGTACGCTGCCCTGCTCAACGTCAACTCGGTCGAGGATTCGTCGACCATGGTGGCCAGAAGGGTCTTCGAGATCGTGGCCTGCGGCACCCCGGTCATCTCTTCTCCGTCGCCGGCGCTGGACCGCCACTTCTCCGACATCGTGCTGAGCGTGTCGAGCCCCGAACAGCTGGACCAGGCGCTGTCGCTGCTGAACCCGAAGGATCTCGACACCTTGGCGCGTCGGGTCCGGGGAGTCCGTGCCGTCCACTCGGCCCACACCTACTCCCATCGGGCCCGACACCTGCAGCAGCGGTTGGATCTGGCAGACGGCGACGATCTTCAGCCCGAGGTCACCCTAGTCTGTGTCTCGAAGCGGCCGAGGTTTCTGGAGCACGTGGCCGCGCAGCTCCAGGCCCAGAGCTACACCAACGTCCATGTGACCTTCGTTTGTCACGGCCCCGGATTCGACGAAGCCGAGGTGCGGCGCGCGCTTGCTTTCACCGACCGGCTCCAGGTGCTGCAGATCGACGCGGATCAGCGCTTGGCCGACGGTCTCAACCTCGCCGTGCGTCACGCCAAGACCCGGTATCTGGCGAAAATCGATGACGACGACTACTACGGCGAGAACTACCTGCTCGATTCCATGCTGGCGGTCCGCTACTCGGAGGCGGCGTTGGTGGGCAAGGCTTCCTATTTCGTATACCTGCAGGGTTCCGACCGGATGGCGCTTCGCTTTCCAGGCCGCCACTATCGCTTCAGCGAGCGGGTTGCGGGCGCCACCTTCGTGTGGGACCTGCACCAGATCCGCGGCATCGAGTTCGAGCGTGTACGTCAAGGTACGGACAGCGCCTTCGTCGCCGCCGTGAAGAGCGCCGGGCTCCCCATCTTCGCGGCCGATCCCTTCAATTTCCTGCATATCCGGCATGCGGAGGGCTCTGAGCACACCTGGAAGGCAACTGACAAGGAGATCCTGCGCAAGGCAAGCGTTGTGGGTCGAGGAGTGGATCTGAAGCGAGTCAACATCTGAGGCTAGCGCCCCGGCCGTGGCAGATGGGGTTTTCCAT
This sequence comes from Polyangiaceae bacterium, assembly GCA_016929495.1. Lineage (GTDB taxonomy): Bacteria > Myxococcota_A > Polyangia > Polyangiales > Polyangiaceae > JAFGIS01. The sequence continues at coordinate 2,604 of JAFGIS010000378.1, read as the reverse complement.
CGCCCAGCGGCTTCCCTGGGGCAACGCACGCAGGCGCACGCACGGGCTGATCGCGGGACAGACGTCCCCCGAACACGTCAGGGCGAACAGAACATGAGACATGGACCGCTTTTTGGAAGAATGCATTGGGTCGTGCTGGCGAGCGCCACGGCCTCGGCGACCGCCGGCCCGGGCCGGGTGCATGCCGACCAGCCCGCGCCCGTTGCACGGGGGCGTCAGTATCTCGATTGCCCCAGCTCGCGTCTGGTGGACCCCGTCACACTCTACGTCGCTACCAACGGCTTGGACACGAATGACGGGCGCACGCCGAACACGCCGCTCGCAACGCTGGCTGGTGCCCAGGAAAGGATAGGGCAGCTCGATGCGCTGCCGCTGGATAGCGACTACCTGGTCTACGTGCGCGGCGGTGAGTATCGAGAACAGACGGTCAATTGGACAGTGACCTCGCCGAACCACCGTGTCCACATTGCATCCTATCCTGGCGAGAATCCCGTTTTCAACGGTGCGTCCGGCAAGAACGGATCCGCGCAAAGCCTCCTGTTCAATCTTCGTGTCAACGATGGCAGCGCTACGAACCTGACCGTGCGTGGGCTCACGATAACGAACTACGTCCACAGGGCGATCCGGCTGTATGGGGGAAAGGGTCGAACCGGCATCAAGTGCAATATCATCGCCGAGAACCGTTTCGTCGACATCGGCGGACGCTACGGCAGGTGCTGCACCTCGCGCGACGCCGCCGGTCGCTGCATCGACGACAAGTCCCCGAAGAGCGAGGCCTTCCTGGACACGCCGGAGTGCCGGCAGTTCGGCGCGCGCGGCGATCCCTGCGACTGTACGGGCTTCGGCGCAGTCACCGCCGTCGGGTCGAGCAAAAACGTCTTCCTGCGCAACACGTTCATCAATGTCGTCAATCGTGCGGGGGCCCTCGCGGGGCTCGTTCACGCGTTCTATATGGCGCATGGGAGCACCCAGAACCTGATCGAAGGCAACTACGTCCGCAACTGCTCGGGGGTGCCGTTCAAGTTCCGAGACGGCTCGAACGACAACACCATTCGAGGCAACTACGCCGAGCACGCAGGCAGCACGGCATTCTTTCTGAGCAAGAGGGGGCGCGGGGAGGCCCTTTCGACCGGCAACCTGCTGTCCGGGAACATCGTCACGTTCGGCTACCCGCCGTGGTCCGGTATCCCGCTCACCGGTGGCGATTGCGCTCCTGGCGACACTCGGTGTTTCAGGCTGGATTCCCATCAGAACGCCGCGAGGTTCTACCAGGGGACCCAGCCCAAGGAGGAAATCGTAACGGCCATGACCAGCGCGGACGTCACCGGCGACGGGGAGCCGGAAACCTTCGTGGCTTTGTACTATCCCGCTCTTCGCTTCACCAAAGTCGTCTACTCGGACGCCGCATCGCCAGCCGAGCTCACGAACGTAGCCTACACCAGCGACTTCTGGCGCGTGGAGCACATCGTCGCGGCGGACTTCGGAGGCCGTGGCATGCACCTCGTGACCAGTCTCTACAACGCTGACAACGGACGTACGCAGGTCTATCACGGCGCTTACTCGAACGGGAAGTACGACTTGGTCGGTGGAAACAAGCTGCTCGACTCCAGCGCAAGCTCGGGATGGAGAATCACTGCGATGTCTGCTGGCCGGTCCGGGGGCGAGGCGCTTCCTATGCTGTACAGCGCCGTGTCGAGGGGCGGCTCCATCGAAATCCATCGCGGAGACGGCATCACGCAGCAGACCAAGAGCTCGAAGCGCGGGGTGAGCGACGGAGCGCCGATCTACTCGAGCTTCCAATGGTGAACCCGGTTCGGTTGTCCCCCGCGACGCCCTGAAGCCGCACCGGCCCAAGCCGAGCGAAGGGCGTTGCGGTGGATAGACCCACGCTGGCACGAGGGATCAAGATACGGGCTGCAACAACCGAGGATTTGACCACCGTCGGCCATCTGGCTACGACAGGGCATGCCTAGCGGTGGTCAAGAACGGTTCGCCGTAGCCGAGGCGGACAGTCTGAACGGTCGTTCGGTATGCGGGTCGCGCGCCTCCAGTCTGGTGCTGGCCTGGGCGTGGGCGTTGCTGGTGACCGGTGCGACGCTCCATGCGCAGGCCGCCGCCGAGCCAGGTTCAACCACCATCGGGCCGAGGGCGGGCGCTGGCCAGCGCGCCGTCAACCTCTCCGTGGAGGGAGGGTCTGCACCCGCCGGGCGCGCCAACTCCGCCTCTCCTGCCGCCACAGCGACCAAGGGAGCCGCAGCGCCTGCCAACCACAAACGAGGGCGGCCACCGAAGGAGCCGCTCCCGAGCCTGCCCCCCGGGGCGGCTCGTCAGCCGTTCGATGCGGCGGCCCGCCGGAGCATCGCCGGAGGCGCCACGGTCGAGCAGTTGCGGGCGGGCAGCGAAGACCCCGAGCTTCGGGCTTTGCGGGCGGCGGAGGAGGTGCTCTTCCCCAAACCTCTGCCGGGCGCGCGATCCGGGTGGTCCTGGGAGTTTCCGTCTGCCGCGCCGTCGCGAGAGCCCGAGCTACTCGACTCGGGCCTGCCGCCGAGCGCGTCGCCGCCAGCGCCCATCGCCGTCGAGGCCACGGCCGATGCGACCTGGCTC
>JAFGIS010000377.1 GCA_016929495.1 Polyangiaceae bacterium | reverse complement strand
CGACGTCGGCGTGCCGGTCGAACCGGTATCCGACGCCGCGCACGGTGCGGACGATGTCCTCGTAGCGGCCGAGCTTGGCGCGCAGACGGCGCACGTGTATATCGACGGTGCGCTCACCACCCTCGTAGCGGGCCCCCCAGATCCGGGCCAGCAGGTGGTCGCGAGTCAGTACCCTCCCGCGCTGCTCGCAGAAGCAAACGAGCAGAGCGAACTCCTTCGTGGTCAGCGGCACGTTGCATCCATTGACGCTTACCTCGTGACCCGCACGGTCGATCACGATGTCGCCCAGCTTGTAGCGTTCATCGGTCGAGAACTCACTATGGCGCCATTCGAGAGCCCGGATCCGGGCGTAGAGCTCTTCGGGGACGTATGGATACAGGACAAAGCTGTCGAAGCCGCTTGAGGGATCGATGCGTATCACCTGACCGACGGTCACGGCCACGATGGCTCCAACATCGTAGAAGTGCGGCTCTCTGCGTACGGCACGAAGGGCCGTCACGGCCAGATCCGGTCGATCGAGTGCCTCGAAGACCAGAGCGCGTGGACGGACTCCGAGCTCGTCGTCGTGCTTGGCCACCAGATTCGCTGGGTCGTCCCAGATATCCAGGGTACGCACGGCGGCACCGAGCTGGGTCAGGACCGCTGCCGCCCCATAGTCTCGATGGAGTACCTGCACGTGTCCCAGCACCCCGACATAGGTGCGGCCACGGAGCCTGCGTCCATTCGTCTTTGTGTCGTCCACGGAGCCTGGTTCGCAGAGTCGGTAGACGGACCGCCAGGCTGGTGCGAACCCCAATCCGTGCGTCCGAGCACCGAGACCGGAGCCTCATCGGGTCAGCAACGCTCGTGTGGCTCATGTAGGTCGAAATCTGTTTCCAGAAGGTTTCCGCGCGATTTCGGTTGCGGAGCGGCGTCGGGAACAGCTCAGACCGCCGCGAGATATCGCCGTCGCAAGTGACGCTCGAATGCTTGGGTGCCCAGCGGCTTGCCCGTCGCCTGAGCCACGAGCTCACCCGTCTCGACCAGGCTCGCCCGGGACCAGATTCGATCATGGAGGAATGCGTCCAAGGGGCCGAATTCGCCGAGCGCGATTCGGCGGTCGAGATCGTCGATGCTCGCGTGGGCCGCCTCGAACAGCTGCGCAGCCATGAGCGCCCCGAGCACGTAGCTCGGGAAGTAGCCAAAGAGGCCGGAACCCCAGTGGACATCTTGCATGCAGCCGTCACGGTGACTGCTGCCGGTCGAGATGCCCAGCCAGCGCTGCATGGCTGCGTCCCACTGTTCCGGAAGATCTCTGACCCGGAGCTTGCCGTCGATCAGCGCACGCTCCATTCGATATCGAAACATCACGTGCAGCGGATAGGTCACTTCGTCGGCGTCAACTCGGATGGCGGTCCGTGCTACCCTTGTGCACAGGCGCATGAGGTTTTCTGCACTGAAGGCCTCGGGCGTGCGCTGTGCCTGCCCGGCAAAGGCCCGCCGTATGAGCGGCTCCGCGAACCGGAGGAAGGGCAGACCACGGCAGACGAACATCTCCAGAAACAGACTCTGGCTCTCGTGCACCGCCGCGCTGCGCGGCTCGCCGACGGGCAGCCCGCGAAGCTGTCGGGGTAGTCCTTGCTCGTATTTCGCGTGGCCGGTTTCGTGCAGCGTGCTCATGAGCGACTCGATGAAGTCGCCCTCGTTGTAGCGTGTCGTGATCCGCACGTCGTCGGGCATGCCGGCGCAGAAAGGATGATGACTCGTGTCCAGTCGACCGCGTTCGAAATCGAAGCCGAGCTTCGCCATGAGCTCGAGGCTGAACTCGCGTTGCCGGTCGCTGGGGAAGGGCCCGCGAGGCGTGTGAACGACGGCGCCGGACTGCGCGTCGAGCACGGCCTCGAGCAGGTCCGGCAGAATCCTCTCGAGCTCGCTGAACAGCGTATCGAGCAGAGCAGTCTTGAAACCCGGCTCGTACCGGTCGAGCAACGCGTCGTAGGGGCAGAGCCCGAACCGCTCCGCGAGGCATTGGGCTTCTTCGCGTTCGTAGCGGACGACCTGCTCGAGAAGCGGCCGATGACCTTCGAAATCGCTGGTTTTGCGCTGTTCGCGCCACGCCTGCTCGCAACGCACGCGTGCGCGCGACTGGGCCTCGACCAGCGTCGGGGGCAGCGCCGTCGCGCGTGCGTAGGAGCGTTCGATTTCGCGCAGGCTGGCGCGTTCGGTGGCGTCGAGCGCCTCGGACTTCGCTGCGGCGATCCAGTCCGCTACTCGAGGATCGATCGCCATATCGTGCCGTATTCGTTCCAGGGTGGCCATCGCCTCCGCACGCGCCTGGCCGCTGCCTCTGGGCATCGTCACGGCTTCGTCCCAACCGAAGATTCCGGACACGTGCGACAGATGGTGGACGCGTCGGTAGTGGGCAACCAGCTTCTCATAGCTCATCGCGACACCATAGCGCCAAGACCGGGGCGATCTGCGCGCTCGAGACCGTGAACGGTACGGCTGACGGATCCACGATCCGTGTCGTCTCCTCGGGCGCAACTCGGCGGCGCAGACCCCTCCGCGTGCACGGGCGCGCGCGAGACGTCCAGAGTCGAGCGTCGGAGCGCCAGCGCGCCGCGCTCGACGCGTTGCTCCAATCGGATAGGGAGAACACCTGTTCGACTGCTGGCTTCTGGGTCGGCCTGTTGGCCTACATATCGAACGACCGCACGGCGCTGGTGGACCACAACCGCGAGGCACGAGCATTGCAGATCTGAAAACCTGCGCTCTGCTCCAGCACGCCTTTGACGCCGTTCTCCCTACGGCTACGTTCCAGCGTCAAGATCATGACGCCATTACAAAAAGAACACAGCGGCTCGGACGGAGGGGAACGTCGCAAGCCGCTATGTAGTAGTCTACGGCAGCAGTCGCAAGGGCAATGGCTCCTTCCGACTACCGCCACTCACATGTAGGAGCACGGTTCGTGCCATTGTCGTCATTAGTGAATTCAACAGCTTAGGCGACGCAGCAGCCATCAGCATTTCATGTTTGCAATATCAACACACATGCTCGCAATACCACTGGAACCGTGATGGGTGGCCTTCCTATGGCGGCCATCTGGCCGAGGCATCGACAGCGGTGCGCCCAGTGCCAGTCAGCGCAACTGTAGTCGACTGGGCGCCTGGCCTGTAGCAGCGAAACAGCCATCGCTTCAATCGAAACGCGCCACTAGGACCGCTCGGGGGTCGTCGGGTCTACGGTGAGGGTGAGTCACCAGTCGCGTTGGACGGGGTATCGCGCCTTGGAAAAAGGCGCGCCGCAGCCACCGCTTCGGCTAGCACCGGTCCATCGACCGAGTCCGGCAAGGCACGCAGCACGGCAGTGAGCTCTCGGATCATCTCACGGGCTGATCGGAATCGCCGGGCTGGCTCTCGTGAGACCGCGCGGTGAACGAGACTGACGAGGCTGACGGGGAGCTCCGGGCGGCGCGCACTGAGCAGCGGAACGTGTCCCGTTCGCACCAGCTGCACGACCTCGACGTCCGTTGGGGCGTCGAACAGACGCTCGCCAGCGAACGCCTCCCAGAGCACGACACCCAGCCCAAAGAGGT
>JAFGIS010000029.1 GCA_016929495.1 Polyangiaceae bacterium | reverse complement strand
GGCTCTTTCTCTGCGAGACCGGTTTCTCCGGCCCGGCCACGACGCGTGCGCCGCCTGCCAGCACCCGCCGTGTTGGGGATTACATTTGGGTGCAGGTCCATGATTTCGGCTCACGCGGCCTCGCGTAGCTGCTGAGGTTTCTGCGGTTTAGCGTCGTGGGTTCGCGCCGGGGCGGGAGCAGCGGCGAGCGGCACGTGTTGGCGTGCGAGGTAGGCCGCGAAGTCGCGCCACTGGCCGTTGAGCAGGATGCAGCGCAGGTGGAGCACCAACTCGGAGCGGTCCCGTCCCCAACGCATCCCGGGTCCGTCGAGGCGGAGGCCAACGAGGTTGCGCACGGCACCCTCGACGGCCCCGGTGCCGATGTCGAGGCCGTCACGGCGGAGGCGGTGGTAGCGCAGGCGATGGCGCTGGTCGGTGAGGAAGTTCAGCACGTTGTGCAGGCGCTTGCGGCGGCCCTTGTTGCCGGGGCCCGTCTTGGGGACGGCGGCGTAGGCACGGGCCAACTCCTCGAGCACCTGGCCGACTCTGCCGCCACGCAACCATTTGGTCTGCGCGTTGATCCAGGTGCGCAACTCGGCGGAGCCCTCGGGGTGCAGGCACTCCCCCGCGATCCAGAGCTTCTCCATGACGTGGTACCAGTCGAGGCAGACCTCGGCATCCGGGAAGTACTTCTTCTGGTTGCGCCACAGGTGGTCACTGCCATCACCGAGGAAGATGGTGCGCTTGCTGCCGTAGCCACGCTTGTCGGCTTCCCGTCGGAGCCAGATGAAGAGCGCCTCGTGGCTCTCGAAGGTCGCCACCATGCGCTTGTTGATGGGACCCTCCACGCCGCGCCGGGTCTTGCGCAGCGTGTAGATGATGCCGACCACCGCCACCTTGGCGTTCTTGCTCTTCTGTCCCTTGGTGCGGCGAGCGCGGGGGCGCTCGCGCCGCCGCGCCTGCCGGCCGCTGCGCTGGGTACCCGGCCGGCGACGGCGCGGCTGTCGACGCCGCCGGTGCTCGGCGGCGTTGATCATCGGCGCGCCTCGCCCATCGGCCTGGATGAAGAGGATCTCCCCGTCGCCTTCCGGCGCCGGGCACTGCTCGATGAAGCTCCGCGCCCGACTTCCCACGGCGTCCACCATGCGCAGCACGGTACGAGAACTCGGCGACCACTCGTGCGACTGCGCGAACGTCTCGCGTGCCGTGCTGAACGCCATCTGTGCACACAGCCGGGTGACGGCCAATACGGTGCCCAGGCTGAACCCCCCGCACGACCGCAACTGGCGGTCGACCGGCAGGTCGCACGCAGCGCTGGCCCGCCCGACTCGCCGCCCCACCGGACGCGTGAACGGGATCTTGCCGAACCGAGTGCCCAGCTCCGTCGAGCGGGGATGCTTCACGTCCAGGGCGTACTGCTGGCCACCGTGCCGGTACACGACCGCGCGCGGCCGAGCTACGTAGTGCGCCAGGAACAACACCAGCACCGCCCGACCCAGGGCCAGCAGCGCCGTCCAAAGCTGCGCCTCCACCTCGCACAGACGCTGCGTCCCATCGGTTTCTGCGCACCTCATCACGCTCGACAGTGCGGTCTGGACCTCACGCTCAGCTCGAACGATACTCTTCGGCATCGGGGTTTTCTCCGGCTGGTGTTGGTGTTCACAGCCGGATATCTGCCGCGAGGAAGCCCCGAGCTTCAACTCACCACATGCAACCGATCGATTTCGTTTGTCTTTCTGTCACGAGATCGGGACCTGCACCCAAACCATATTCAGCAGCTTCCTACCTGTTGCCCGTGTTACTCACGGCCGCCTGAAGTGAGAGCAAGAGCGACGACTCTGCTGGAGACGCGACGGGCGGTTCCGCTCCTGCGGTCGGCGGTAGCCCGAGCGTTGGCGGTAGTCCGGCCACCGGCGGAGCCGATGTCGGAACCGGTGGAGAGTCCACTCCAACTGGCGGCTCCGGCGGCGTGCAGCCGCCCGAGGATGCCGGACTGGGAGGCAGTCCTCCAACCGGCGGCTCCGCTGGCGCATCGGGTAGTATCAGCGATGCGGGTCCAGACGACGCGACAGGGCTGGACGCGCGGCGCGCTCGAGGTGGACGGCGATCTCCGCCACTCGCGCGCCCAGGCGAGCGGCATGTCACGGGGCGGGGGATCGGAGCTCGTTGGTCGTCCGCGGACCGGTGACAAGGGCCGAGCAAGAAGACTCGATCTCATTCTGGGCAACTGTTGCCCCAACCAGGCGATCATTCTGCTCACATCGGACGGTCAACGATTTCCGGACTTCAGATACTGAGACAATGACGACCAGCAATACCGCTCGTGGCTGCTCCGCGGGCTGGTCGATACCGCTCGATGCCAGGCGCCGGCGACCTGCTACGCATCCGGTCCAGCGGCGAGGACCCTTCTGATCTGCCGGGCGAGATCGCTGACCATCACCGGTTTGGCCACGACCATGTGGATGCCGGCTGCCAGTAGCTCTTCCTGCCCGAGCGTGTCGCCGTACCCAGTGCAGGCGATGACGGGTAGCTCCGTGCGGAGCCCTTCGATTTCCTGCGCGACCTGCCGTCCTCCGAGTTTGGGTATGGTCATGTCGGCGCTTGCGGCGCCGCGCCATCGAGGCGAGAGAACCGACATGGACCGCAAAGCGAAGTGGAGGGCCCTTGCGGCAGAGCTGGGCTTCGAGTTCAAGGAAGGACTGCGCGCGTTCTTCGAATCGGAAGTCGGCCGCCGCGAGCTCGAGGAGCGGGCGCAGCGCGGCGAGATCCCGTCGGCCGACCTGTCGTTCTTGGACAACCCCCTGTTCGCGAAGTTGGCTGACCTCATCTTCGAGGGAGCCGTGGTCGGCCGGCATCGCGGAATCGAGTTCACACTGTTCCCGGCGTCGCGTGGTCGCGCCAGCGGCAGCGGCGCCACTTCCTACTCCACCGTCTCCATGTTCTTCGAGCGGCGCTACGAGCTCGAGCTCGTCATCTACAACGAAACGTTCGTGAGCAAGCTCGGCAAGATCCTGTTCTTCCAGCAGGACATCCAACTGGGCGACGAGCGGCTGGACCGGCTCGTGATGATCAAGGGCAAGGACGAGCTGGCCGTGAAGCGGCTGCTCGACGCCGAGCGGGTGCGGGAACAACTCACCCGAATGTTCGAAGAGTCTGCCGGGTACACCATCCGTGACTTCGGCATCAGGCATCAGGAGGCGGCGGAGGTCCTCACGCGCGACCGAGCCGTCCACCTGATGGATCAGATGGTGGCATTGGCAGACGCGTTGCCACCGCCCTAGCCAACCTGGAGACGCCCCGCCCGCGTCCCCGCGGAGCGCCACGAGCCCGTGCGCCTCCCGGAGCTCCCGCGCTGGTGGCTTGCGGTGACCCATATCATATGACACGGTTACCCATATCAAGACCACGATCGAGATCTCGGACCCCCTGCTGGCGCGAGCCAAGCGGCTTGCTGCCCGCCAGTCGACCACTTTGCGTGAGCTGGCCGAGGCGGGGCGGCGGCACGGGCTGCGAGAGCGTCAGAGAGGGCGCAGATACGTCCTGCCAGACGCGCGGGTGGGCGGGAACGGCCGCGGGGAGCACGTCCCGATCGCGCTTCGGAGTCCTCGCATTGCTGGGACTTGCCATCACCGCCCGCGGTTCACGTCGAGCTCGTCGTTCCCGCCGCGCGTGCGGTCACGGGCTTGATGCGTGCACTGACCAAGAACTGACCGGAACGCACGTGGCGATGGCGGATGGGCTAGTGGTCTGCGCCACGTTGCTGTTCGTCGCCTGCGGCGCTGTGCCGCCTCCAAGCACTGCCCCGGGGGTGAGCATAGCACCGCCGCCGGCGGCTTCGGCTTCGGCCAGCCCAGTGGCGGCTTCGGCCT
>JAFGIS010000376.1 GCA_016929495.1 Polyangiaceae bacterium | reverse complement strand
GCGAGGGCGTAGGACATGGAACCGCCCATGCTGAAGCCCGAGGCGAAGATGCGTGACGTATCTATGCAAAGCTCGCTCTCGAACTTGCTCATCATCGCGCGGAAGAACGCGAGGTCTTTTGCGCCCTGACCCCATCCGGCATTGATACCCTCGGGCGCTACAAAAATAGTGGTCGCCTTGCCGCCGGCCGGGTTGGCAAGCTTCCACATCCCGAAGTACTCGTAATTCGCTCTATTGTCAGGCTCGCTATGGGCTACGTTTTCGGCGCTTCCGTTCATGCAGTGAATTGCGAACCATAGCGCATAGGGATGATTCGGGTCGTAGTCGTCGGGGAGGCGGATATAGTACTCACGGTTCCCCGCTCCGGCTTCGGTCACGTTGATAGTATTCTTGCTTTCGCCTTTGAGGGACGTTGTCTTGCCGCAGCCGGAACTGGGCACGGGATCTCCGGACTGTCCGCCACCGCCGACCCCGCTACCACCGCTGGCGGTGCTACCGCCAGCCGCAGCGCCACCGATACCGGCGCCGCCGCCGATTCCGCTGCCACCGCTACCGGCGCTACCACCAGCCGCAGCGCCACCGATGCCGGTGCCGCCGCCGACCCCGCTACCACCGCTAGCGGTGCTACCGCCGGCCGCAGCGCCACCTCTACCGGTTCTCCCACCAGACCCCGACCTCCCGCCTGAGCCGCTCGCGCCGCCCGATGGCGCGGCTGTCGTTCCACCCGTTGCCGCATCCGTTGCCCCACCCGTTGCCGCATCCGTTGCCCCACCCGTTGCCGTCGATCCACCCGAGCCGGTAGCACCGCCCGTCGAGGGTTGGCCGCCGAGGGCGCTTCCGCCCGTGGCGATGCTTCCTCCGGTCGAAGGAGATCCGCCCGTTGCCGACCAACCACCCGAGCTGGTCGTTCCGCCAGACGCACCGCCTTGGCTCGACATCCCGCCTGAGCCGCCTTCACCAGATTCATCCGAATTGCTCGATGAACATGCAGCTGTGGTGACTAGAAGCGTTGCTGCCAAAAACCGACGCGTGACCATGTGATCCTCCAGACGCCACGTCTCCGTGTCAATCCATGGAGCCCAGGCCCTAGGAGCTTACGCGTCACAAGATCTGGGGACGATGGTCTCGTTGTTCGAACTAGGATCATTCTGTGAGGTCGGATACGAGTCTGGCGGATGCGGAAGTTGCACTCGATGCCTCCTTCTTCGAGTCTTCGGGCTGGCTGACCACTAGCTCGCTGCGGCAATCCGAGTCGCCGCAGCGAGGCGCGGATCCCACGTACTCTCCGTCAAGCCGCCGACAGGTTGGTCAGCGTCGGGTGCCCGTGCGTGGCGAGCTGGTGCGCCGCCCCGCAGAGCGGAGCCGAGGCCGCCACCACCCTCGAGACGGCGGCGCCCAATGGGGCCGGGAGGTGCCAGCATGGCGCAGCCCATAGGCCGGTTGTCGCTACTCCCGGACCGTCCCTCAATCCACCTGCCCCGGCCACGGTGCCGAAATCGAGACGTACGCGAGCCGGCCCTCGACGTCCGCGAGCGCCACGCCTTCGACCACGGCACCGGGCGCGCCGCCGTCGAACTCGAGCAACAGGTCTTGGGTTTTGCCGTCCACCGAGAGCTTGCGCAGGCTCGGTCGCTCCGGTCGCGAGGGATAGAAGTCTTTCCAGGTCACGCCCTTGGCGTGCACGGCCAACACACCGTCGTCCCGCCACTCGGTTCTGGCGGCCTCGAGACTCTCGAGCGGCTTGGGGACCGTCTCGAGCGCCGCCCGCATGGACTCGTCGAGAGAATCCTCGACCGGATCGCCGGTGGCCTCGAGCTCGAAGTACGCCTGGACTTGGCTCTTGGAACAGCCCTTGTTGCAGGAGAACCACGTAGCGTCGAGCTCGAACCGGTAGCTCTGTCTCGAGCTGAGCGCCTCCGGGGCGTGGACCTCGACGAAGACGGCCGTATCCTCGTCGTAGCCGTAGCCCACGGCGCCGTTGCGCAGGGTGAACTTCTTGGGCCCAGGAAACATCAGTGCGCCGAGCTCGAAACCGTCGGGCGCCTTGAACTCGATGACGGGCCTGTTGCCGACGTCTCCGGGATTGACCCACGAAACCCAGTAGCCCTGAGGAATGTCGAAGCGAGTGGCGAGCAAGAACCGCTTGCCCGGGTTCAGCGCCATCACCGAGCTCTCGAGCCCGGCTCGTACGGCTGGCTCGGTGGCGCCTGACGCGTCGGCGTCCTCGTCATCGTGGCTCGCTGCCGCCGGTTCATCGTGGCGCGGTGCGCTCGCAGCAGAGCGCACCGGCTGGGTGCCACAAGCGGCGAGCAGGCAAACCATCGGAGCTGACCAGAGCAGAGTGGATTTCATAGGCGGGTCCCAAGCAACAAACGGACGGACGCCCCACAGCATTAGAAGCCCGACAGACTCCGTCCTGCTTGCCGCCAGAGTCCGGAGCGGAAGGCGGGTGCTCCTGCTCACTACAGCGGTTCCCGTCCGCGCAATCGCTCGGGTTCTGGCCGCTGCTGGCGCTCGACCCCAGCGGTGCAGAGCAAAGTGGCGCGCGCACCCAGGACGCCCTACTGTCTCGCCCGATGCCTCCCACGCGCGTTCTGGTCTGGCCCACGACCTTCGGAGCGGACCTGTGGAGCTTCACCCGGCGACTCGCCGAGCGCCCCGGTTTCGACGTCAGTGTGGTGCTCGGCGATCCGGACGGCTTCCTGCGCGAGCCGGTCAACCATCTGCTGCCCGTTCGGGCGACGCTCGTTCGGCGCCGGCCGTGGCACCACGTGCTCGGGAGGATCGGCTACGCACCGGAGGTCACGATTTTCGACAACCGCGTGCCGCTCAGGGCCAGCTCGCCCGCCGGGTTGGCGCTCTGGCACGGCTTCGGGTGGAAGGGTCCGAACGACGAACACGAGCTCGGATGGCTGCATTCGTCGATCGCGCGCGCCTGGGGCAGCGCCAAGCAGCCGAACGCGCGCTTCCGTTGGCAAGCGTTCGGCCCGTGGGACAAGCAGCACCGAAGCGAAGTGAGCCGAATCCATGCGGACAACATCCGTGAGCTCGGCGCCGCGAGTCACGACGATCTGCGCGAGCCTCTCGACCGCCGCAAAGTCCGCGATGCCTACCCGTTCGACGTGACCGCACGCCCCACGGTGCTCGTGGCGCCGACGTGGCACTATAGCGAAGTGTTCGCCCACTGGGGCAGCGATCGCGAGCTCTTCGTGCAGCTCATCGGCCACGTGCTGGCGCGTGGTGCCAACGTCATCCTGCGATTCCACGATTCCTACCGCTTCGACCCCGGCTACGTGCGCTTCTTGCGCTCGCTCGGCGAGCAGCGCGAGCGGGTACTCGTGAAGTTCAAGGACGAAGCGCCGGACAACTACCTGGATCTGCAGATCGCGGACGTGCTCGTCACCAACTACAGCAGCATCGCCAACCTCTTCTACGCCACGCTCCGCCCGACGATTCACGCCTACCCGGTGCGAAACGCCGACGAAGCGTTTCTTTGGCGCCAACACACCGTGTTCGGGCCCCGGATCCGAAAGGTCGAGAGCGCGCGGTTCATCTGGAAACTGCCTCCGGAGGACCACGGGGGGCTACTGGCGCGCTCGTTCGAGCAGCTACTGCTCGAGCTCGACCGCGCCCTGGACGAGCCCAGCTGCTGTCAGGCCGCCGCGCGCGCTTTTCTGGATCGGCACATGCTCGGCGCCGACGGCCGAAACACCGAACGGATCGTCGCCGCGGTCGAGGAGCTGGCAGACGGCATGCGAGGGACACCGTGACGAAAACGGGCGTGGCGCTTCGGTCGGCTCGCGTTCTGTTGTGCACGATCGCGCTGGCCTGCCCGGCGCCATGGGGCTGCTCGAGCCCGGTCCACCCGAAGCAACGCTCGGGAACGCCGGCGTCCCCGGCAGCCTCAGCGCCGACACCGAAACGAGCCGCGGCCCAGCGAGCCGCGCTCCAGTCGCCTTCCGTCGAGTCGTCTCCGGCGCCGCGGACACCCTGTCCCAGCGAGATGGCCCTCGTCGGTGCCGTGTGTGTGGATCGCTGGGAAGCGATCCTGGTCACCCGGGACGCAGACGCCGGCCTGGTGGCGCACCCGCACGCGCAGCGGCCCGAGCGCGGCGTCCGATACGAAGCGCAATCGGTGCCCGGGGTGCTGCCGCAGGCGTACGTCGACCGGTTCGAAGCCCAGAGCGCGTGCACGAACGCCGGCAAGCGGCTGTGCACGCTCGAAGAGTGGTTCGCCGCCTGTCGCGGGCCGAAGCGCACGGCGTACCCGTACGGGCAGACCATGGAGCCCGGCAAGTGCAATTCGGCAAAGCCTCACCTGTTGTCCAAGTGGTTCGGTCGTGATCCGCACGCGTGGAAGTACGACGAGCACTTCAACAACCCCCGGCTCGACCAGGAGCCAGGCTTTCTGGCCAAAACCGGGGAGTATGCGGCCTGCGTCAACGACTACGGCCTGCACGACATGGTCGGCAATCTGCACGAGTGGGTGAGCACGCCGGTCGACGTTCACATTGCCTCCTACATGCCGCTCACGGACGGGATCCGGAGTCGGCTCGGGAAGCGTTCCGGCAACGGCATCTTCATGGGTGGCTTCTTCAGCACGTACAAGCAGCACGGCGAGGGCTGCGGTTTCACCACGATCGGCCACCAGCCGAACTACCACGACTACTCGACCGGATTCCGGTGCTGCATGGACGCGCGGGCTTGCGCTGGCGGCCCCAGTGCCACGTCTCCGTGATTCACCCCAGAATTCGACGGTCTCGAACTGGGCGAGCGTCCCCGTCGCCGCAGGTTAGTCGGCGGGAAGAGGCATTGCCGTGCTGGCGCAATCGCATTCCGACAGGTCGCGGCACAGCACGAGTTGTTCGGCGAGCGCGGCGGACGGCCCGGAGACGCCGCCAGCGAGCTCGGCTACATCCAAGCAGTAGTCCGTCGTGAAGCAAGACGCCCCCCGACAGCCGGTGTCCTCCATGCACTGCGCGATGTACTGACAGCCGAAGTCCTCCCAGCAGCGCGCGAACGTTGCGGTGCAGTTCCTGCAGGTGCAGTCGTCACACGCCGGCAGGTCGAGGCCGGCACAGCTGCTGCCCACGCAGCTCTCGAGGCAGGCGTCCAGCGGGGATCCGTTGCATTCGCATTCATCCATGCAGGTCTCGCACGAGTCGCATCCGGTGGGACAGACCGGCATGCCGCATTCGTTCATGCACGCTTTGGCTGTTCCGCCCTTGCAGGTGCATCTCGTCACGCAGGTCCCGCAGTCCGTGCAACTCCCGCCCGGATCGCAGTTCTCGTTGCGGATCGTGCCGCCGCACTGACGCGCGCAAGCGGTGACGGTCCCGCCTTTGCACCGGCATTCTTCCACGCAGGTCGAGCAATCCTGGCATCCGTTGTCGGCCGAACACGTCGACACGGTCGAGCAGCTCACGTCGCACTCGCTGTCCGTGTAGCCGTTGCACCGACACTCGGTCATGCAGTCCGCGCAACCCGCGCAGCCGTCGACTTCGTACACGCAGCTGCACAGGTCCTGACACTCCGACTCGGATCCACCCAGACACGTGCAAGTCGACATGCAGTCGGGACAGTTCATGCACTCGTCGCTTTGCGAGCAGGAGCCCGCGCCGCACTGGTCTTCGCATTCGGAGTCGCTACCCCCGTTGCAGATGCACGTGGATACGCAGTCGGGGCAGCTCGCGCAGTCGTCGCCTTGCAGGCAGGCGCACACGTCTTGGCATTCTGACTCGCTGCCGCCTTCGCACATGCAGGTGGACACGCAGTCGGGGCAGCCAGCGCAGCCGTCGTCCTGCGAGCAGGAGCTGATGGTGCACTGATCTTGGCAATGGGCCTCGCTGTCCCCCTCGCAGACGCATTTCGAGACGCAGTCTGGACACGCGCCGCAGTCCTGGTGGGACGAGCATTTCTCGGCATCGCACTGCTCTTGACACGTCGCCTTGCTCTGGCCGCGGCAGGTGCAGTCGGACAGGCAGTCCTTGCACCCCTTGCAGTTGTCGTCACTCGAGCAGGGAGTCGCGCACTGACTCTTGCACTCGGTGTCGCTCTTGCCCTCGCACATGCAGGTGGACATGCAGTCGCCGCAACCCTCGCAGCTGAACGCCGCGGTACAGCTCCTGTCCTTGCATGGACAGTCGGCCTTGAGGGCGCAGTCAGCAAGCCGGTCGAACAGCTTCTTGGCCATGCCCTCCGGTCCGCCGTTCGCGTCGACGATATCTCCGCACGCGTCGGACGAGTCGCAGCTCTGCGCGCTCGAGCTATCCAGGTCGCACCCGTGGCTCTCGACGCAGTTGCGTATCCTCCGGCAACCGACACTGGCCGTGCAGTTCCCGTATTCCTGCGAACAGTCCTTGCAGCCACAGGTCATGCAATCGTCCTCGAGGCTTTCACAGTCGACGACCTTGGGCTCCGAGCCCTCGCAGG
>JAFGIS010000375.1 GCA_016929495.1 Polyangiaceae bacterium | reverse complement strand
GTCGAGCACGTCGCGGTAGTCGTGGCTGGCGTACTGGCAGCCACGGTCGGAGTGGTGGACGAGCCCAGGGGGCGGCTGGCGGCCCTGGAGCGCCATGTGCAGCGCGTCCAGGGCCAGCCCGCGGTCGAGGGACGCCGACATGGCCCAGCCCACCACGCGGCGCGAGAACAGGTCCAGGATGGCGGCCAGGTACAGCCAGCCCTCCAGGGTCCAGACGTACGTGATGTCGGTCACCCACGCCTGGTTCGGCGCATCCGCCTCGAAGTCACGCTGGAGGACGTTCGGGGCGACCGGCAGGTTGTGCTTGGAGTCCGTGGTGCACCGGAACTTCCGCTTGCGCCGCGCCTGGACGCCCTCCTGGCGCATCAGACGCGCGACCCGGTTCTTACCGACCTGCTGCCCCCGCGCGACGAGCTCGGCCCGAACACGGGGCGCGCCGTAGGTGCGGCGACTACCGACGTGGATGGACTTGATATCCGCCACGAGGCGGAGGTTGGCCTTGGCCCTCTTCGACGGCTCGCGCTTCGCCCAGGCGTAGTAGCCCTGCGTGGAGACCTCGAGGACTCTGCACATGACTGTGATCGGGAAGTTGGCCTTCTCCGCCCGGATGAACTCGTATCTCAGGAGTTTTCCTTGACGAAGAAGGCCGTCGCTTTTTTTAGGATTTCCCGCTCCATCTCGAGTCGCTTCACCTCACGACGAAGCCGCGTGAGCTCCATCCGCTCGTCTGCAGTCAGCCCTCCCTGCTTCTCCGAGCGAGCCTGCTCCACCCAGTTGCGGAGCGAGCTCTCCGTCAGGTCGAGCTCTCGGGCAACCTGAGGGATGGACTTGCCTCCGACCTCAACGAGGCGAACTGCCTCAGCCTTGAACTCCGTGGTGAACTTCCTACGCCCTCGTCGATTCTTCTTCTTGACCATGGGACACTCCCCGCGTTTGTACGCGCTTTCTGGGGTGTCTCCAAAATCGGGGTAGGATCAGTCGAGCACATCACTCGCGTCGAACGCCTGGGTGACGCCGTCGACGACCTCCTCACGCGCAAACGCAGTCCCGGAGAACGCCCCGATCAGCAGAACCACAGTCAGACACACTTGCAGCGCCATTCTCACTGGAGTCATGAACCCCTCCTTGGTTGCGGGTACCAACGACATCTCCGTCACTCAAGGACGTCAAGCCATATTCCAGAGAGCGGTCGGGCAGTTCTGTGCCAAATGGAAATGTTCATCCCTGGTGATCGAGTATCGCAGCCTTCTGCCCGAGAGGCCGGGCCGCAGGACCCGGCCTCGGCGGTCCGGATGGCAGCCAGCCCCAGCGCTGCAAACCATGCGCCGGGGCGCGCCGTCGAGGTCCGTCGAGACGCCACGTGAAGTATGAACCAGAGTCGCCAGCTTCGAATGCTGCTGCCGCGGGCCCGCGCAGAACCCGGGAACGAAGATCAGCGGCGCCCCGCCTTTCCGGGCTGATCGGCGCACGGCTACCATCACCGCGCACGTTCCACCCCAACCCCGTCGCCAGCGAGCTAGAATGGAGCGTCCGTCGATCGAGGACGGGGTGCGGCCATGAGTGAAGCAAGGGACGACCGGGAGGCGGGGGCGAGTACAGAGCCGGGGTCGCCTCGCTATGAGGCGGAGCAAAATCTGCTGCTCGAGTTCACCCAGGCCCTCACCACGACCCTCGACCTCGAGCGCCTGAATCAGATCATTGCCGAAGGTACGGCACGGCTGCTCGGGGTCGAGACCACGGCCGTCTACCTGCTGGAAGGAGGGCGAATCGACCTCGGTGCCACCATGCCGCCCCTCGACCCCACGATGCCCGAAGCGCTGCGCTGGGCTGAGCGCGAGGTTCATCCGCACATCGATCGGAGCGGCGGGTCAGGCGGTCCTGGGCCAGCGGGGGGCGGGTGACATAGCAGCAGAGTCGTTTTACGCGCACCCTGTCCCGCCCGTCGATCATCTGCTTGGCGTGTACGTTGACCCCGCGTACTTCGGCCACCGGCTCATCGAATTCGGGCGGGCCAGCGATGCGGTCCGGAACGTCCTCGGGGAAGATCAGGCGAAGCGTGGGCTGGCCGGCGCGGTCGCCGGTGATGCCGACGCCCCGGGCGGCGGCGGCGTAGCAGGCGGCGACGGCGGGGTCATCGAGGTCGACGGGGTGCGGGTCGTCGTTGGCGAGCTCGGGGTCGAGGGAGCGACCGTGCTTGCGCAGGATGCGCTCGATGCGCGCTGCGGTGCGGCGTGCCACGTCGACGACCTCGGCCTGGGTCGGCGCGGGCAGCGGGTGGAAGACCAGAGCGCCGGCCAGGTCGTCGCGCACGTACACGCCATCGAGCCCGAGCACGTGGAAGTGGACGTTCAGCCGGAGGGCGCCATCCGCTCGGTGAACGGCTGCGACGGCGCCCGGATAAGCGCCAGCGACACTGGCGAGACCGAGCCGACGTTTGGCGCGGCGGCGTAGCGACCGGAACATCTCCCCCACGAAGGCGCTGAGCACCTCGGAGCACAGCTTGCGGTCGTAGCCGAGCAACGCGCGCAGGCCCCAGGGCAGCGAGCAGATCCAGTGGCGGATGGGCACGGCGGGCAGGACGGCGCGCTCGAGGTGGATGGCGGTATCAGCCATTCGACGACCCAGGCACGACGGGCAGAACCCGCGTCGCTTGCACGAGCGCATTGATGGCGCGTGTTCCCCCGAGGTACATGGTGTCGGAACGGACCGCCACCGCTTCGACGAAGCCGAGTGAGTCGCCCAGCTGCTCGGGCCTGCCACCTGGGCTACGGGATCTGCAGCGCCGGCACCATGCGGTCGAGCACGGCGCTCATCGCCGGGTTGTAGCCGCAGTTGACGTCGCTCATATCGTCGCACGATGGCTGCTTCGCGCAGATGGAGGCGACCACCGAGTTGGAGCCATACGCCTGAAGCACCTGCAGGATGCGCGTGGCGGGATACGCCTTGGCGTAGACCTGCGTGGTCCCGTCGCAGAGCGGCCGGTTCTCTGGGCTGGAGAGCTCCGTACAGTCGCAGCCTTGCCCGGGCTGTACCACCGAACAGTCACGTGGCGTGGCCAGCGGGAAGATGCACGCGTACTGCAAGTCGCCGTTGTTTGCGATGAGGACCTCGTGCCCGTTGATCGCGTTACCCCCCGGCCCGGTCTGGGGCGGGGTGATGTCCACGTTCGTGCGTGGGTTCGTCCCCTCGCGGGGGTCCACCGACTCGATCATGAATGGGTCGAGCGGGCGGACCGGTGGGCTCGCGGTGGGATCGCCCACGATGTCGTCCCAGATGCCGCGTGTTCCGATCTCGTCGGCGCTCAGATACGCCATCACCGCCGGATCCGTCAGCGCCTCGTCGGTCGCGATGTCTTGCCAGGGAACGCCCACGATGCCGGCCAGGAAGATC
>JAFGIS010000374.1 GCA_016929495.1 Polyangiaceae bacterium | reverse complement strand
CCGATCCGTCGGCTTCGGCCCGACAAGGACAAGCTCTCGCGCGCGCTTGTCGCACTGGCCAGGTATGACGAGCATCGCGTCTTCCACCCGCGCCGCGCCGACTGGCTGGCCGAATGGGAAGACGAACTGATCGCCTTCCCAAACGCCGCTCACGACGACCAGGTCGACACGGTCGCATACGCCGCGCGCCTCCTCACAAACCTTCCAGCACACAGCACGATCACGAGACAACGACCACACCTACCTGGCGAATTCGCCGGCATCCGACACAAAGCTCTCTGAGGCCGCACTCGCCCCTTCCCAGATGGAGACCGACCTCGCCCTCCATCAGCGACAAGGCCGCCAAGGGTGGCGAGATGCATCTCGTCAGCGCTTGCGATTAGGGCTTCCCGGTACGCCACAACCGGATCCGCTTCATCGAAACCCCCAGCCTCACCCCATACATCCCGTGACCGCGTGCCCGGGCGCTGACGTCGAGGCGCCCGCGGCCCGCGGCGAGACGAGCCGGGAACGGAAAGCTTGGAAGAGCGCAGGGCCGCTTCGATCGAGATCCCAGCCGACATCGACTTCCTCGACAATCCCGGGGACCGCCTACGCGGACGGCAAGGGCCTCGACCTCGGCGAGTTCGGGACCCACGCTGGCACCCTCGGGCATCGGAGCTCCTAGCCGCGCGTTGCCGGCCAGCGTGGCCGTCGATGACGACCGGTCTCGCAGACCAACGACGAAACGTTTTGCGCGGATAGGGCGCGCACGGAACGCCGCGAGCTTGTCTGGCTGATCGTTGGCGCCGGCCTCGTCGTGGCAGGCACGCTCGCATGGATCAACGGAGATCAAGGCCACGTGCCCAGTTCGATGAAAGCCGGTGACCCAAGCGCCGAGCGCTGGTCCCTGGCGTAGGCAGAACCGCAACCCAACGCCGCCAGGCAACGCTAATTACGGCGGACGCGCTTCCGGGGAACTGATCACGCTGAGGACCGCTCCTGGCTCCCCGGTGTATTGACTGATCAGACCCAGGCTGCTACCAGCAGCGCCCCTGGCGATCAGCACCTCGCATGCAATGCGGTGCGCAACCCAGAGTTTTGTGTAGCAACGACGTGCCTGAACCGAAACCCCGATCGATCCGACAGGCAACGCCGCATGACGAGCCGACGCCAAGTTCCCGTAGACGGACGTCTCGAGAGCGCGGCCTGACAACGCGCGCCTTAGCACCCGACGGCGAGCTTCTCTCCAGCGAGGCGAGAAGTCGGAGGCAGTAGCACAGGCGCCTAGGCGGCCTCGGGCCGGCGCACACCTTCGGAGCCACATACCGACACCGAACTTAGTCTTTGCTCAGCACAGCTTGACTTAGGCGACTCGAATCTGGAAGCGTCGCACTGATCGTCACGTAGCTCCAAGGAGGCAGCATGGGACGCCGGGAACACGACAGGTCCACGACACATCGTCTGTGGCTTCTCCTACCGGTCGTCGCCCTCGCGATCGCGGCCTGCGACACGGCACCAGCGACCAACGTAACCGCGACTTCCGCGCAACTGAACGCCACCTCAGAAGACGGCGATATCGAACCAGGAGACAAGTGGTGCTACCACTTCCTCACCGCGACGAACTCGAGCTTTTCAAGCAATGTTCAGGCTTGGCCGACGTGGGCTGGGGTCGGGCCTTTCGACGACAGCGCGGACGGAAACTCGATCGCCCACACGGCTTCAGGGCTGACCCCCCAGACCCAGTACTGGTTCAAGCTCCAGGTCCGCAAGGAAACCGGCAGCACGTGTTCCAACACCACTACCGGCTGGTACGACACCCCCACGGTTCGCACGTTCACGACGGACAAGAAACTGAAGTGGGCCCCGCCGACGATTGACCAGGGAACGCCCCAGACCATCTCCGTTGCGACGACAGGTGGCGAATACAACGGCGGTAGCAACGACTGCACAGTCAACCTGCCTAATCAAGCCGTGACAGGTCCGATCAAGATCAACGGCTGCAACGACATCAAGCTGATTGGCGGCGAAGTCAACATCGGCGGCACGCCTCAGGAAAACGTCGCGAAGCGCGGCATCTACCTCGCGAACTGGACCGGCACGGCGCACATCGAAGGGGTTCGGCTAAGAGGGTCCGGCCTAACAGACGGCATCAGTTACGGAACCGCGACCTCCGGGTCGAAGCTGCACATACAGAATGTCCGCGTAGACGAAATCCACGGCGCCTACACAGAACCACTGTCCACCTGCGTCCCCGCCCCGCCCCACCCCCACCCCGATCTCGTACAGGGCTGGGCTGGGCCCACTGAGCTCGGCATCGACCGCTTCACCGGCCGAACGACCTACGCCGGCATCTTCACCGATCACCGTGAGCAAAGCGCCAACGGCATGAACGTGATGGAGATGCGGGACGTCGAAGTCGAACTGACCAACGGTCAGTGCTCAGGGTTCTCGGTCTACGACTCGACTTCGGTTGCCAACCCGCCAGCAACGCTGGACCTCGACAACGTTACGCTCGACCACAACGGGCGAAGCATGGCCGCGAGCTTCTCGCCGGCACAAGGAACCAGCCCAACCTGGTGGGACGACGTCACCGAAGTGAGCGCCATCTCAAACGTCGTCCCAACGACCAAGGCCGGCGTCGGATACTTCACACCGGGATACGAATAGCTCGCGTCCACACGTACTGATCGCCGTCCCGTGCGTCAGCCGGGTGGGCTCGACCGTGTGAAATCCAACTGGGCAGTGGCCCAGGTCCGGCCCGTGGGAGAAGACGTTGCGCTGGGTGGTGTGCCGACGGGGGTTCAGGCGCGATCCCGACGGTCGGTTAGTGACCGACCCAGAGATGGGGCCGGCTGCGGCCGAGCCGATTCGCCGGAGGGACTCGAGGCCACGGTCATGTGTCTGAACGACGGCTACCCCGCCGAGAAAGCGCGGCTGCAGTTCCACGAGTACTACGACATCACCTCGGACGACGGACTTCTCATCCCCGGGAACTCACCTATGGGGTCCGGTACCCCCCCAGCCTCACCCATACATCGCGTGACCGGGCCGGCCTAGCCGACGCGGGCGAGTAGCCGCTGCTGCTCGACGCTAGCCTGCGACGGGTTCGGCTGTGAGTCGGTTGATCCGCGCGGCGAGACGTCCGCGCCTCGCGTCGCGGGCTACGCGGCTGCGCCCTCTCCGTTACGCAGCGACAATGTGCCGCACTGGGCGTTGTGACGCGGTGCCGCTGCTCTTTCCTGCGCGTCCCTTCCTAACCGCCGCTTCGGTCTTCGGCACTTCGTACACGAATTCTTTTCCGCCTCGCGGCCGCTCGATACGCCGACGTGACATCGCTCCGCTGCGGAGCAACTCCTTGACGCGGTTGTTCGTGGCTTGCTGGCTGAGCCCCAGAGCTTCGGCGAGTTGGTTGATGTTGAAGGGGCTTAGCTTGTCTGCCGCTCGCATCGTCTCTTCCAGGGTTCGCTCAGCTCCGAGTAGCTGTGTGGGCCTCGGGAGCGACAGGATGAAGAGGCGGCGGCGCTCGAGCGTCGCGCGTAGGGTCTCAGCGACATCCTCACTCGCATTGATGACGAGGAATGGGTGGTCCTCGTAGTAGCCGGTCAATCGATTGCTTAGAAGCGGCACCAGCAGCGCATCAGCGAAGGGAACGCTGACGGACTTAATCCCGTCGAAGTCCAGCGCGATAGGCGTCCCAGGAGCCTGTTCTGCAATCGCCCGCTCGATCTCGTGACGCGCTTGCTGCCCCTCCTCGCGGCCCAAGAGCAACCCCTGTTTTGCATGCTTTCGCATGCGCTGCTGCATGGGTTCGATGGTACCGCTTTCACGAGGTGGGATGAACATCGACCACTGGGAGGATATTATCCTCCCAGGACGTATCCGGTGATCGTGCCCCGGAGTCTGGATCGCCTTCCTGACTGGTTTCTTGGCGGCGCCGGCAAGCGACGCTTGCTCGAGGCGGTGGTCACCGGTGGCTCTCGGACGTGGACCTCCCAGCAGCTCGCCGCAGCGGCCCGTCTGGGTCCAAAGAACAGTGCCTCCCGCCACGTCGCGGTTCTGGTCCAGGCTGGCTTGCTGACCGAAGTCGCAGGCGGTTACGAGCTCGAGCAGGCTCATCCGCTCCGCGCGCCCCTCGCCGAGCTGCTCAAGGTCCTACGCCAACGCATACCAGCGTCGTCGCTGCCACCGTCTCGTGGCGGCTCAGTTAGGCGCCCATGACACCGCTTTCATGAAGAGTTCTGAAAGCGTTGTTAGCTGGTGCTATGCTCCTCGCTCCGGACCAACGAGACGAAAGGTCTCTCCATGTGGACGTTCACCGTCTATAAGGACGCGAGCGATAGCTATCGCTGGCGGCTGAAGTCGGGCAACGGCAGGATCACGGCCGACTCGGGCGAGTCATACACGACGCGCTGGAGCGCTCGGCAAGCTGCCGAGCGGGCACGACAGCACATCGCCGGCGCCGCTATCGAGGACGAGTAAGGAGGCACGGGGCGGGCGTTTAGACGCCCGCCCAAGCCTTCTACCTGACAGGAGGTCTCATGCGAACCTTGCTGATCGGCTACGACCTGAATCGCCCCGGTCAGGACTACGCGGGGCTGATCTCAACGATCAAGGAGCTCGGCGGGTGGCGGCACTGTCTCGACTCGACGTGGATCGTCCGCACCGACTTGGGCCCGAAGCAGGCGCGGGATCGGCTGAAACGCCAGATCGATCAGACAGACGAGCTGCTGGTGATTGAAGTGACCGGTCAAGCCTGGGCAGGCACCGGGTTTGACGAGGCCGCGTACGAGTGGTTCCACCAGCATCTCTAGATGCCTCGAGACGACGCCTTCTGCCGAGCACACCGGCCTCCCTCGCTGGGCGCGGGCCAACCCGACGTCCCAGCGTGTGGCGGCGGGGCGGGATCGCCGGCACCAAGCTCATCGCGTCTAACTAGGTCCCGCCGTATCAGGCGAAGGCATCGACCTGCCAATCGTCGAGCGCGAGGCGCTCTCGGACGTCGACATGGTTTAGGGCACCGCTACCACGAGCAGACAACGAAGCGTCGTTCCCAAACCGCCGGACCTGAAGCAGCTGTACTACGAGACGAGGGGTTCAGCGCGTCCCCTGTGGACCGTCGAATTCGCCCGCGCACCGTTGCTGCCACTCCGCCGCCGCAGGTTCGTACTGACTGAGACACGCAGCTCGTTGTCCCTGAGTCGGGTGTTGCCGGTTGAGGACTACGAGATCGACTGCCGCGATGGTCACCGCGGCTACGAAGAGGAGAAACAGTTCGCGGCTTCGCATACGTGCCTGGGAATCGCTCAACAGGTTTAGTCTAATCAGTAGACCCTGTCACGACTCCAGTCACCACTGGCATGAGGGCACAGGTTCGCTGTGCCCGGCCCTGTAGGCGCGCGACCTCGGTCGATCCTCGCGGCCCGGGTGCACTCCGCGACGCCAGCTGTACGAGCGCCTAAACCCGGCTACGCCTGGAACGTCCGCCCCTGAGTCGGCTGGCTACTTCAGATCACCCGTGGCCGGGGTCCGCGCTGTCGGACTCATCCGCCGCAGCGCAGCACAGAGCGACTGGCGCGGTGCGTTCGCCCTACTCGATCGGCGCTATCCCGATGGCTGGGCGCGTCGACCGCACGATTGGCACGCCAAGGAACGCGAGGGAATCTGGACAACCGACCCCGACCCGCGGGCCTGCGCCTCGCCCGCGGCGCCAGCTTTTGGTCAGCGAACCTTGACTGCGGAGTCTGAC
This sequence comes from Polyangiaceae bacterium, assembly GCA_016929495.1. Classification (GTDB taxonomy): domain Bacteria; phylum Myxococcota_A; class Polyangia; order Polyangiales; family Polyangiaceae; genus JAFGIS01. The sequence goes on along the minus strand of JAFGIS010000374.1, from coordinate 11,911 downwards.
TGTGGGAGCGTCGCTGGCGAGGCGAGGGTGTCGCGCTCCAGTCGCCGCAACGCGATCACGCTGAGCGCGGATCATGGGAGGTGTGCCGGTGAAGTGGGTCGCGATTCTCTCCGGGGTTTTGCTCATCGGGCCGCCCGAGCGGTTTGCCTAGTTGGCAGGGTCACGTGGAAGAGCCTCCTAACGGCCGCCGAGAAGAGTCGCGCTCGCGCGCGGAGACCCTTATTTGGGCCTTTGGCGTGCTCGCCGTTGGCATCGCAGCCTTGGCAGGCGCCTATGTCGCGTTGCGCGACGACGACGGCAGCGCTGCCAGCAAGACCACGGACACCACGGCCGTGACAACGGCCGCCGGTCCGCTTCGTCCAGGGATCTGCACTGTCAAAGGGATACCGGACGCCGGCTTCGTCAATGCCGAGTTGACCGGCCGATCGGGAACCGTGGATCGTCAGCGTGTCGTCGCGGTCGTCGCGTTGCTGCCGGACGACCGCTGGTATTTCCAGAGCGTAAGCCAGACCGGGCGCACCTGGAACATCGACGCCTCGACGAAATTCGAGGTCAGCACGCCCGAGGACGGACGCAGCGCCCCCTTCTCGTTCAGTGCCGTCGCTCTGACAAAGGACCTGCGCATCCCTCCAACAGATAGGGGCTTTCGTGCGATCCCGGATGGTTTCGAGCCGGTTGGGAGAGAGGTCACCCGCACACGGGGTCAGCTTTTGCGCAGCACATACCGAAACCCGGACTGTTGATATCTCCGCCTGCACTATCCGCCGGTCACCTGCCCGCCTTTTGAGCAAGGCCCCGAGCCGCCGGCGCCGCGCGTCGCGGACTCATCTCCCGGCCCGAAGTTCGTCCCTGCTCTGTCGGTGTGGGGCTGTCTGGACGCCTGGACTTGCACGAACCCTCATTACTCGATTAGGTTTGATCGATGGCCGCCGGGGTCCGAGCCTCATGACGTTTCAGCAAGCCATGGCGCCGCTCGGAGTCTTCGCCCTGCGCGAGCCGCCAATCGGCAAGTGCGTTGCGACCGCCCTCCTCGAGGCGAGTCCATGAACCTTCGCTCTACGCGATCCGAACAGAGGAGGAATAGGTGTCCACGGCGTTCTTCATAGCCGGGCTCGTAGTCACTCTCGTTGGTGTCGTCCTCGTGCTGCTGGGGAAGTTCGAGAAGCCTGAGGTCAAGCCAGAGCCGGGAAAAGAATCAATCGACGTGGCGAAGATCCTCGAGCAACTCAACAAGACGCTCGAGTTGGTGGAGCAGCGCTATCGGATCGGGATCGTTCTGATGGCGGTCGGCCTAGCGCTGGTTGGTGTCGGGGTGTTCCTCGAGGCGAAGGACGCCAAGGACGCAGCCGAGGCGGCTGCTGGCGCGACCGGGCTGCTATTCATCGATCGGAGAAGACTCGGTGGCCGCTCCTGACGACCCCGCTCGCGACGAGCTCGTTGAGTACGCGCGAAGAGCGACTCGCGAACGCCTCGGCTCGGCACTGGAGCGCAAAGCCTCCGACGCATTCTGCGTCGCGGTCATCTCCGAGTCCCAGGTGTCGGGAGGCGGCGGCGCTAGCACCGGCGGCTTCGGAGCATTCCGCCTCTCTTACCGCTTGGAGGAACTCGCGAAAGGACACGTACCGAGCGCGAGAGGCGCCATCGGGACCGTCGGAGCCGTAGTCGAGTTCTCGACACCCCGCGAGGAAGAACTCGCGGAGCGGATCAGGGAGAGGGTCGAGCGAACCTCCGAAGAGCAGGGCGTGACGGAGTCACTCACGCCGGCCGTGCGCCAGGCTGGCATCGAGGCCGCGCGCGAGCAGTTCTACCAATCGATCGGCACGATCCGAGATCACATCGAACGCTCAACCACGGCACTAGCACCGCGTGGTGAGGCAACCGGTGTGACGACTGGGCCTGTCCAGGCCTGCTGGCTCAATCACACCGTCCGCGCTGACTCCGACGCGACCGTGCTGGCTGACATCGCAAGTGACTCGGCCGTCCAGCGGATCGACGTCCCCCGGCAACTTCAGGCGGAAACGGTCACGCACAACGTGATCCTCGACGCGGTTGCCAGCGTCCGGGCCGCACAGTCGCTCACCGGCGCAGGGGTCACCGTCGGTGTAATCGATTCAGAGGTCGCCGATGGACATCCAGCCCTGAAAGATCGGGTGATCCATCGGCGCAACTACACCCGGGAACCGTTCAACGTTCCCGATTCTCACGGCACGGCGGTGGCCGGATTCGTCGGCGCTAACAGCGACGCGTTCACCGGCGTCGCGCCAGACGTCACGATCTACAACTACAAAGTGCTAGCCACTGTGAGCGGGCTCAACAGCGACGACTTCGGAGGCACCCTGGCGATCCAACACGCCCTCGAGGACGGCATCAGGGTGATCAATTGCTCCTGGCGAGCCGGACCTAACGGAGACGGCACCTCACGCGAAGCCCGTGCGTGCGACACGGCATGGCGACTCGGACTCACGATCGTCAAGAGCGCGGGCAACGAAGGACCCGCTGCGGCGACGCTCACGACCCCCGCAGACGCCGAGGGGGTCATCGCTGTCGGCGCGACTGACCAAGCCGGCGCCGTCATCGCCGACTACAGCAGCCGCGGCCCAACCACCGACGGACGACATCGACCACATCTCGTAGCTCCCGGAGGCACGCTGGCGCAAGGCCTCATCGGTCTGACCGTCGGCGGCGGAGTCGGAGACGTCGGTGCCGGCACCAGCTACGCCGCCCCGCACGTAACCGGACTGCTCGCTCTGCTCCTACAGCGCCATCCCACGCTGACGCCAGACCAGCAGCGCCAAAAGTTGCTGGCCGCGTGCAGCCCGCTGGCCGGCGCCGTGGTCGACGAGCAGGGACAAGGCCTGATCGACCCAGCCTCTTTGCTGTCTTAGTCAGCTTCGAGCTGGTGCGGGACGTCCAACGCTCGAACGGTGCCGACCCGCGAGAGCTCGGAGACGCCTCGAGCGGGAACCTGAGCGCGCAACGTGTGGTTGATCCAAGCCTCTCCCGTCACAGTCCCGCCGAGATCGGAAATCGTCTTCTCCACCGGAACTCGCATCTGACCGAACGACCGCCGCAACTGGTCGACCGACTCCGCTGCAGCCGGATCCTGTCGCAGCTCGACAACGACATCGAGCAGCTCTGTCGCGTCCCGGCTGCCAGCGAGCTGCTCCAATGCTGCCGTCACGGTGGCGGAATGATCAGACATGGCTTTCAGGGGTCATTCTAGGCGCGACCACCCTCCGGTACACCCGAGCGCGTGGAGACGGGACCTCGCAGTCCGCTGACGGCCGAGGCAAACGTGAGCCGTCCGCTGCAAGCGCGCGCAACCAACGTCGTCGCCAGTGGGGTAAAGCAGACCAGCGCACCGCTGGCGCCACCTTTGATCCGTCCCGCGCCGTCGTCCGTTGCGACCAGTCAGCGGCATCGTGCTGGCTGCAGACTCGTGGCGGCGATCCGGTCGACACAAGCAACGATCGCACCTTTGAACAGCAAACCCTGCGCGGTCGCGCTGAAATAAGGTCGTCGCGTCTTCATCGGACAGCCGAACCTGGGCGCAGCGATGCATGAGATTCCAGAACACGTCGTCGCACAGGCCTGCTCACACCCCCTGCGTAGCCAAATCCTCCGAATCTTGGCCGACCAACCGCGGTCACCGAAGTCGGTAGCGGATGAACTCGGTGAACCGCTCGGCAACGTGTCGTACCACTTTCAGGTGCTGCAGAAGCTCGACGCGATCACGCTCGTCGGCGAAGAGCCCCGCCGCGGTGCGGTTGAACACTTCTATACGGCCTGCTGGCGCGCTCACGTACGAGCCGAACCGTTGGCATAGCCAGCGTCCAAGCGAAGCGGGATCTCATCACCCTCGTTCACGCTCTAAATAAGTGGCGAGCATCCCTGCGGCTTCGCCCTCATTGCCGGGCATCAGATGGCCGTAGCGATCGAGCGTGATCGTGATCGTCGAATGGCCCATATAGGTAGACAGCGCCTTCGCGTTTACCCCAGCGGCGATCATGAACGACGCGTAGGTATGCCGACATTCGTGCAGCCCGATCGGCGCCAAACCGGCGGACGACCATGACCGTCGTGAGCGGCGAACTAATGCGTCAGATGACAGCGGCCCGCCCGTCCGGTTCGCGAACACCAGTTCAGCACCGGGGTTCTGCCAGAGTCTGTGGCGGAGCAGATAGACCCGCAGCGGGGCGGGCAGCGGCACGCGCCGTTCCCCGGCGCGGCTCTTGGTAGCGATCGGGCCGACGCGGTCGTCCCAGCCACGCTCCACACGAATAAGTCCAGTCTCGAAGTCCACATCTCGCCAGCGCAGGCCGCGCAACTCGCCCCGCCGCAGCCCCGCGTATAGGGCGGTCGCCCAAACCGCGCGATCGACCTCCGGAAGCGAGTCCACCAGGGCACGCGCTTCGTCTGGGCGCGCGACCCGTTCGCGCCGCCCGCGGTATGCGGGCAACTCGAGACCCAACGTCGGATTCACGATCACCTCAGAACGCGACACCAGCCGCCGGAAGATCGCCCGTAACGGCAAGACCGCGTTCCGCACCGTAGAAGGCTGATAGCCGTCTGCCACAAGGCCGTCGACAAGGTCCTGCACGACGTTGCGCGTGATAGACGACACGCGCATCCGGCCCAGGGCAGGCAGCAGTTTGCCCTGAAGGGCCTGCTCGTAGCTCCGCAACGCCGACGGCTTGTACGGGTCCCCAGACCGCGTACGTACGACCCCACGAGAAGCGGCCGCCAACCAATCACCCGCAGCTTCCCCTAGCGTCACCTGGGACGGGGCGCGCATCGTGCCCCCTCTCAACGCGGTCAGCGTCTGCGCGCGCCACGCCCTCGCGTCCCCGAGACTACGAAACGTCTTGCGGATCGTCCGGCCATCGCGGGCGGAAAAGACCTGCGCCTGGAACCCCGGCCGGCAATCGCAACCCCTCCCAACATCGCGCGAGGCGCATCGCTGCGAATGCCGAACAGTCACCCCCTCCGCCCGCCGCGACGCCGAGCTCTTCTCCCGCGACATGCGACAGACATACCTCGGCCGTCCCGCCGCAGCAAGTCGCTTGCGCGGGGCTTCGAGGGGCCTGCGCACCGGTGAGCTCCAGGTCCCCGCGGGAGCGCGTTGCGCTCGTCGGAGGCGTCGGCAACACCCAAGCCGCGCAACCTGGCATCGCCTGCGTTCCAGTCCCAATAGGAGGTCGAGAGAACGCCGATGAGAGCCGGCGAGGCGAGGAGGCCACGGCCGGGCAGGATCGCGCCTGAGACATCGAACGCAAGGCCAGCAACGAAGAGATCCGTGAGCGTCAGGTCCACGGAGGCAGCGTGCCTCAGCCCTCGGACAGGCTGGACTTACGACTCGCAGGCCACGCTGTCGCCGTCACTGTCAAGGTCGTACGGATCGCTGCCGTTCACGTACACCGGCCCCTCGACGTAGCGGGGACCGTTGCCTGATCCGCCAGCACAATCCACATCGGCACCGGGCGTGATGCACGGGTTATAGCCCTGGCAGTTCGTCGTCGGCGGCGGCGGTGGTGGGGGTGGCGGCGGGGGCTTCGGCTTGCATCGCGACTTTGCGGTGCGCGGAGCCTCGCCGCTCGTCTTCCTGATCTTGAACTTCACGATCACCCAGGAGTCGCGTTTCGGGGCGACTGTCACGGTGCCACGGAAGTACTGGCGCACAACGCGCTTGCTGCACACATCGCGGTCCCGCGCACGCAGGCGCACGCTTACCACCGCTCGGCCCCCGCTGAGACGCGCCTTCGCGGCCAGCACGCTGGTCGAGAGCGACCCCCGGTAGGCCGCCTTCCACCGACGGTAAGGGCGCAGCTGCGCTTTACGGTTCGCCCCGAGCATGGCCCATGCGGCTAGGAACTGCTTGTTCGAGACGCGGCGGTAGTAAGTGCGCACAAAGGCCTTCGCCGCGGTGGCCCGTTCCAAGCGTTCGTCGCGCGCCGTTCGGTGAAAGTCGCCGTTGCAATCGCCCCACACACCACGCTGGCCAGCGTCGGCTTCGGCCTCGGCCGCCTCGTACGTGGGCAGGCGCTGGAACGGGTCTGAGTAGACGTAGGCGGTGCTCCAGCCACGCTTGATCATCTCCAGGCCCACGTCCAGGCCGTCCGTCCGGTCCACGTAGAAGAGCGACCGCCCGTAGCGATCCACTGTGGCCTGCGTGGGGTCGGTCACGAGACTTACGGCCTTACCCTGCGCCAGCTCCACCATTGCGTCGGTCGCGTCAGGGCCGCCGCACTCAATAGGCGTGCCCGGTGCGCGCGTCTCGGGGGTGTCGATGCCAATGATGCGGACGGTCACGTCGTGTCCGTCCGGGGCGACGGCGACGTGCAACGTGTCGCCGTCCACGACGCTCGTGACCGTGCCGGTCGCGGCGGTCTGCGCCTCCGCGACGCCACCGCTGAGAGCGCAAGCGACCGTTGCGACCATCGCCGTCCTGGTGATATTTATCTGCACCCTCGCCGCCCGCTCAAGACAGTCTGACTATCTCGCGACCATCGGACGAAAGTCGGGCGATCCCTTAGCGCTCTAGCTGCTCAATGCGAGTGCGTAGCTCAGCGACCTCGCTGCTAAGCCGTTGCTCTTCTTGCAGCACGTCGCGGCTCGAAGCCAAGAAGCGTTCGGCCCACCGCGTCGGTCAGGAGCGCGACGAAGCCGATCCCGATGAGCATCACGGCCACAGCGATCACTCGGCCGCGCCGTCCTCCACGTGCTCCCGGACGTGGTCTTGAAGGGTCTCGCTCTTGATGTCTCCACGACCTTCGCGCGGATCTCACCGTCGCGCTTGAGCACCCGACCACGGGAGTCTTCTGCTTCGTGGACCGGCCGGTGACGAACTCTTCCGCTGGGCGGGCCCTGGATGATCAGAAGCCGTCGTTCGGTCATGACTACCTTGGGGGTCTCGGTCCCGGCGAAGTCACGTGTGGCATTCACGGCGTTTCACCGGACATCGACGGCCGCTTCGGTCGATGGGTGCTCGACATCGCTGACCGAGTGCGTGCCGATTCATACACGCGATTAGGCTGGTCGCCACCGGTTTCCCACGGGACGCGTCGAGGGATAGGCTCAGCGGGGTGGCGAATCACCCCGTCCCCTCGCGTAGTCGGGCGCAGTCCGACCAGCCCCCCCTATGGAATACGCGAGGCAGCTGGCTTCCTGGTCCGGTCGCCGCGGGCGACGCGGATCTTGTGGCAGAGTGCGCGGAGCTGTATTCGACGCATTACGGCGTCTGGGGTCCGGGCGCGACCCGTCCAGGTGAGCCCGTCCAGATGAGCTCGTCGCGGTTCCGGTCCATTCTCGACGACGATGCCGTCCGGCTCGCGCGCGCCCACGACGGCGACAAGCTGGCCGGCTACTGCGTCGCGGTGCGCATCGACATCCCGGAGCACGGTCGGCTGGATTGGGTCAGCCAGCTGGTGGTGCATAGGGAATACCGAAAGCTCCGCGTCGCGACCAACCTCCTTTACAGCATCTGGCAGTTCAGCGACTGCTTCGCGTGGGGTCTCGCGACGGCAAACCCGTTTGCTGTGCGCGCGCTCGAAACTGCCACCAGGCGGCCATGTCGAGCGTCGCTCATCACTGCCCGAAGCGCGCTCGTCCTCAAGTACGTCCGCTCGCACGTGGGCTACCTGCCACCGGGTCTGATCATCGAGGATGACCAGCCGCAGCCTCGCGTGGACACGCAGTTCTTCATCGACCTGACCGACGTCCCCGACATGCGCAAGAGGGCCGCACGGGCGGATCGGCCTTGGGCACTCGGCGACCTCGCTCCCGGACAGGAATGGTTCGCGTGCACTTTCGCGGAGCAGGACCCACGTGCGCTTGACGACCAGCACCTCGCCGAGCTGCTCACGGGCGCCGACGGCATCTGGATTCAAGCCTATGAGGGGATGACGCTCGACCACGACCACGCATGGCATCGTCACGCCGACAGCGAGGCGGCGACGGTTCTGCGGTTGGCCGGCAGCGCTCCACCGGCGACTGTTCTCGATGTTGGCTGCGGTGATGGACGGCATGCGGACGCACTGGTCAATCTCGGGTTCACAGTCACTGGAGTCGACATCTCTGCGCGCCTGATCCGCACAGCGAGAGAGCGGGGGTCGGGAGCGACGTTCGAGGTCGCCGATGCCCGCGAGACGCTGCCCGCTGGCCCGTTCGACCTGGCGATCAGCCTCTACGACGTGATCGGCTCCTCCGCGCGCGAAGACGACGACGCCGTGCTGCTTCAGCAGATCCACCGCGCCCTCAGGCCGGGAAGTGTCCTTGTATGCACCGTGATGAACACGTCGGTCACGCTCGGCGCACTGGCCCCAGACCAGCAACCGAGGGACAACCAAGAGTTCATCGCAGCGCTGGAGGCGCTTCCACCGTCGTCCACGATGGAACAGACGGGGGCGGTCTTTGATCCGAAGCTGCTCGTCTACTACCGCGACGTCTACTACCGGAAGGAGCAATTTCAGGACGCGGACTGGCGGCTGCCGGCCGAGCTAGTAGTCAGGGACCGCCGCTTCACATCGAGTGGCCTGAGGCAGCTGCTCGCACGGACAGGGTTCGACGTGATCGACATCAGGCCGGTTCAAACGGGGTCCTGGGAACGCGATCCGCCACTCGCTGAGTCCAGCCCCGCTGCGAAGGAACTGCTCGCCGTCGCGAGGAGGCGCTAACTCGAACCGGCCGACGTGCCACGCGCGAGGAACGCCCGGCCCCTGCCTGAGAATCGCCTTGCCGTCCCGAACGATCGGCCTTCCCCGCGCCGGTTACGGCGCGATTTCATGGTCACCAGGCCACCGCGGTCCTCACATAGCCCGAAGGTGGCGCTCAGATCGCTCAGACCCGAGCGTCGGCAGACGGCTCGCTATCTCGATGAGAGCGCAAGTGTGATCAAAGAGCAGTCGCTCGCCGCTCGTCATCGCGCTGTCGCTGGTAACTACTACCCGATGCAACACAGTTCCGATATACATCGGAACGATGTGTCCGTCTTCGCCGAGGCCAGCAGCAATATCTTGCAACGAGCGATCCGCCGAACATTCGTTTCCCGGTGCGTACGCCTCGGCAGCCCCGGCAATCCAGCGAACGGTGTGCACGTGAGTAGTGCGGATTACGTAACAGGCAATCCGCGCTGGAAGCACAGCTGCGCAACATTGGGCTGCTGAGTCGAGCAACTCCTGCAGAACGTGCTCAAACGACGATGTAGGCTCGGTAGCGACTCGGCGAACCGTGCGCACACAGATGTCGAAATGCTCCTCGAACAAGCGGGAGCGGGAAATGTCATTCCGCTGAGCTTTTACCCGCAGCTCAAGTTCGTAGATGCGGCGGATAGCGCGGGCCCTGACGAGAATCACCAACCCCGAGACCGCTGCGCCGGCGCCCAGCGCGTACGCCAGGACTTGGACTATGTCCTGGAGGCCGAGGAACGCTCCGGAAGCCAATGCTGCTGCGACGAAGAACGCGAAGCTCGCCCTCAAAGATGCGTACCTCCACAACGGCCGGCGAACTCCCACACCTACCGGTTGGCGCCCGCCTTCAAGCATCGGATGCGGCGTCGAGAGCGCCCGAGGCGCTGGTCATGCGGTGGAGGGCGACAACTGTTCCGAAGCTGTTGGCAGCCGCATCAAGCTCCGCGCGATCGAAAGCGTCTAGGCCCTGATCCGATGTCGCGAGCAGACTGAGAGAGCTTCCGCAACCCGCCAGTGGTGCTCGATGGTGCTTCGCTGGCTCAAGCCCGTCGATCCACTCTTGGCGCCGTAACGGGTCATCGAGGATGTATGAGTCGTGCCGACCGGCCTTATGGACGATGTCCGCGTGTTCAGCGCCCGGTTGCTCGTCGAGCACGAGCATGTCGATGGGCTCCCGCCGAGCGCTAGAAAGGAATCTGCGCATCGCCTCAAGGAGCACCGTTTCGGCGGCGTGAGCGGCCTGCTTCGCGCGTGGCGCGCGGACAGCGCTGTCAACCACCCGCCGAACGGCCTTCGCATGCGCCGAAGCTCCTCGCTTGCGCGCGTCCTCGCTGCGCGACAAACGGAAGCGGTTCTCGTCTTGTTCTCCGCTTTGCCAGAACGCGTCCCTGAACAGCAAGGCAAGCGCTGCCAGGCCGGCTGCCGCCGCCATCACGACCAGCACGACGGACCAGGTCCCCTCGGCGACAGCGGCGCCAACTCCCGCGCCCACAGCTGCAGCGAAAGACAACCCTGCCGCGCCGGCCGCTGACCCCACCGCGGTACCCAACTCGGTGAGCCTCCATTTCGATGTGGTCCCCGCCGTGGGCGAGTGCTCCTCCACAGAGACGGCTACCCCCGCATCGCTCTGCGGTTACTCGTGGGCCGAAGCCTTGTCTCCGCGCGGAGCACGCCAAGCTTGAGGCGACCCCGGCAGGAGACCTCGGACGAGCGCCGTTGGCGTGTTCGAAAGTCAGCGTGCAGGTCTGGGGTGAAGGGGCGCAGGCCGCGAAGCTCGTGGATTAGACAATGCCCCTGCGGTCACGGTCGGAACCGGCAAACCCGAGCTTCAGCAGCGCCACATGACGACCCTCGAGCAATACGCGCCGCAGATCGACTTCGTGGCGGAAGAGGTGGGTGCTAGCGGCGTGCTCGCGCTTGAGCGGCCCGGAACGCCTAGTACCTGACGACCAAGAGCGGGGCGCCAGACGAGCGGCGAGTGGAGGCACTGCGCTCCTACAAGCCGCATATCGTCCGGAGCTCGCGGCTGACGCCGTCAAGGAGATCGACGAGATGGTCGGTCACGCGGAGGGCCTCGGGCTCATTGGCTGATTGCCGGGTCCTTCCCACCACTTTCGCGATGGGCCTTCGGTGTATAAGCCCAGGGCGGCGCCATCGACCCGAGCGGTCGCGTAGAGTCGCGCGGCCGTGATTAGTGGACATCAGCTGAGCAGGGTCTGCCGGGAGCCCGGCTATCAAGCGCCCAGTGGCTCCGAAGAGCCTCCGGCCTTCATGGTTGCGCCGACGACCATCGCGCGCTCCGCCGTGCGCCAGCTCCACACGTCCGGCGCGGAAACCGCGCGGAGCTACCTCCAAGGCTCCAAGGTCGGAGAGTGGACGGGCCACACGAACAAGAGCATGGCCAGCGGCGCCAACGCGGTGGTGGATGGCTTTGACTGGTACATCTCGCACGACGAGAGCGATGGTCGGCGTATGGCGGCTCTCGATGAGTCGGCCGTTGTCGAACTGCCGGCTGGTGCGGTGCGCGTTCGGCTGGATGTTGTTCTCGAAGACGAGGACGATCTGGCGGGGCGCGTCGTGTTGTGGGACGGTCTTCAGATCGATGCCGCTTCGGCTCCCGTGATCGCGTGTGTCTTTGCACACGCGCTGGAAACCCTGTACCCCAGACGTTCGTTCACGACGATCGGCGTGTGGCAGGCGCGGCGGCAGCAGCTGATCGAGGTGTCCCATGCGGACGCGCTTGCTCAGACGGCTGCCGCCAGCGCGAGACTGGCGGGAATGTAGGTGTTCGTACTCGTCCTGACATCAGGAGGTTGCTGTTCATGACCGGGCACGCGGTTCAACTCTTTGAGGCTGCCGAGAGGCTGGACGAATCCCCAAGAGAGATGCTGAATGGGGGTGCTACGGACGCTCTAGAGGTGCTTGAGGCGTCCGCCACGGACATAGCAGCAGCCGCTCAGATTCGTGGAATCGAGACCGCCGATGTCGATGCGCTCCTCGACCGGACGGCCAGCCGCCTTCGGACGCTTCCAGGAGAAGATGGGGTTTTTCCGGCAGCCGCCGAGGCGGCCACGCTGCTCTACGCGACCGCGTGGGTTCTCGACTCTGAGACCGCCAACGCTGAGGATCTGCGCGCGCTGATGTAGGTCGCCCGCAGCGGCAGAATCGTGTGACGCACCGTCGAAGGGCCGTAGCTCGCGCCGACCAGAGCATCGACGAGGTCTTGG
>JAFGIS010000373.1 GCA_016929495.1 Polyangiaceae bacterium | reverse complement strand
CGGCCGCCGCTTCGCAGCTCATGCCCCCTGCGAGTATGGGAATGCCTCCCCGCATTCCAACGACGCCTCCGCCACGACCACCGCGCGTCTTCTTGGGAACTCGGAGGTTTCCATCGGTTTCGATGTTGCTGGCCGTCTCGCCCTGCACCGCGATTGAGTCGCTCTTTCTGCCGCGCACCTGTAGAAACCACACGGCCGCCAGGGCCAGCAGAGCCCCGATGATGAGCACGCCGAGCAGAGCCTTGCTCCGTGTGCTGCGGCTTTCCTGGACCACTGAGTGTTCGAGCGCCGCCTTCTCCGCCTTGATATCGCGATGGAGCCGGGCCTGCCGAGCGAAGGGCTCGAACTCCGCCCACTCCTTGATCGGCTTCTCCTCCCGGCTGAATGAGTCGCGCAGGATGTCGTCTTCGACGAACGAGTGGGTGGCGATCTGCTGGAGCAGCTCGACAGCGCTGAACGGCCCGTGATCCATCCCGTCCTTGATCACGGCATAGCGGGGCCGCGGGTCGCTCTCGAGCCGGGCTTTCATGGCGGCGAGTTCGGAGGTCTGATCGTCTTGGATGCGTGGCGGCTGCTTGGCAACAGGTGCCTCCTTGATGTTCAGGTCGTACGGACTGACGGCCTCACGAGGCGGCGGGGGCATCATCGAGAGCGACACGTCCACATCGAACTCGCCGTCGTGGTCCAGGTGAGATTCGTCGGCGGCCGGAGGCGGCATCGTGCCCTCGGGCGCCATGTGGTGCACCGCCTGCGCCAGGGCATTGAGGTCGTCCGGACGGTGCTCCGGCGAAGCGACAAGAGCCTTGCCCAGGATGGTCTCGAGCTCCGGGGGGAGCTCGGGATTGAGCTCCCTGGGCCGCCGCATCCCTGGACCGACGCTCAAGCCGGTCACGAGCTCGTAGAGCATCGCGCCGAGGGCGAACACACTCGCACGGGCCGTGCCCTGCTGGCCTTGGCGCTCCTCGGGCGCCATGCATGCTCTATCGCGCGGGTTTGTCGGCGGATGGGCGGCGAGCTGGGCCGAGACCACGTACTGTCCGTACGCATCGGCGATGACGCTCGAGGGGTGGATGTACAAGAGCTCCCCGGCCCGATGCCGAGCAGCAGCCTCCACCGCGAGCGGCACGATGACGCTCACGGCCTGGGATACGCTCATGCACAGGCCTTGCGCGCGCAGGTCCTCCATTTCGGCGCGAAGCGTTCCCGCTTGCACCACGTTTCCCGTCGCGAGGGCAGTCGTATTCATTGGGTCGGCCCGATACTACCAGAGGCGTCCGAATTGTCAGCGAGAGGTCGCTCGGTGGCGGGCTCGACCGAGCTCGGACCTTCGTGAGGGCGTTGCGACGGCGGCGCGGCGGACGCAGCGCGCGCTCGGCCTCGATGGGTTCGGGGACGGTACCGCCCTCGCCCAGTCGGCGGCGGCGAACAACCCGTCGCTTCAATCGAAACGCGGCACTAGTGCATCGTCTCAATTGAAATGATGCCCAAAAGCGAGGGGTGCCGCGGCTCAGGCGAATGGGTTTGGGGCCGAAAGCGCCGCCTTCGCCCAGCTGGAGGCGGCGCTTCCGGCCCCTCAACTCAATCGAAACGCGGCACTAGTGCTGCTCGGCCGAAGTCTGGCCAACGGTTGTGCTTCGCCCCGCTCGCCCTGCATCGATCTGCCTCATGGCATCCTTCCTCTTCTGGCAGAGCGTTTCCTGGCTCAGACGGGGGGCATTCGCCGCACAACTCGACGGCTTCGCCCGGTTCGATGCCGTGGGACGCCTGTGGCGAATCGCGGAGACAGGACACCGATGTAGCGTTTCGGAGTGAATTCGGCCGAACTGGCGTTCGGTCGAAGACCCTGCACGAAACGCTTGGGCCGCAGTTGGTCGCTGGGCCCAAGCCTGAGTCGTGAGCCTTCGAGCTGAGCGCGATCGAGTCAACCAGGTCTTCTGTCGCCCTTACGGTCGGCCTGGTATCGATGGTGGCAGCGGAAGAAGCGACCCGGACGCGAAAACGCCCTGGGCGGGTTGTGCGCGGGCCGTTGTGCTGCTTCCACGGCCCACACGTCGCGCACGACACGAACCCACAAACCCGAAGGGGCGCTTCGCTCGGGACCCCTCTGCCGCGGAGGCTCCGGGCCGACGACGCACACTCACGTGCGATTTCGATTCATCGCTGGCCGCGACTCGCATTGCGGGCCCAGGAGCCACCATGGTAGCGTGCGCCCGACATGGACGCGCGCCAAATGCAGTCGCTGGTTCAGCGGCTGGTAAACAACCCGCACGACGAGGATGCCATCAACGCCGCCTATGACGTAGGGCAGCAGGACCCTCGCGCGTATGCCACGTTTCTCGAGAAAGTGGGGACGGCGACAGCGGACCCAGCCTATGCCGCCCACTGGCTCACGGAGGCGGCGAACGTTTGGTCGATGAGCTTGGCAGACGCTCATCGCGCTGCGCGCGCGCTGATGATGGCTATCGACCGAGACCCAACACAGGCCGCGCCCGCGGAACGTCTTGCCGAGCTGTACCGCGAGAAGAACGACGTCAAGGCGCTGGTCGCCATGCTGGAGCGCCGTGCGAAGGCCATTGCTCCCTTGGCTGAACAGGATCCAGAGGTGCGGGCACAAGCAGCAAGCATCCACGAGGAGCTGGGCCGTTGGTGGTCCGATCAGTCGATAGGCCAGCCACGCAAAGCGATCGAGAACTACCGTCGCGCGGTCGAGTACGACCCGACGAACCAGTACGCGATCTACGCTGCTCGTGAGCTGCTGAAGGCAGCGGGTCAATGGGCTGAGGCGGTTGCCTATTTCGATCTGGAGTTGAAGCTGGTCGAGGATGACGAGCGGAGGATCGCCCTGTACCAGGACGAAGCCGAGGTGCGGCGCAACGCGGGCGATCTGGCCGGCGCAACCGACGCAATCCGCCGTGCCCGTGGAACGGAAGGCGGGCAGGACCCGGGCCTGAAGCAGCTGCTCGCGAGCCTCGTTCTGGAGCGAGTTCAGGGCGGACAGGCGGTAGGGGAAGAAGAGCGAGCGGAGGGGGCGCAGCTATTCGTCGAGCTGGCGGAAGAGTACCCGGGCGAACACGGCCTTTCGTACTCGGTCTGTGCAGCGGAGATTGAGCCTGCCAACGACCGCGCGGTCCAGCTGGCGCTCTACTATGCGGAGCAGCTGGGTCGCCAGACCGAGGTCTCGCAGCAAGCCGCTGCCTATCTGAGGGCCAATCCGGGTGGGCTCGTCGCTGAGGACGCCCGACGCGTCGTGAACGAAGCGGTGCAGGCCGGGGTGGGGGACGACGCTCTGTTCGAGGCGCTGGCACCTCCCGCTGACGCCCCGGAGGACGTGCGCGTGCGTGCGCTTCTGGACCAGGCGAGCGGCTTGGCACGGAAGGCTCGCAAGCCCGAGGCCGCGGCAAAGTACGAGCAGGTGCTGCAGTTCGATCCCGGCAACGACGAAGCCATCAGCTTCCTCGAGGGGCATCTGCGTGCGAAGCGCAAGTTCACGGAACTGAGAGACCTGCTGTTCAACGCAAGCCAGATAGAAAGTGCCGATCCGGAAGCGCGTCGGCGCTGGCTCAGGGACCTTGCCGGCCTTTGCGAAACTCAACTCCGAGACGTCGACACGGCCGCGCGTTCGCTCCAGGACCTGGTAGCGCTCGATCCGACCGACGAGGCCTCGCAGGGGCAGTTGCGCAGACTGCTCGAGCGTGCCGGGCGCTGGGACGACTTGGTCGTCGTCTTGGAGCAGCAGGCCGCCCAAGAGGCCGACGTCGAGGCTCGGATCTCGATGGAGAAGGCGATAGCCAAGATCCACGAGCAGAAGCGGCGAGACCCGGTGGCAACCGGACAGACGTGGGCTCGGATCGCGGCGCTCACTCCGGATGACGACGAGGCCGTCACGGCGGCGGTGCGCAGTTTCGAGAAGGCCGAGCGCTTCGATCTGGCCGCAAACGTCATCGCCGAACACGTCGCGTCGATCGGCGATCCAGGCGCCAAGGGCGCACTCTACCGCAGACTCGGCGAGCTGCGCGAAGGCGCGGGGGACTTCCTTGCAGCCGGTGATGCGTTTGCGGAGGGCGCCGCGCTCGAGGTCAGTGCGGAGTTGTGGCAAGCGGCCGAGCGCTGCTACGTCAGCGGCGAGGTTTGGGCTCAAGCTGCGTCGGCAGCGAACGAGCGGGCCCAGCTCGCAGGCGGGCCGAAGGAGCAGGCTGCCTTGTGCGCGACGGAGGCGGACTATCTGCTGCGTCTAGGCGACGAGTCGAGCGCGATTCTGCGCCTCGAGCAGGCCGCTGACCTCGATCCGCCGAACGACACCTACGCGGCCGTCCTCGAAGAACACTACACCAAGGCCTCCCGGTTCGAGGACCTTGCGGCGTTTCTGTTGCGACGTGCCGAGAAGCTCAAGGACCTTGCGCAGCGCGTCGCTCTTCGCAAGCGGGCCGCCAGTCTGCAGCGCGACACGTTGGGCGATCCCGAAGCGGCGCGCCTGAGCCTGCTGCTCGTTCTCGACGACGTGGACGACGTGGAGACCCTCCAGGTTCTCGCGGACGACGCGGAGCAGCGCAGTGAGTTTGCGGAGGCCGTCGAGTATCTGCGACGCTTGGGCGAGGCGAGCCCGGATCCCACAAGCCAGACCGAGGTGAGGATGCGTGAGGCGCGACTCGTTGCTGACGGGCTTGACGATCCGCAGGCTGCGATCGACCGCTACGAGATGATCCTGTCGAAGCTCGACCCGGGCAACAGGGAAGCGCTCGGGGCAATGGCTGAGCTGTACGAGCGGCTCGAGGACCCGGCGGGCACAGCCAAGGCGCTGGAGCGGCAGCTCAGTGTCACCACGGATGCCGAACAGAAGCTCGAAATCGCCGAACGGTTGGCTGATCTGTATGACGAGAAGCTGGATGACCCGGTCGCCGCGATCCGCAACTTCGATATCGTGCGCGCGCTCGATCCGGAGGATTTTGACGCGCTGCAGAGGTTGGCCGACTTGGCCGAGCGCGTCGAGGACTGGCCCAGGCTCGCTATGCACCTCGCCGCTTTGATCGAGGTCGAGGGCGACGACGAAGAAGTCAGCCGCATGACTCGACGTCTTGCCGAGATCCTTCACGGCAAGGTGGACAAAGGCGACGAAGCACTCGCTGCGTTGCTTCAGGTGGCAGACCGCGGCGACGAGGCCTGTCGTGCCGACTACGTCCGTCTCGGTGACGAGCTCGGGTGGAAGGGCATCGTCGCGACCAAGCTGGTCGAATGGTATCTCGAGGCACGCGTGAGTGAGAAGCGCCAAGAGGCCTTGCGAGGAGCCTTCGACCGCTTCATCGAGGTCGGCCGCGGCGCTGATGCTGCTTTCGTGGCCAAGGAGCTCATACGGACGCGGGCGGCCGACGCCGAGGTGGCGACACAGCTCGAACGTATCGCTGCGGAGCTGAAGGACCTGGAGTCACTGGCCGTGGCTCACGACGTCATTGTTCAGGAGATGAGCGGCCCCGCACGTGCCGAGGAGATGGTGCGGCAGGCCGAAGTGCAGGCGGCGTGCGGAGTGCCGAGCCAGGAGGCGGTCATCCACGGCGAACAGGCGCTGACGAGCATCTCGCCGATCGAAGTGGAGCCTCT
The DNA here is from genome assembly GCA_016929495.1 of Polyangiaceae bacterium. GTDB lineage: Bacteria > Myxococcota_A > Polyangia > Polyangiales > Polyangiaceae > JAFGIS01. The sequence goes on along the minus strand of JAFGIS010000373.1, from coordinate 3,870 downwards.
GATCCAACGGTTGGCCAAGATCGCAGGAGAACCGGCGGCGATAGTCGATCTGTACGAGCGGCAGGTGACGCGGTGCAAGAACCCGGCGGAGCGGCTTCGCGCTTTGGCTCGCGCCGCGCAAGTGGCCTCCGAGCACAAGGCCGTCGATCGCGCCCGCGCTTTCCTCGACATCGCATTGGGCGGGGCGATCCAGGACGACACGCTGCAGTCGCTCGAAGAAGCGGCGCGCGAGTCGGACCGCAACACCGGCGACGATAGGCTCACCAACACGCTGGTATCAGCCCTGGCCGCCGGCGGTCAGGGAGCCAGAGACGGCGGCCGCACACGTGGTGGCCTGCTGAAACGCGCGGCGGAACTGACGTTCAACGACCTCGGAGACGTCGACAGGGCCTTTCAGCTGCTTGGGGATTCCGTCGTAGCTCATGTCAACGACCCGGCCCTCGACGCCCTCGAGCAGATGGCGCAGCAGGTGAAGGAGCCCATGCGCGTCGAGGCTGTGTTGAACCGGGCCCTCGACGAGGTGTTCGATGGGCCGCTCGTGCGAAAGCTCCTCGCCCGGCGCGCACAGCTCCGGCTCGAGAAGCTCGACGACAAGCGTGGCGCTGCCCAGGACCTGAAGCGCCTGCATGATCTGTCTCCATCGGACGCGGCCGTGATGGAGCAGCTGAGCGATCTGTATCGTGAGCTCGAGGACTACCGCGGGATCGTTCAGCTATACGAGGACCAGATCCTGCGCGGCAAGGACCAGGGCTCGAGGCTCGAGCTGGCACGCAAGATCGCTCGTCTGTGGGAGGAGACCTTGCGTGATGCGCGTGAAGCTGCCGACGCGTGGCGCCGCGTGCTGCGCATGGCGACCGGTGATCCCGAGGCCACGGAAGGTCTCGAACGCGCCAAGAAGAACATGCTGCGCGGTGACGCGGACGCGCGACGCGGGCCAGCGCCGGAGGCGCCCAGCGACGACGCTGCCGCAAAGGGAACCAAGGAGCCTGGCGCCATCAAGGGAACGAAAGACAAGGCGAAGGAAGCGGCTGCCGCACCCGCCCCGGCGAAACGGCCTGCGGTACGTGAGTCCCCATCGCGACCAGAGGAGGGCGCCGACGCTCCGGCACGGGCCGAGGCAGAAGCAGAGCCAGAGGCAGAGCATGAGCCCTCGGAGCCCTTGGCGGCCGCACCGCCAGACGCAGACGAACACTCGCAGCGCGAAGTAGCAGCGACGACCACGCCGGAGCACGAAGACACGGAGACGCCCGCTACCGAATCATCGCGGCCGGAGCCTCCGCCGAAGCCGCTCCGCGGGGTTAGGCGTGCACCGCCCGGTGCGCGGCAGGGACCTCCGCCTGCACCCTCCGTTCGACCAGGGCCACCTCCGCCGCCCCTGTCCGGTCGTGCCGGCGCGCCGCCTCCTCCTCCGCCGGCCGCCGGACGTAGCGCTCGTGCCGCGCTGCCCCCACGCGCGCCCATCGCCGTGCCCAGCTCGGATGACGATGCGATGGAAGTCGACGAGACGGAGTTGCTTGAAGACGATGCGTGAGCGCCAATCGGTCTGCCGCAGTCGCTGCGTTCGCTGCCTCGGTCCTTCCGCCCAAGCCGTCCGGGTTCACCTGCGCAGCCGTTGGATCGTGTGGCGAGCGCACGGTCTGAGTCCGCAATGGAGTTGCCTGTTCTGCCCTGCCAGGGAGACAGGTCTACCCTCCGAAACTGAGGGTCCCTCCTGACGCATCCAGCGTCGCAGTTATTCCTAGCGCAATGGGGTGGTTGTGGCGGCCGTGACCGATCGGCAAGCCTGCCACCATCGGCACCCGTAGCGCCGCAAGACGCTCGGCGACGACCTGAAGGGGAGGTACACCGTACCTGCCGTCGCTGCAGTCGGTGAGGTCGCCGACCGCGACACCGCGGACGTGGTCGAGCTCCCCAGCCTGTGTCAGTGCTGTGAGCATACGGTCGATCCGGTAGGAGCTTTCGCCTGTTTCTTCGAGCACGAGTATGCAGCCTGCCGGCAGCGCAAGGCGGCGAGCGGCCGAACACATGAGCAGCAGCGTCAGGTTGCCCCCGGCCAGCGGCCCGCTGGCCTGTCCTGGTGCTAGCGTTTCCAGACCGCCGAAGACTCTGTGGCACCTGGGTTGCTCCAGGGCTTGGAGCCAACGCTGCCTGGCGTGTGCGTCGCCTCGGCCGAGCCCCGCGACCGCGGAAGCGTGCAGTGAGGCCAGGCCCTGCCGCGCTGCCTCCACGTGCAGGACTGTCGCGTCAGAGAACCCGACCATCCACTTGGGACGCGCGGCCAGTGCAGACCAGTCCACCCGCCCGGCGATTCGAGTCAGCCCATACCCGCCCCGGGCGACGATGATCGCTGCCGCGTCGCTGCGCAGCGCCGCATCGAGCTCCCGCAGGCGGCGTTCGTCAGACCCAGCGAGGAATCCCGTGGCGTCGAACAGCCCAGGCTCGAACTCCACCCGGTAGCGTTGGCCCAGCCACCCCATACCTCGCAGGACCAGGGTCCGGTCGAACGGGCTCGAGGGCGCGATGACGCGTACGCGGTCGCCTGGACACAAAGCTCGAGGAACCTTCACAGCGGGATGCTGCCCCATTGGGGGGGGCATTCGTCAAGCTGCAGGCTCCAATGGGAGCCGGGCCGCGGTAGAGTGTGGCGCCCATGGACCGTTCCTCTGCACTTGTGCGGCTGGTCGACCGCGCCTCGAGTGGCGCTGCGCCGTTGGCGCGTCGTTTGGTCGCGCTGGCAAGAGAGTCGGCACAACAGGTCGCCGAACGAGTACTCGGTGCCGACTTCGACGAACGAGTCGAATCGGTGCGTGCGCACTACTCGCAGCTTGGAGGCGACCTGTTCGGGCTAGACGCCGACGCTGTGCGCTCGACAGCGAAGGTCTGCGCGTTCTTCCATCGCGTGTACTTCCGGAGCGAGATCCATGGCGTCGACAACGTCCCGGACGGACGCGTCCTGCTGGTGTCCAATCACAGCGGCCAAATACCCGTGGACGCGGCGGTCATCGCGTGCGCCATGCTGTTGGACGCAGCCCGTCCGCGGATCATGCGTGCCATGGTCGATCGCTGGGTCGGCACCTTGCCTTTCATCTCCACGTTCTTCTCTCGGGTCGGGCAGGTCGCCGGCGTGCCAGAAAACGCAGAACGACTACTCGAACGCGGAGAGGCTCTGCTCGTCTTTCCAGAAGGCATACGTGGCATCTCCAAGCCCTTCCGTCAGCGCTACCAACTGCAGCCATTCACCCACGGTTTCGTGCGGCTCGCGCTGCGTACCGACACCCCGATTGTGCCTGTGGTCGTGCTCGGCGCAGAGGAGCAGTACGTCAGTATCGGTAATCTGCCGCGCATCGCACGAGCGCTCGGCATGCCCGCGTTTCCTATCATCCCTCAGCTGCTGGTTCCAGGAGGACAGCTCCCGCTCCCGACTCGCTTCCGGGTCTACTTCGGTGAGCCCATGCGCCTGAGCGGCAGCGCAGAGGACGACGCCACTGTGGCGGAGCACGCTTGGCTGGTTCGCCAAGCCGTACACGACGGGATAGTGCGAGGGCTGGCCACCCGGAGGGCCGTCTTCTGGTGAGCGCAGCAGCGGAGGGCCCGATCGTCATCACCGGCGCATGTGGGCCGCTCGGGCGCCGCTTGGTGCGACACCTGCACCGGAGCAGGCACGTTATCGCCCTGGACGCGCGGCCGTTCCCCGAATGCCCGAAGGACGTGGAACACCATCGCTTCGAATTCTGGCGCAAGCGGGTTCGGGACGTGCTCAAGCGGGGGCACGTCGAGGCGGTCGTGCACGCCGTGGGAGGGCACGACGAGCGCACCCCCCGCGAGGACCGGGCCGAGAATGTCGCTGGATTCTCGCACTTGCTCGAGCAT
>JAFGIS010000372.1 GCA_016929495.1 Polyangiaceae bacterium | reverse complement strand
GGATGCTTGGGACGACTATGATAATTTGACCGATGGATTCCGCCAGTGCAATATGTGGCCGATCATCGACCAGATCGACGTTGCGGCGGCAAGCGGCGGCGGACGCAAGGGCTACTGGAAGCCCGGACAATAAGTAGCGGAGAGAATCCATGGCAGCAACAGACGCAAAACCAGATCCGATCAAGGGCGTGGCGCACCGGATCACCTTCCCGCTGTTCGACTCGGCGGGCGCTCTCAAGAGTGGAGCCACGGGGCTTGACAGCGAGGTGTCGCTGGACGGGGGTGCGTTCGCCGACTGCACGAACGGGGCGACCGAAATCACCACCTCCAGCGGGATGTACTATCTCGACCTGACGGCCGCAGAGATGGACGCCGACACGGTGGCGGTGATCGTCAAGGCGACCGACGCGCTCACGACGCCCATCGTGCTCTATCCCCGAACGACGCCGCTTGTCCACGCGCTCGAGGTGGGGACCGCCACGGCGGGCAGCGCGAGCACCATCACGCTGGCCGCTACTGCTCCGGCGGTGGCGGACATCTACAACTGGTGCGTGATCTCGCTCATCGCGGGCACGGGCGCGGGCCAGTCGCGGCTGATCCAGGACTACTCATCGGGCCGCGTCGTCACGGTCGCGGACAACTGGGTGACGAACCCCTCGACGGACACGGTGTACTGTATCAGCGGGCTTGGCATCCAGCCGATCTCCGCTGCGGCGGCCGCGAACCTCGAGCGAGCCGCGGCGACGATGGTTTACGAGACCGTGCAGGCGAGCCCTGCGCCCACGGTCACGACCTTTGCGGGCTCGAGCGCACTGGACGCGACGGCGGACCACTACAACGGCCGCATCGTGATTTTCCTCGACGGGGCGCTCGCCAACCAGGGGGCCAAGATCGAGGACTATAGCGGCAGCACCGACTATCAGTTCACGGTGACGGCCATGACTGAGGCGGCTACCGCTGGCGATCATTTTCTCATCATCTGAGAAGAAGGAACTGATTCATGGCTTACACCGACCAGTACGCGCTTGCGCGTGAAGATGCGGCCTCGACGCCAGCTGTGCGCCAGCAGGTGCATATCGCGATGCTCGCCGTGGCGCTCGCCGTCGTTGGCGAGGCGAAAGCCGACATGTCAAACAAGGACTGGGCCAAGCGGCACCGCTACTGCGTGGCGCTCCTGAACGACCCGGATGCCTATATCCAGCGGCTGATGGATGCCGTTGCGGCTGGCGCGCCTGCGCTCGGGACCACGCCGACCGATGGCGCTGTGCTCTCGGCCGTGATCGAAGTGATGCCGGATCTCGCGGGGCTCGGCCAGGCCGATTGGCTGTGAGGAGGTGATCTATGGCTCTCGGATCTACCTGGCGCGTCTACGCGAGGAACCAGTCTGGCGAGTCGCTTGACGCCGGCGATATCGACCTGGAGTTCAAGCTCTGGAAGTACGACTCGAGCGGCGCGTTGAGTTATTCCTCGGAAGTGACGAGGTCGAACAACGCGAGCATTGCAGACGACGCTGACGGCAATTGTAACGGCGCGACAGGGTATGAGGACAATTCGAGCGACAAGTACCTCGGACTTCACGGGCGCGCCACAGTGACGACCGGGACTGGCGCAACCGATGGCCTTGTCGAGCTATGGCTTCAGTTCTCCCCTGATGGCGGTACCGACTGGCCGATCTCTCGCCAGGGCGTCCTGCTCGCAGTGATTCTCACCCCGTCAGCGAGTACGTACATCCAGCAGATCCAGTACTGATGGCGCACATCATCACGAGTCGTGATCGCATCCGAACAGGCCGGCGGCCACAGTGGCCGTACGCGTTCAACGCCGACTCGCCGATCACGCGTGACCTGTTCCTGTGGTACCCGTTCGGCGCCGGCGGAGCGGTGGGCTCAAGCGCACGCGCCCTGGACTTCTGCGCGCACCGCCAGGATCTCGCGCCGCAAGGTGCGCCGACGTGGATCGGCGATGAGGAGATGGGCCTCGTCGCGACGACGGATTACACGGTGCCAGACTACTTCAAGGGCAGCGACAGTACGGACTACTACGGCGGGCTGAGCGAGTATTCGATCGCGCTGTGGGTCAAGCTCGACGCGACGCCGGCGGCCACGGGGCAGCTCTTTGGGCGTGGGTCTACCTACGTGCCCTTTAAGGTAACAGTGACGAATAATCGGTTTTCTCTCGAGAACCGAGTCACCGGGACGGCTGGCATTCCGAATCTCTTTTTCATCACCCACAACTTGCCAGTTGGATTGTGGCATCACATAGCATTCTCCTATCGCGACGGCACGATCAATGGGTATGGCGATGGCGAGCTGTGTGTGAGCCCAACCCAGACCGGGACTCTTTTAGCATATAGCGGGTCAACTCGGTTGCTCGGGGTCTTTGCAGCTTACGACGGCACGTCTCCCGCCCAGAACGCCCGCATCGCCGACATCCGCCTGTGGCGCCGTGCGCTGTCAGCGGGCGAGATCGCCGCGCTCTACGACCCGGCGACGCGGTGGGATCTGTACTACCCGCTCGGCCGGCGGCGCTACGTGGTGCTGGGCGCGGGCACGGGGACGGAATACAACGAGCTTGACCGCCTTGCGGCTATAGGCTTTGAGGAAGTCAGCGCGGACGTGGCGACCCGCAGCGAGACGGCACGTCTTGCCTCGCTGGGTGTTGAGGAGGTCGCAGCGGACGTGGCGAGCCGAAACGAGACGGCGCGGCTCGCGTCCCTGGGCATCGAGGAAAGCGCGGCCGATGCTCAGGCGATGGTCGAGACCGGCCTGCTCGCCGCCCTCGGGATGGAGGAGTCCTGCTCAGACGCCCTGGGGAAGGGGCAGGTCACTGCGCTCGGCCCGCTCGGGCGGCCGTTTCGCCCGTACTCCTTCAGTGCCAAGACGCCGGAGCTGAACGAGCTGGGGCTCGTCAGCGCCTTGGGATTCTCCGAGACGGCCGCAGACGCGCAGACCGCTGCAGAGCTGGAGCGGATCGAGGCGCTCGGGCTCTCGGTCCTCTGCTCTGACAGCATAATCCGGGGGCAGATCACAACGCTCGGGCCGACGGGCCTACCGTGGATCAGCTACAACTTCACGGCGAAAGCCGTCGCGCCGTATAGCGAGCTGGGCAGGCTTGCGACCCTGGGCATGGAGGAAAGCGCAAGCGATGTCCTTTCGGCGGTCGAGACGGGGAAGCTCGCCGCACTGGGCATGGAGGAGGTTGCCACCGACTCCTTCGCGATCATCGAGGCGGGCCGCCTCGAGGAGATCGGGTTCGCCGAGTTCGCAACCGATGCTGCCTCCTGGGGCGAGTCCTGCCTTTCGGCGGCGGGGATTGAAGCGCTCGCGCTCGACACGGGCAGCTTCGGTGAATCGGCGCTTGCGACCTGCGGCATCGAAGCCTCGTGTTCGGACACCATGCCGTCGCGGGGCAACGTGGAGCACACGCGGATCATCGCGTCGCGGGGCAGGCCTGTGGGCATGTTCAGAGAGAAACGGCAGGCGAGGACGATATGAGTGCAGCAAGAGAAATACGACTCACGGGCAGCGGCAAGATTCTCTTCGACGACGGCAGCCACGAGCTGACGCTCAAAACCCCAACAGGCCTCGCCGCGGACGTGTCGCTCGAGCTGCCGGACTCCGACGGCACGAGCGGGCAGGTGCTGAAGACCGACGGCGCGGGGAAGCTCGCGTGGTCAGCCGCGCCGATGACAGACCCCGGCAGCGGGACATCTGGCCAAGTGCTGAGCACCAACGGCTCGGGGGTTTATTCATGGGTCACGAGAGCCCCCTATAACCGGACAGCGGCAGACGGCTGGATGGCCACTGTCGCGGCTTCGACAACAGCCGACATAGCGCGCTTCAACTCGGTATACTTTCACTCCTTCTATCCAATCCGAGCGGGGTCCATCACGGGGCTGTTTGCACGATTTAGCGCGGCCATCACTTCGGGGTCAGTGACCATTACTGTCCGCAAAAACGACACCAACACCGCCATGACCGTCACTCTGTCATCTACTGCCCAACAGGCCATTTCAACATTAGCGCCGGGGACCGTCACCTTTGCAGCCGGAGACAAGATCGGCGTGCAATACGAGGCCACTGCGGACTTCGCTCCATCTAATTCAGAGGAAGTCGATGCGGGCATCGAAATGACGGAGGCATAACCATGAACACGACCGAGCTACGAGAAGAAGTGCGCCGCATCTGGCTGGGGCCCTCGAGCCAGATCCTGCTCACGGACGAGGCGAACCTGCTCGCTCGGGCGAACCGTGTGCTCGAGGAGACGGTCTTCCCCGGCGTCATCAAGCTGCTCGAGGACTACTGCATCCAGCGCGAGCGCTTGACGCTCTCGGCGACGCAGCAGCGCTACGCCATCCCGGCTCGGGCGTTCAACATGCAGCTCCGGCGTGCTGAGTGGCGATCCTCGAGCACAAGCGACCCGATGGAAATCGACGTCCTGAAGCCCATCGACGCCATCCACTACGGCACCGGCGGGGCTGTCTCGGGCTTCTATCTCGAGGGCGATGAAATTGTCATCGTCGGCACGCCGAGCGGGTATCTCGATGTCCATTACCCGCTGTCGCCCGGGAAGCTCACGCCCTCGACGAACTGGCGGACGGTGGCGACGGTGACTCCGGGCTCCTACCAGATCACCGTGGACTCGGTGGCCGAGGCGCTCTGGTCGGCCGGAGACAAGCTCGATGTCTGCGACTCGCAGCGCTCAGGCTTGCCTCGCTACCTGTCGCTCGAGGTCCAGTCCGTCACCTCATCGACGATCACGTTTACGAGCGAGATCGCGGGGGCGACCTACGGCACGCGAGCCATCGAGGTGGGCGACTATGTCGCCGCCGAAGGCTATGCGGCGCGGCCGATGGTCCCCGAGCCGCTGCACGCCTCGATCGCGCAGGGTGTTGCCGCCCTGACGGCGCAGGCCATGGGCGATGTCGAGGCGTTCCAGATCGCCGAGGCGAAGTTCCTCAAGACGCTCGCCGACCAGCTCAAGGACCTCGACCAGCGCGTGGAGCAGCGCCGCGTGTTTGTGAACTATAACTCGCGCTTCCGGCGCCTCGGTCGATTGCCACACCGCCGCAGGAGGTTCGTGCTTTGAAATCTCCTCGCTCCATCGAGTTCATCCAGCGCCAGAACGGGCTCAACTACCAGTTCGACCCGACGGAGCGGCCGGAGGGGAGCCTCACGATCGCCGAGAACGCTCTGTGCCAGCGAGAGGGCACGGTGGAGCCACGCCGCGGCCTGGCGCGCTACGGCTCGGCGGCCACCGCGCAGATCAATGCCCATCTCGAGTACAAGGGCAGCCTGCTGCGGCAGGTTGGAGTGAGCACGCTCCAATACGACTCCGGTGCCGGGTCCTGGGCGACCTACGCCGCGGCCGTCTCGCCGCCTGTCTCCGGGCACAAGGTCCGGGGCGTCGAGGCCCAGCGCGTCCACTTCATGACAAGCCTTGCCGGCGTGCTCTCGCAGGAATACCTGAGCGCCGAGCCGCGCCGAAGCGGCATCGAGCCGGCGCTTGAGCTGACACTTTCGACGAGCGGCACCGGGCTCGGGCCCGCCCAGCCAGGCAACATCATCGGATACAGACTCCTCTGGGGGCGCCTCGATGAGTACGAGACCCTGCTCTTGGGGCGTCCCTCATTTCCGGAGTACATCACCTCGGCCTGGATCTCGGCGACCTACACGTCGTCGGGCTCGACCATCACGGTGACGACGCCGTCGGCGCATGGCTACACGACAGGCGACTCGGTCCAGATCGCCAACACGGACGACGACACGAACCTTGCGGGCACGTTCGTCATCACCGTGACCGACACCGATGAGTTCACCTATACCGGGAACGGGACGCCGACGCCTGCCAGCGGGGATCTCGACTGCGGCAAGGCGTACAACGTGGCGATCGAAAGCCCGATCCCCGATGACGTTGTCGCCGGAGATTTCTACGAGGTCTACCGGACCGATCTCTCGGGCGACGACAGCACCTATCCCGTCGAGACGTACTACCGGGTGGAGCAGGTGGAGGTGACGAGCACCGACATCACGGCGGGCTACGTCTCCTTCACCGACGACATCGCCGCAGGCTTCATGGGCGATGAGCTCTACACCAACGCCACGGCTGGCGCCAATCCGCGCCCGAACGACCGCCCTCCATTCGCACGCGACATCGCGCTTTTCGAGGGCCACCTGCTGCTCGTCGGTGCAACCTGGGAGCAAGAGGTCGTCTTCGAGATGCGCTCGATGGACTCGCTTGTTGACGACACCTCGACGATCACCATCGGCTCGGAGACCTACACGTTCTCGTCGGCCGAGAATGTCAGCCTGAAGAAGTTCAAACGCTGGACCACGTACAGCACGCTGGCGGAGAACGTTGCGGCGACGATGAAGAGCCTCGTGCGCGTGATGAACCGTGGCTCCAGCGTTTATTACGGCTACTACACGTCCTATCCAACTGACCCGCCGGGCCGCGTGACGATCCGGCATCGGGCACTCGGGGGCAGCTACTTCGCTCTGACCGCAAATGCCACGGCGACCGGTGCCAACTTTACCCCTAACTTCCCCACCGGCGGCACCGCGGTCGCCTCGACAGCGCCCGGCGGGCAGAATTATCTCGCGCTCAGCAAGTTCGAGCAGCCACACGCCGTGCCGCGTACGAGCGTCGAGCCGCTGGGGGCGGCGGACCGCGCGCTCGAGCGGGTCCTGGCGCTGCGCGAGAGCGCCATCATCGTCGGCGAGATTGGCGTGTGGGTGCTCAGCGGAGAGTCCGACGGCTCGGTGGGCGGGAGCTTCAAGCTCAAGCAGCGCGACCAGACGCTTCGCATCCGGGGCCCCGACACGGCAGCGGTGCTGCACAACAAGGCCTATTGCTTCAGCGACCAGGGCTTTGTGGCCATCGACGAGAACGGAGTGTTCATCGTCGGGCGGCAGATCGAGGAGGAGGTCGAGAAGCGCTACTATCAGACATCCTGGGACACGCTCGCGTTCGCCGTCGCCTATCCCTCGGAGAATCTCTACATCTGCTTCGCCCCCCACGAGTCGAGCGACAGCGTGGCCACGCGTGCCTGGTGTTACAACGTGCTCACCGAGAAGTTCACGCACGGCTGGGTGAAGCACGTGAGCGCTGCCATCGTGCTCTCGAGCGACGACAAGCTCTACCTCGCGCACGGCGATGACTACTACACGCTCCAGGAGCGTAAGACGTATCTCGACACGCTGGCAGACTACGCTGACGAGGAGCTCTCGGCTACGGCCACGGCCGTCTCGACGACCGAGAACGACGCGGGCGACACTGTCAGCCTGGTCACCGTGACGTACAGCTATTCGGGTGCCAGCCTGGCCTCCGGCTGGCGCGTAACGCAGGGCAACTACAGCGGCGAGGTCGACGTCGTTACCGACCTCGGCTCGTCGAGCTACTCCCTGCGGCTCACGGATCTCGTAAGCGGGATCACGACGGGCGCCGTCACGCTCACGATGCCGATCGAGCTGCACCTGCAGTGGGCACCCGTGGTGGGCCGCAACGCCGCGCTCCTGAAGCATTTCTCCGAGGTGCATTTCGAGTTCGAGTCGAACCACGCCCACCGCCACTTCGTGGGCTTCTCCTCCGACATGCTGAGCGGGGAGAGCTTCAACACGATCGCGCACCAGACGTCCGCCTCGGCCTCGGGCTGGGGCGAGCTGGGCTGGGGCGTCACTGCGTGGGGCGATGACATCGGCGGCGTGAGCCCGCTCATCGTGTCTCTCCCGAAGGACTACGCCCGTGCGCGCCGGCTCCAGGTGTCCTACCTCCACCGCGTGGTTGCAGAGCGAGCGGTGCTCTGCCAGGTGTCTCTGCCGGTGCGGGAGATCGGGCTCCGCAGTGCCTACAAGGAGCCCAGTGTATGAAGATCTCCAACCTGAGGCGCATCATCCCGAGCGAGTTTCCGCGCAACCCGAACAAGTGGCTCGAGCTCCTGGGCGACATCCTCAACAACCACCTCGAGGAGATCACCACGTGCCTGCAGGGGCGGGTGAGCGCGGAGAACGAGAATGCGGATCGCCTGGAGATCGAGGCCCTCCACGGTGTCCCGACAGCCTTCCGCTTTAACGTTAAGGGCGGGCATGTGGACGAGGTTCGCATCCTGTGGTCCGAGAGCGCTGTCGACTCCTGGCACTGGGACACGACGGCCGAGGGCAAGGCTGTTATCACCGTGAGCTTTGTGGGCGCGCCCACGGCGGCGCAAACGTTGCGACTGCTTGTACGAGGCCTGTGATGGCATTTCTCACGCATGATGAATATGGGGCCAAGCTCCGAGGAGAGGGTGCTCAGTCCGAGAAGACCACGAGCACCATGGTCCTGCCGGGCTCGCAAAGCATGATGACAGGCGGCGGCGGAGGCGGCTCCCCCTCTGCTGCAAGGCCCACGGCACAAGCCGGGGGAGCCGAGCCTTCCGCGGCGTCGATGGGCAGCGCCAATCCCTTCGCGGGCACCAGCATGTCCGATCTCGGAGGCGATCTCGGCCGGCTGTCGGCTCAGTCATCGGACGTGATCCACCGCTTCTACGACGAGGCGGGCGCAGCAAGATCCTGGGATGACTACATGAAGAGCCGCGTGTCAGGGGCGCTCGGGGGCGACGAGGGTGCGCTCTCTGACGTGCGCGGGTATCTCACGGCGGAGTACGCGGGGCCCGAAGGGCTTGGCACCGAAGAGGTGGGCCGGCTCCAGCAGGACCTCTCGGAGATGTACGGCACGGCTGGCCGGATCGGCTCGGGCTACGACCTCACTCCGTTCATGCAGGAGATGCACCCGGGCCTGAGCCCCGGCATGGCGCGCTTCGAGGCGCAGCGTGAAGCGCCGGAGCTGATGCAGACAGGCCAGGAGATCGCGCGCGGCGCGGGGCAGGAGCGCGCGAAGCTGGGGCCGGCATCTGAAGCGGCCGAGCAGTATGCAGCCGAGCGTGCGGAGCAGGAGGCCGGCATCCGGTCGGGCGCCGAGGAGAGCCTGCGCGGCGAGCAGTCAAGCCTTGCAGCGGCGCTCCAGGCTCGGGCGGAAGAGGAGAATGCCAAGGCAGCGGCGATGGACAAGGCGCTGCAAACGTTCTACTCCACAGGCGACTGGGCAGTGCTTGAGCCATGGCTTGGTACGGGGGTCGCGGCTAGCTCTCTCGGTCGCCTCTCGGAGGCGCAGGCCAAGGCAGAAGAGCTATGGGACGATCCTCAGTATGAATCCATCAAAGACATCCCACTGGCGCGGATGGTCGTGCTCCGGAAAGGCAACACCGATCTGTTGGTCACCCTGCCCAACGGGGTAGAAGTCTCTCTGTGGCAGCTCAAGGAGGGGAAAGTAAGCAAGAAAAAGACAGGCCTACTAAAGGCAGAGCAAAAGGCCCTGGGCGAGCTTCTTGAGCAGCGCCAGCAAGCATTCGAGATGCTGTTCTCGCCCCAAACAAGCCGAAGCGTATGGCCTGGCATGGACCGCGACAGGGTTTTGCCGCGGCGCTATATCGAAGAGGGCGTGATAACCCAGGACGACCCCGTTGGGCCTGGGGGCCGACGTGGATTGAGCGAGCTTGAAGCTCTGCGTACCGGGACGATCGGAGGCCGCGGCCTGTATGCTGATGTGCTGCCCATGTACAGCGACTTCCTCCAGCTGCCTGAAGGCTACGGCCTTCCCTATGAGATCACAGGACAATGGGCACCATTCCCTGGGATGCCAAATCCTTCTACGCTGATAAGTCTTGAAGGGGCGCCTATTGCCACAGAACAGAATGTAGCAACACCCGAAGAACAGGAGCAGATGCGTCTTATAGCAGAACTGCTCGGGGCGACGGCGCCAGAGTTTTCTGAACGCACGTCGCCTCAGTTCTCTGGCTCGCTTCAAGATATTTTGTCGGGCTTCGGGGCGCCCTTTGGCGCCTTCACAGAGAACCTAACGGCAGCCGAACGCGCGGCGCTCTATCCGACGGAGAGATAAACATGGCATGGCCAGCGATTATAGCAGGAGCCGGCGCTGCAATCGGCAGCGCCCTCGGCGGGGCACTTGGCGGCTCGGGCGACGATGCGGGCGCGAAGATCCTGAAGCGCCAGATGCAACTACTCCAGGCGGTCAGGGCGCCGAACTTCGACTTCTCTCAGCTCACCCCAGCGCAGCTCGAGTTCATCGCGCAGGTGGACCCGGTGTTCTACCAGGCGTCGGTGCCCGACAGCGTGAAGCTCATGGCCGAAAGCGGGGCGCGGGCGGACGAGTACGGGGCGCTCCAGGGGCTGCAGCGCATCGGCGCGGAAGGCCTGCCCCTGGCTGACCGGCTGGCCGCCGGCAGCGCCGTGGACACCCTCGGCCGCGGCTACGGGAACTTGCAGCAGGCGGTGCTCCGGAACCTCGCCGAGCGCGGGCGCGCATCCGGCGGCCTCGGCGCGGAGATGCAGCTGTCGGCCGCGTCGGATCTCTCGGACCTCTACGGCCGCATGGGACGCGACGTGGTGCAGCAGTCGCTCCAGCGCCGCATGGATGCACTCGGAGCGTCGGGCCAGCTCGCAGGGCAGATCCGCTCGGCTGACCAGTCGCGTGAGGCGCAGAACGCCGCCATGGTGAACCGGTTCAAGGAGTTCATTTCAAACGCCCGCACGGACCAGGCACGCTACGCTGCCGACGCGGTGAACATGAACCGGATTCGAGAGGCGGAGGGACGGCAGGCGATCTCGAATGCGAACCGCATGAACGTCCAGGATGTCGCCGAGTCGAACCTCAACCGGCGGAACTATCTCGAGGGGGCGCTCGCAGATTTCGGGCTCGCTCGCGCGGGCGGGACATCGAATCTGGCCGGGGCGCTTGCCAAAGGCGCTCGGGCATCTGATGCAAGGCAGCAAGAGTTGTGGTCGCAGGTCGGCACGGCGGGAGGCCAGCTGGCGGGTGCTTTGGCAAGCCTTTATAGCCCGAAGGACAAGAAGGAGAAGTAGCAATGGACTACGACCTTTTGACCCGCCCGATTCCCCCTGAACTGTGGGCCACGCTGCCGCCCCAGGCGATGCGGATGCTGATGCAGGAGCGATCGCGGCGGAGTCCTCGTCCCACGCTAGAGGAGATTTGGGCCCCTGGCGTTGGCGCCTTGCCTCTTCCGCAGCCCGAGCCGAAGACATCTCTTCTGCGGCCGTCGATGAATCAGCCGCTTCCTTCGGCCCCGCTGGGCACCCCCTCGAGTCCCTACCGCTTCAAGCCCGGCCCGACGCCATTTCAGCGGCTTGGTGACTGGTTCCTGGGGATT
>JAFGIS010000371.1 GCA_016929495.1 Polyangiaceae bacterium | reverse complement strand
GTGGCGGAACTGGCAGACGCACTAGCTTGAGGTGCTAGCGGGGTAACTCCCATGGGGGTTCAAGTCCCCCCCTTCGCACTCCCATCCGGCAACAGAGGTCGACGCATGAGCGGCCATTCGAAGTGGGCGACAATCAAGCGCAAGAAAGGCGCCACGGACGCGGCGCGTGGCAAGATCTTCACTAGGCTGAACCGCGAGCTCATGACCGCAGCGCGCATCGGCGGTGGTGATCCGGGTGGCAATCCTCGTTTGCGGAAGGCGATCGCGGAAGCCAAGGCCCAGCAGATG
Organism: Polyangiaceae bacterium; assembly: GCA_016929495.1. Classification (GTDB taxonomy): domain Bacteria; phylum Myxococcota_A; class Polyangia; order Polyangiales; family Polyangiaceae; genus JAFGIS01. The sequence continues at coordinate 36,907 of JAFGIS010000371.1, read as the reverse complement.
CCCAACGACACGATCAAGCGAGCCATCCAGCGTGGCACCGGCGAGATCGACGGGGCGACCTACGAAGACGTGGTGTACGAGGGCATCGGGCCAGCCGGGTCGCTGTTCATCGTGGAGACCACCACGGACAACCGCAACCGCACTGTCGCTGAAGTCCGAAAACTGTTCGAGAGGCACAACTCGTCGATGGCCCAGCCGGGGACAGCGGCGTGGGCGTTCGACCGCCTCGGAACCATCACGCTCGACAAGAGCACGGTAGGCGAGGATCGGCTGATGGAGGCTGCGCTCAACGCCGGAGCGCAGGATTACCGCGACGACGGCGATGTCTGGCTCGTCACCACGCCGCTCGAGGATCTGTACAGTGTCAGTGAGGCTCTGGAGCAGGCCAAGCTTCCGCTCCAGCAGAGTCGACCGGCCTACGTCCCGAAGAACAAGAAGGCCGTGACGGGTCGCGACGCCGAGGTCTGTCTGCACCTGATGGATGCGCTGGATGACCACGACGACGTCCAGGCCGTCTTCTCCGACTTCGACATCTCGGACGAAGAGCTCGAACGCATCCAGGCCGGAGGTGGATGACGCTAGCCCAGCCCGGGCCAATGCACCTGTGTGACGGTGAAGTAGGTGAACAGCGCGTGCGACACCATGACCGGGGGTAGCCGCCCGACGATTGCGCGCGTGGCAGCCCACACCAGACCGCAACCCAGGGCCGCGAGCGCTGGTAGTGGATTCGGGCCCGCAACAGGGTCGGCGAGCATCAACACGGCTGGCGTCGTCACACACGCGTAGAGCACCGTGCTGAGCATCGACGCTCGCGCTTGACTCAGGCGTGTCCCGAGCTCCTGCTGAACGTAGCCACGCCAGACTACCTCTTCTAGGACCGATACGAGCACCACGAGCAGGCTGAGCGTGAGCGACTGGCGCACCTCGCGCGGGTCGCCCAGGGAGCGATAGACCTGTCCTAGCCACCCCAGCCGCGCGGAGCCTGTGGGCAGCAGGTGCGAACGGACAGCCCAGGAGCCGAGCAGCAGCAACAGTCCGGTGATGGCTCCGATGGACAAGTCGCCCCACCGCGGTACGAGCATGCTCCCGAGCGCCGCACGTGCGCGCAGTCGCCAGAGCGAGAGCCCGCCGAGCACCACATAGACGCCCGCCAGGCTGAGCCACAGCAGTAGCGTGTTGGCCGCGAAGCTGAGCGCCAAAGCCAAACCGCCCGCAGCGATGACGCACACCAGGCCGAGCCAGAAGATCACGTCGGATCACCCAGCTGTCGAACGAGCCACATGACGAGCCGCTCGGCGAGGTCATGCTTGGATTGGCGCGCCAGGGGTTCGAGCAGCGTTCTTCCGACCAGGATGGCGCGGTTGTCATCCCGCGCAAAGGCCTCCTCGGCCCGGTTGCCCACGACCAAATCCACGTGTTTGGCGTCGAGCTTTCGTCGAGCGCTCGCGACGAGTTCATCGTCGTCGCCCGTCTCCATCGCGAATCCAACCAGGACCGGTCGCGTGCCATGACGTGCCCGACCGAGAGCGCCGATGATGTCGGGGTTGGCAACGAGGTCGAGCGCAAGAGGGTCGGCCATGCCCTCACGGCGGATCTTCTCCGCGCGCGCTGCGGCGGGGCGGAAGTCTGCCACCGCGGCAGCCATGACGATCGCATCGGCGCCCGCAAGGTCAGGCCCGGCTGCCTGCCAAAGCGCGTCTCGCATCTGCTCGGCGCTCCAGATGTCGATGCGTTCGACGCCACGTGGCGTCGGCAGAAACACGGGGCCGGCGATCAGGGTGACACGGGCACCGTGCGCCGCGGCGCGCTCCGCGATGGCGAACCCCATCTTTCCGGACGAGCGATTGGTGATGTAGCGGACCGGATCGATGTCCTCGGCGGTCGGACCTGCCGTCACGACCACGTGCCGGCCGAGCAGCTCTTTGGCTGCGAACCGTGCCGTGATCATGGCTGCCAGCACGTCGGGCTCGACCATTCGGCCCACTCCCGATTCGCCCGATGCCACGACCCCTTCGACGGGTCCGACCAACTCCACGCACCCGTCTGCGCGCAGGGTGGCGACGTTGCGTTGTGTGGCTGGATGGCTCCACATGGACGGGTGCATTGCGGGCGCACACAGGATGGGGCATCGCGCGCACAGCGCGACCGTCGATACGAGGTCACTCGCGCGTCCGGTCGCGAGCCGGGCCAGCAGGTCGGCGGTCGCCGGTGCGATGACCAAGAGATCGCTGGCTCGGCCGAGCTCGATGTGCACCTCGGCGCCCGCCGGCGGCTCGAACATGTTCTTCAGCACCGGCCTGCCGGTGAGTCCACTGAAGGTGGCTTCGTTGATGAACTCGGTCGCGGCCTGAGTCAGGACGACCTGCACCTCTGCCCCGTCCTTGACCAGAAGGCTCGCTAGAGAGGCCGCCTTGAATGCCGCGATGCTCCCGCCCACGCACAGCGTGATCCGCCTTCCGCACAGGGGACGCGCTGGCTCGGACGGTTCACTCATACCTTGTCTCGGTTCGCGATGGACCTTAGACCCGGGCGGGGCCAGACGCCAAGCTCTGCTGGCGCAGGGTACTTGCTCAAGGGGCTCCTGCGTCGGAAGCGGCCGCGATCGCAGCGGCGGCCGCGCCCCCGGCCGGGCTCGAGCGCGAGACTGGGGCATCCGGAGCGGCGTCGGAGCCGCCGTCCTGTTGGACCATCGAGGACGCATCGCCGCAGGCCGTGCACGCACCCGCGTCGGGCGCGAGCGGCGTGGCCGGCGACCCGCCAGCGGTCGTGAGGGGTCTTCCGAAGCTCCTGGCCAGCGTCTCGTCGACGCAATGTGATCGCCCATCGAGCTCGTGCACGCAGTGCCGCCCTACCGGGCAGCCTGGCGCACATTCGCCCTCGACGCAGCGCCCGGTCCTCCGGTCGCAGAGCATCCCGTGGCCACATCGAGCCCAGCAGTCACCCGTGGCTGCGCGATGAACCGCCGTGTAGACCACGGCAGCGCCGAGTCCTACGGCTGCCGCGGCGTGGTTGCTTCGTTGCGAGCCACACGCGGCCACGGTCCAGATGAAGAAGGCCGTTGCGCGCGACGAGGTAGACGCTACTCGTCGCCTGCCGAACACTGCCATGGCTGTGACACCAGGCTTCACGAGCTCAAGGCTAGCGCCATGATCTCGTCTGTGCGCCCTGAAACATGCTCAGAAACGACCTCGCCTGGCAGGGTTTGTGCCTCAGGGCACGGCTGCGGCGGGCCCAACGCTGATGTGGTCCGCTCTTCGAAACGGGAGTGACCAGCGGCATGTTTCCGCGGGGATCGGACATCTGCTTCCGGGCGGTGGAACCACAGTGTGACCGCGTTGCCATGCCCCGAGCGGCGGGCGCCCACTTCGGGGCTGAAATGGAGAGCTGGTCGTGTTACGGTCGGATGCTATGCGAAATGCGGCCCGTGGCCAGCTGCGACCAACAGAGCGCACGAGTTCGCCCGCGTCGGGTTGTGTCCGTTCGGAGGTGGAGCGGCGCTCAGGCCTGGGTCGTGCTCTGCGGATCCGGCGGCACGAGACGCACGGAGCCGAACGATGAGCGATTTTTCGGGGCGCCGACGACCGGCGCACGCATCCGGGCCGCGACCGGTCACAGAGCAAACGCAGGCCGGGGGTATCTCCGGAAACACTGACGCCATTCCAGATTCGACGCCCCCGCCCAGCAGTCGGGTCGGTCCGAAGGTCCCGGCCGTGAAGGCTCTGGTCTCCATTCTGATCCAGGAAGGGGTCAAATACATCTTCGGGATCCCCGGAAGCCACACTTGTCCGTTGTTCGACGAGGCAGACGCTTCCGGACAGATCAAGCTCATCCTGACCCGGCACGAGCAGGGGGCAGCCTACATGGCGGACGGCTATGCCCGCGTCGCTCGCCAGGTGGGCGTCTGCACCGGCACCGTCGGGCCCGGAGCCACCAACCTCATCACGGGCGTGGCGGCCTCCTATGCGGACGGAATACCCGTCGTCGTGATCACCGGCATGACGCCCGCTGCCACCGTCGGGCGTACGGCGCACCAGGAGGCCTCTGGCATCGGTCGGGCGCCGAACCAGGTCGAGCTCTTTCGCAACGTCACCAAGACCAGCCTTGCCGTCGGAAGGGCCAGCAAGATCCCGGAGCTCTTGCGCACGGCCTTCCGGATCGCGCTCAACGGGCGGTTCGGCCCGGTCAATCTCAGCATCCCGTCCGACACGTTCTACGACGGCATTCCTTTCGAGGAAGTGGACCGGTCCGCCTACCGCGTGACTCGGTCGAACAACGTGGACCCGGCGCTGGTGCGTCAGGCGGTCGAGATCATCGCGGGGGCGAGAAGGCCGCTGATCCTGGCTGGCCAGCGTTGCCTGTTCCCGGACGCCACGCGGCAGCTCCGGGAGCTCGCCGAGCAAGCCGGCATCCCGGTCGTCACTCCCCTGAGCGCCAAGGGGGCCTTTGACGAGCACCATCCGCTTGCACTCGGCTGCTTGGGTCTCGTCGGAGAGCGGACTGCGGAGAAGTATCTGAGAGAAGTCGCGGACGTCGTGATCGCCATCGGCGAGAACTTCGAGGAGTGGACGAGCCTGTCGTGGGACCCGGAGATCATTACGGGCAAGAGCCTCATCCACATCGATGTCGACCCGCTGGAAATCGGAAAGAACTATCCGGTGACGGTCGGCATCGACGGCACGATCCGCCGCATTCTCGCCGAGCTGCGCAATCAGCTCCTCGACATCGAATACTCCCCGAACGGCTCGCTCGACGAGGTCGTTGCCCTCAAGGCGTCCTGGGGCTACTTCGATTCGCCGGAAATGGGCTCGGACGCCGTACCCATCAAGCCGCAACGTGTCATGCGAGAGCTTCAGGAAGCGCTGCCCAGCGAGACCATCGTGTTCGGCGACTCCGGTCACACGGTGCGATGGGTGGGACGCTGCTTCAAGTCGAGGCCGATGTCCTTCCACGCGGCGAACATCTTCGAGCCCATGGGCTACGGCGTAGCCGCATGCATCGGCGGCAAGCTGGCTGCCCCCGACCGACCCGTCGTGTCCATCTGCGGCGACGGGTCGTTCCTGATGAACGGAATGGAGATCTCGACGGCGGCGAACTACGATATCCCCGTCGTCTGGATCATACTGAACGACGCGCGGCTCAACATGGTCTACCACGCGCAAAGCATCTACTACGCGGATCGGCACGTGGCCACGGCCTTCAAGAACCCGGACTACGTCAAGTTTGCGGAAGCCTTCGGCTGCGCGGGGTTCCTCGCCGAAAGGCCGGAGGAGATCAAGCCTGCGGTGGCCGCAGCGCTTGCGTCCGGACGTCCGGCGATTGTGGACATTCACATCGATCCGGACGAAGTGCCGCCACTTAGGCCGCGGGCGCTCATGCTAGGCAAGGATCTCCGCTTGCCCGAGCCAACCATTACCCGAGCCGCGGTGCAGACGCTGACCAAGATGATGCGAGAGAAGTAGCCGGGTATGACTCAGACCGTGCGTGTTGAGATGGATGTGGACCAGTCGCCCGAGGCGGCGTTTGGCTTTGTCCTGGATGTGGAGAACTACTCGCGCCTGATGCCGAACGTGAACTGCGTCTCTATCGTGGATCAGAACGGCGGAGATCGCGTCACCCATTGGGATACGGAGATCGAGGGAGCGCCTCTCATTTGGACGGAAAGGGACACCATCCTGCCGTCCGAGCTTCGCATCGAGTTCGACTGCATAGAGGGGGACTTCGACGTGTTTCGCGGGCGTTGGGAGGTTGTGGCTACCAAGGCGACCGGCCAGGTTCACGTGGCGTGCGAGCTCGAGTACTCGGTAGGTATTCCAATCATTGAGGAAATCGTCGGCCACATACTCAAACGGAAGATGATCGAGAACCTCGAGGTCATGCTTCAGGGGCTGGTGCGAGGGATTGGCGGCGACGCCTGATGGTAGTCTGTTGGGCGAGTCTCTGAGCACTTGAAGCAGGTGCGCCCTCACCGGATTGACCGGCGAGACGAACCGCGCCTACAATCGCCGCCAGTCACAAACCCGAGGTCCGCCGGCCGCTGTGCGGCCGGTGAAACCCCGCATGGGTGAGCAGTGCCATGGCCCTACCGGCTGAGTGGACCAAGAAAGAGGTAAACACACGCGCGTTCAGGTCAGGGGTTCTCTACGTGAAGCGCACAGTCGGACAGGCTGCACTCGAGAACCTCTGCGCGGAAATCGGTCTATCCTACGAGTACGTGGCCGACGAGAACAACTGGGTGAGCATGGCATGGCTCAACCGGTTCTACGAGAAGATGGTTCAAGTCACGGGCAACCCGAAGGCGCCTTACGAGAGCGGCCTTCTGGCCGCAGATCCAGAAGCCTGGGGGGCCATCTACTTCCTGTTTCGCGCCGTGGGCAGTCCCGGTCTAGCCTACCGCGTTGCAGCCGAGACGGTCGCGGACTTCAACAAGAATGCAAGAGTCGAGTACACTGCCATCGGCAGGAGCGAGGCCATACTCAAGTGGTACGCAGCCGATGAGCATCGGTATGTGTGTGATAACCGCCGTGGTCAGATGGTCGCAACGCCGTTGTTCTGGGACCTGCCCCCGGCGGAGGTTGTGGAAGAAGAGTGCTGTGCGCGGGGAGGAGCATGTTGCCACTACCGGATTACGTGGATCAAGCGGTCGACTACGGTCCCGGCATTGGCCGTCGCCATGGCAGCTGCCCTGGGCGCTTGGGCGATTTCTGGGGCCTTGGGCGCCGATCCCCGCTGGTTGCTGGCAGCACTCTGCGCGCTGGGCGGATTCCTCGCGACGCGAGTCTGGGCTCTGCAGCGCGATGCGCGTGACTTCGCGCGATTCAGTAGCCTCCAAAACGCGAAGCTCAAGAGCTCGATGCAGGACCTCGAGCGCAAGTACGATGAGGTGCGAAAGGCCTCCGCCGAGATTGAGGACCTGAACGTGAATCTCGAACAGAAGGTCGAGCAACGCACTTCAGAGCTCCATCACGCCCAGGCGGAACTCGAGACCTCCTACAAAAAGCTTCAAGAGCTCGACCGCATCAAGAGCCAGTTCTTCAGCAACATCACGCACGAGCTTCGGACTCCCCTCACGATGATTCTGGCGCCGCTCGAAGGACTGCTGGAGGGCGAGATCGGGAACCTGCGGCTTCGTCAGAAGGAGTATCTCCGGCCTATCCAGCGCAATGCACTGAAACTGCTCAAGTTGATCAATGACCTCTTGGATCTCGCGAAGGTCGAGGAGAACTACCTGCGGCTCCGCGTGGAACCAACGGATCTCGTCGGACTGGTGACCGAGATCGTCGAGCAAGCGCGTCCCCTTGCTGCGAGAAAAGGCATCACCCTGGGATTCGAAGTCCGACGCGCCGAGGCGGATTTGGAGGTTGACCTCGAGAAGATGGAGCGAGTGCTCGTGAACCTAGTATCGAACGCGCTCAAGTTCACCGATGCTGGGGGACGGGTGGATCTGTGGATCGACGCGAACGAGGCGGAGGCCCGAATTGGCGTGTGTGATACGGGCGTCGGGATTCCAGCAGATCAGCTCGAGCGCGTATTCGAACGCTTCAGCCAGGCTGACGCCTCGACCACGCGCCGTTTCGGAGGAACGGGCATCGGCCTCACTTTGGCCAAGGAGATTGTCCAACTCCATGGTGGAAGGATCACGGTGCAGAGCGAGGAAGGGCGGGGTAGCGAGTTCATCGTGCACCTAAGGCGCGGTGCGGCGCACCTACGGCCGGAGATCCTAGACCGACGCCAATCTTCGTTGCCGGCGGCGGCAGCCAGGCGCGGCGAAGACCGTGAGCCTCGTGAATGGACCCGGCTGCTCGTGGAGCGCACGGACTATCGATTCCTCGAGCTGGAACAAGTGACCGAGCGCCGTGCGGCCGCACGCGGCGAAACCGGGCCGAGAGTGAGTAGAGTGCTGGTCGTCGAGGACAACACCGACGTGCTCGAGTTCGTGAGCCTGCAGCTGAGGGAGGAACACGAGGTGTACCTGGCTCAAGATGGCAAGAAGGGCTTCGAGCTGGCGAGCCGGGAGCTGCCCGACGTGATTGTGACCGACTACATGATGCCGGAGATGGATGGGCTCTCGCTGGTTCGAGCGCTCCGCGCTGATGCGCGTACGCAGCGCATCCCAGTTATCATGCTGACGGCCAAAGCAGAGGTGCAAGACCGAATCGACGCGCGCGAAGCGGGCGCCGAAATCTACCTCAACAAACCGTTCAGCCCCCGGGAGCTACGCTCGGCAGTAGCTCGACTGCTCGAACAGCGCGGGCAACAGCTATCGTACACCGTACGTGAGCAGGTCAAGAGCCTGGAACTGATCAGCGCTGGGCTCGCTCACGAGATCCACAATCCGCTCAACTACATACGCACCGCCTTGTTCGTCATCCGCGAAGCGACAGCCCGCGTCCACAAGGCAGCATCCGAGCCGCACGGAGACGCCACACTCCAGGGCATCGCGCTGGCCTCTCAGCACAAGATCGAGCACATGTACCAGATCGCCGGCAAGGGAATAGAACGTATCAACCGAATCGTGGAGCTTGTCCGCAAGTATGCACGAGAGGGCTACCCGAGCGAACCGACGCCAACGTGTCTCGACACGATGATCCGAGACATGGCGCCGCTGCTGTCCCCGCTGAATGACAACGAGATCCATGTCGAGCTGGAACTCGGAAGCGGCGGCGCAGAGGTCAGGTGCATTCCGGACGAGATGCAGCGTGCGCTCACGAGTCTTTGGCAGAACGCCTTGGACGCAGTGGGTCCTGGCGGACATGTCACCATCCGTACGCGCGTGGACGGCGGCTCCCTGGTTCTCGAGGTGCTGGACGATGGTCCGGGGATTCCACGCGACCAAGTCGGGCGCATCTTCGTTCCTTTCTACACGACCAAGGCTCCAGGCCAGGGACTTGGCCTAGGCCTCGCCATTGCCTATCAGGTCGTGTCCCAGGCTGGGGGGGCACTCACAGTCGAGAGTGTGGAGCACCACGGCAGCACCTTCCGCGTGCGCTTGCCTTTGGCGTCGCCGCCGCCGTCGCGAGCAGCAACCGCTCCTGACGCGTCGCCTTTCGGGTCGGCGTCTGGGTAGGTCAGCGGCAGACGCTGACTACTCAAACGGATGGCAGAAAGGCGGGGCTTGGGGACGTCGCGCTTGGGCGAACATGTCCGGCGATCACGGCCGTGACTCACGCATCAGACCTTTGTGAATCTCCTTGAAGTAGTGCATGTTCCGTAGGAAGAACTCCCTCGATGTGACGTGTTCGTAGACGGTCAGAACCCCCTTCCGGAGCTCCTCGGCGGTCATATTCCTCGGGATGAAGTTTACGTCCCAAGCTGTGTAGTTGTCCCAGCTGGTGTCCAGGATTCTGCCTTCACGAAGGAGCCTCGCCCGGAGTCGAGTCGCGGGAAACGGGGTGAGGATGGTGAGCTGAATCGCATAGAGGTGGTTGGACTCGACGAAGTCAATCAGTTGCGCGAATACCGACGCATCGTCCGTGTCCAGGCCGGCAATGAACGCCCCGTGGACGCCTATCCCGTGCGATTGGATTCTTCGGAGATGCTCGGCATACCTGGTCGCTCGCCTGGATTTCCAGTCTCTTCGGTCTATGCCCCGAAGTGCCGCCGGGTTCGGACTCTCGAGGCCGAGGAAGAGCGACGTGCAGCCACTCTTGGCAAGCAGCTTCAGCAAATCGTCATGCTCGGCAACCGAGATGTCCGTTTGTGCCCACCAGCGCAGGTTGAGCTCTCGAAGGTGCTCCAGAACGGGCTGCCAGTGCTTGGGGTTCGCGAACAGGTTGTCGTCAGCGAAGTGGAGTCTGAAGCTCGTGACACGGTCCATGAGGTCGTGTAGCTCAGCTATGGTCTGCGCCGCGGACTTCTGGCGGTACTTCACTCCGAGAAGCCTGGAAGCTGCGCAGAACTCGCAGTCATGCGGACAGCCCCTGCTGGTCTGTAGCCATATGATTGGCGTGGACCTGTCGCTCAGCAGCTCGTATCGCGGCACGGGCGAGTCTCTGAGATCCACGGGCCGGAGCGAGCGGTAGAATTCCTGCAGCCTTCCGCGCTGAACGTCCGCCACGAGTTCGGGCCAGGTGTACTCTGCTTCGCCCACCACCACGCTGTCCGCATGCTGCTTGGCCTCTTCGGGAAGAGCCGTCGCGTGGATGCCACCGAGCACCACCGTCACGCCACGCCGTCTGAACTCGTCCGCGATCTGATAGGCGCGCGTGGCCTGCTGCGTCATGGCGGTTATCCCCACGAGGTCGTAGGGCCTGTCGAAGTCGATGGTCTCGGAGTTCTCGTCAATCAGCTCCACTTGGTGGCCGTTCGGTGTCAGAGCTGCGACGGTAAGTAGGCCGGTGCCAATGCCGGCCCATTGCTGGGCATACGCCGCGGCGGAAGGATGTCCCTCGAAGTACCTTCGGAGCTCGGCGCTGCGCCCGAAGACGCAGCTTCTCGGAATGACAAGCCCGACGTGCATGATATCCTCGTTCTTTCACAGCTATGTTCTCACGGTGAACTGCACATTGCTCTGTTCCGCGGGAGCGACTTGCTGCTGCTGTAGCCCTTTGCCGGACCGTCGCCTAGTCGTAGAGTACCCGCCCCGGGATCTTGAAGGCACTGATGTTCTCCGCGCACCAAACCTCAAACGCCCGTACGGCCGCCGAACCCCCAGTGCGCAGTGTCACCGTCCCACACACCGTGTCACCGTGCAGCTCCTGAGCTCTACCATGGATTGCCACGTGCTTGACGTTCGGGTGGCTGCGCATCATTCGTTCCACTTCGGCCGGGTAGACCTTCTTGCCGGCCACGTTCAGCATACGTTTCCTGAGTCCTGTCAGGTAGAGGAAGCCATCCGCATCCAATTGTCCGAGGTCGCCGGTGTGAAGCCACCCATTTCTGAGTGCACTACGACTCGCGCGCGCATTGGCAAAGTATCCCTTCATGACGTTCTGCCCGCGTACGCAGACCTCTCCGACCGTGCTTGGAGGTAGCGGACTGCCGGACTGGTCTTCGATCCTGAGCTCGCAGCAGTCGAACGCGCGCCCCACCGAATCCGCCCTGATTCTGTCGTTCGGACGATGCCAGCTGCAAATCGGTGCGGCCTCGGTCAAACCGTAGCCTTCGTGGATCTCTGTGTTGAACGCCTGACGGTATCGGTTCAGCACCTGCGCCGACAGCTTGATACCCCCACTACCCAGCGTTGCGGGCAGGCTCGTGGCCGGATAGGAGGCCCATGCCTTGGCCAATAGGTAGAACACGGCGGGAACCGAGTACAGTCGGGCGACGCGGGCCGAGCTGAGCGCCGCGACGGCCGCGCGGAGTCGTGCGGGCTGCGCGGACTCGACGATGCAGACAGGCGCGCCGGAAAGCGCGGGCGCAACAACTCCTGTCTGCAACGCAAACAGATGGTGATAAGGTATCAGGGCGCAGGTTGGGGTAGTCTCATGCAGGTTGTCGCACACTGCCAATGACCGTCCGTTCGTGAGCATGTTCTCATGTGTCAGCATGGCGGCCTTGGCATTCCCATCGTCAGCTGCCGTGAACAACATCGTGCACACGTCGTCGAGCTCGTGCATCGCTTGCTGATCAAGAGACGTGTCGCGGAGTGATATCTCGCTATCGAGGCTTAGTACGTCATTGCTCTCGTCAAAACGGATTACGGCCGAAGGGGGAGCATCTCGAGTCATCTCCCGCCACTCAAGAGCTCTGCACGCCGTGTCAGCCAGTAGGCAGATGCGCCCGGACTTGAGGATGCCGAAGTATCCGGCCAGGGTCTTGGGATGGTTGGTCGCAAACAGATAGATGATCGGGGAGCGCCCGCGACAGCGCTGGTCGAGAAACCGCGCTACCTTGTCGATCTGGGCCATGGTGAACTTCGGTGGGTATGCCCGTCCCTGGAAGACGACGGGCCCGAGTCGAAGATGGTCCGTGAGAAACGTCATGAGCGCGCCAGCGATGGGCCTCGGGTGTGATGCCCTCAGACGCGCATCGATTGCTCGACGAGCTTGAGGAAGCCTCCGAGCGTACGAGCTTCCATCACTTCGAGAGGCAGTTCGATGCCCAGTTTTTCCTCGACGGCAGCAGTCAGTATTACGAACTGCATCGAATCGAAGCTCACCTGGTCGTTGATGTCGCGCTCCGGGTCGAGCGCAGTTGGATCGATTCTCACAGCGCCTCTGATGATCTCGAATACTTGCTCTTTCGTTCGCGCATCCATATTCTACCTCGCCGTGAAAGTGTTCAAGTTGGCTGGCTTCGTGCTGTCGCCCGAGCCGCAGCCACGCCGAAGCGCGCTGCGTACATGTCCATATCCGTCTCTGTGTAGCTGTGGCTTCCCTGTGAGTAGGCCACATTCAGGCCCTGACAGCTCGCGAGTGCCTGGCGATAGCGCTGGACCGCGGCAACAGTGATGTTGCCGCGGCCCCAAGAGTGAGGAAGTGATGGGTCTGCTGCAATCAGTAGCGCCTCGACCTGGCAACCGTAGAAGGTGGTTGGTGATGCCAGGCCAATGTCAAACCCGAGGTCCAGAGCAAAGGGCAAACCAGCAATGCCGCCGTGGAAGATGAAGACATCGGGCCTCAAGACACCGTCGGTCCTGACATTCACTGGGGCGGACGCGTCGCAGACGATGGTGCCGGCTTCGAAATCGTTGAGGGAGGCAAGTTGCCAGGGAGCGCTAGTGACGAAAACGACGAAGCGCGCTCCTGTCAGCGCCTCGGCGTTGTTCAGCGTTGCTGTGACGCGGGCGGCTCCGGCCGCGGAGAGCCGTCGCGCGAGCTCCTCGAGTGGCGTCAAGCCACGGGCCGAGAGGCACAGTTCCCGAACCTCGTCGACGAAGCAAGCCGCGCAAGCACTGCCGATATCGCCAGAGGCGCCGATGATAGCCATCTTGGATTGACTGAGCTCAACGCCGAACCGGCGCGCCAGGGCTTCGATGGACTCAACGATCAGGGCGGCGGTGAAGGAATTGCCGGAAGTAATTCTGAGCCCGTACTTGGACGCAACATCCGCCTCCTGTCCTTGGAGCAGGATCGATGTGAATGCTCCCAACGCGGCAATCGTACACCCCTCCTCGGCGCAGATGCTGAGGGCGTCTCCTATCTTGTCGATGATTCTGCGAAGCTTGGTGCCGCGCATCTCCGGCAAGAAGGGCACCATCACGAAAACCGCGTCCATGCAGCGGCTCCCGTCGAACGTGATGCCGCTCCAATCCATGAGCTTGTAGGAGGGCGTCCACTCGAATAGCTTGAGCAACAGCCCGTCGCGATAGACCTTGGTCGGCTTGAGGTGACGAATGTACCCGCGGAACATGTCCATGTCCTGCGGGTGTCCGATAAGACCGACCTTGCCTAGGTACTGCATCTCCGAGTGCGGGTTCTGGTCAGTGTGCGACGCATGTCTGGAGTCACTGCTTCTGACCCACCCATCAGATCTCGCGACACAGCGTCAAAGTATTGACACAGGCGCGAGGCGCAAGCACCCGCGAAAGCGTTCTCGCGACGTGCTTGTCCGCATTGCGCGGCAACGCGGGCCTCGATCCGCGCACCGGTGACTGGACACGAGTGAGGGGTTGGACGGGCCGGGCCTGTGGCTTCTCGAGGCGCGACGCGCGTACCAGGCGACCGACGCGTCGTCAGAACGCGACAAGTTCAGCCCCGGAAACGACGGGAGCATGCGAGGACGATCCGCGCGAGCTCCGCCCCCCTACTGCACCACCGACAACCGTATCGCGAAGCACGTCCCCTGTCCGGGCTCGCTCGCGCATTCGAGCGTCCCGTTGTTGGCCTCGATGGCGGTTCGGCTCAGGCGTAGGCCCAGGCCCATTCCGGCCCGGCCTTTGGTCGTGAAGAACGGCGTGAAGATCCGCTCGAGCACTTCCGGGGTCATTCCGTGGCCGTAGTCCTGGACTTCGATGAGGCCGCTGTCGCCCTCACGGCTCGTCCGAACCTCGATCCGATCGCCGAGCTCTGTTGCCTGAGCGGCGTTACGCAGCAGGTTCAAGAGCACGTGAACGAGGCGAGGGCGGTCCGCAAAGACCGTGGCATTCGAGCGGCAGATGCTCACGACATCACGGCCTCTCGCCAAGGGATCGTGCGTGAACAGGCTGACGGCCCGCTCGACGAGCGGGTCCAGCGGTTCGGGACGCAGCTCCGCCCGTATCGGACGGTTCTCCGTCAAGTCCAGCATGTCCTTGAGCAGAGTGGCAAAACCGTCGATGCCCTCGGTCGCACACTGAAGCTCGACCGCGAGCACATCGTCGACGGGCGTGTCCGCGTGCGCCGTTTTGAAGGACTCGAGCGTATTGAGCGGCTCTCGCGCGTGCGCCAGCAACGTGCCCACGATGCGCCCGACCGTGGCCAAGCGTTCCGCGTGCATGAGGCGTTCCTGCGTGGCGCGAAGCTCCTCGACGGCGCAGCCCAGCCGCCGGCACTCATCTCTCAACTGACTGGCCGCGAGCTCTATGGCGAGATCGAGCGACATGGCTTCGTGCGCCGCGCGCACCGCGTCGGCGATCGCCTTGCGCGGCACGTCCGCCGGCAGCACACGAAATGCGTGCCATACGTTGATTGCGTCGAGCAGCGTCTCCTTGCGCCTCGAGCCTCCGAGCACGATGGGCCGACCGGGCAATGCGCGGCGCGCCACGTCGAGCAAGGGTTCGCGTCGAGCGTCGTGGAGGTCTTCGGCCGCCAAGACCAGCACGGCCGGCCCGTGCACCTCACCGGCGCTGGGCACGGCCTGGATCTCCGCCTGCCGCTGGAAATGGTCCCGCAGAAAGCGGTCGCACAGGCCACGCGCCGAGGGGCCGAGCCACAAGCGCAACGGCGCCCGCTGATTGGCAACGAACTCCTGAACAAGCGCCTGGGTCATGAAGGCAGACCTCCTTGCAGGGGAATCAGCAAGCTGGCTGTCGTGCCCGCGCCGGGCGCGCTCACGAGCTCGAGCTTTCCACCGTGCGCTTGTGCGGCGAGGCGCGCGGTTTCGAGCCCCAGTCCGAGACGCTTCGGTACGAACCCGCTGAAGAAAGGTTCCGTGGCTCGCGCCAGGGTCGCCTTGTCCATGCCGCAGCCCCCGTCGCATACCTCGATGCAGGCGAGAACGTGACCCGGCGTCGACTCACGCCGAGCGCGCACCGACACGCGCACTGGGCTGCCCGGTTGGCTCGCACGCAGTGCGTTGTCGAGCAACGCCAGCAGGGCTTGCATCATCCGGTCGGCATCGATTGGCAGAACCGAGATATCGGCACCGGCGTCCAGCTCTACCGGGCAGCGAGTGTCGTCGGTCTGCATCAGAGCGAGGGCCACGGTGCGCTCGAGGAAACCGCTGACCTCCGTGGGAGCCAGGGCGGGCGCGCCCTCGCCGACGCTGGAGAACTGGCGAACGCACTCCAAGAGCCGGGCCAGCGAGTGCAAGCTTTCCAGGCTGGCCTGCGCCGACGACAGCAGCGACTGGGAAGTGGTCCGCGCGCGGATCTCGTCGACCAGAATGCACATGATTCCGCTGAGATTGCGGAGGTTGTGCACGATGCCCGAGACGGCCCGTCCCACGGTGGTCATGCGTTCCGCTGCGAGCACGTATTCCTGCGTGGCCGTGAGCTCCTTGAGCGTTCCGTCCAGCAGCGTGCGGCGTTCGGCATACTCGGCTACGAGGCGCTGAAGCAGTGTCGCACGCTCTTTCATTCGCAGCGCTTCTGCCACCGTGGCCCGCAGCTCCTCGGGCTCGCATGGCTTGACCACGAAGGCGAACACTGAACCGCGATTCACCGCGTCCAGCATCGGCTCGACGTCGGCGTAGGCGGTTAGCATGACACGCATGATCTGCGGGTACTGCTCCGCAACGGCCGTCAGCAGCTGTATGCCGGTCATGCCCGCCATGCGCTGGTCGGCGATGACCAAGTCGACCGGGACTCCTGCCGCGAGTAGTGCGAGTGCCTCGAGCCCGCTGCCCGCCGTGTATACTTTCCACGTGTCCTCGAGCAGGGCCGAGAGCGTGATCAGGTTCTCCGGTTCGTCGTCGACGATCAACACGGCATGTTGCGCGGAAGACACGGACACGTCTGCGTCGGTCTGCGCGGGTAGCGTTGGTGGTCGCATGAATCGGCCCATGGCTCATGCCACTGCCAGCGGACTGTGCGCTCGCAGCGGCCCGGACAACTTGAGTAGAGCCAAGAGAATATCCAAGATGCCAGAGAATTCCTACTCCATGCGTGGAGGCGGGTTGTCAGCACTCCTACAGGTACTCCATGCCCCCACGTTGGCAGCCCTCGCCGAGCTCTAGGCATCTGCGAGGTTCAGCGCGGCGCGAGCCCGATGGATCGGCCACAAACCAGCAGCCTCGAAGCCTTCTTCGGATTGACCGCAGAGGTCGCGAGAAGAGTCCGCCCCACCGTCGTCACACACGGAAACGTCACAGCGAAGCGGCCTGTGGGGTATGCATACGACTCACACACGACGATTCGGCATGCCGGGCTGGCTCGTCGCCTCGGTGTCGACCGATGCAAAGATACCGACATTCTTCAGCCGCCTCGCCCGGCGATCCCGGCTGGAAGACGAGACGTGACATCGGACCTGATCTGTCGTCAGCGGTAGGCGCAGGTGTGCTTCCCTGGATGACACGGCATTGGTTTGACGGACTGCCGCGATCGACCAGGGCACTACAGCAGGTGTCGCGCCTTGACTAGGAGGTACTGGTTGATGAGCGACGATGTGAGCTCGCGCGGGCGCACGTCCAGCACGAGGGCGCCGGCCCGGCGTAGGTCGTTCACCAAGGCGTGACGGAATCGCCACAGTTCAGCGGCAGCCCCCTTGACGTACAGGTCGCGGGGGCGTTCGCCCGGGCCTTCGAGCAGGTCGTCGATGTCGAGGTCGCGGAACAAGACCACGAGCGGCAGATGGCGCCGGAGCAGCGCACGGGTTCCCTCGAGCAGCGCCTGAGCCACAGCGGCGTCGAAGACCTGCGTGAACACGACGATCAGGGCGCGTTTGCGTTGCTCGAGCGCCAGATATCCGAGTGCGCTCCTGTAGTCGGACTCGACCAAATGGGGATGAAGATTGAACGCCGCTTGGATCAGGCGATTGGTTGCTCCGCGCCCGCCGTGAGGTCGCGCAAACGCCCGGATCCGGTCCGCGAAGCAGAGCATCCCGACGGCGTCGCCTGTCCTGGCCGCGACGTGCGACAGCATCAGCGAAGCGTTCAGGGCATGATCGAATTGAGAAAGCCCCTGGCTCTCGGCGGTCATCATGCGACCCGCGTCGATGGCGAACAGAACGTGTTGGTTCGTCTCCAGCTGGTACTCACGCGCCACCAGCTTCTGCCGGCGTGCCGTGGCTCTCCAGTCGATCGAGCGATACTCGTCGTCACGCGTGTAGTCGCGGAGCCGAGCAAACTCGCTTTCCCCTCCCGGCCGCCGGACCGCACGAACGAAAGCGAGTTCGCGGTTCTGACGTGCCAACAGTTCGAACCCCCGGACCTGTTCGAAATCAGGATACACGCGCACGGTTTGGGCCAGCTCGAGCCGCAGCTGACGTTTCCAGAGCCCGAGCACGGACGGATAACGAACGAACAGTGCGCCGAGCTCGAAGGTGCCGCGACGACCGGCGCGAACGTGGTACGCAATGGTGACCGCCCCGTGCGGGTCGAGCTCGGCGTGCGCGGGCAGGCCCTCGACTTGGGCGCCGTTGAAGCCGTCGTCATTGATCTCCAGCGCCAGACGGAGCCGTGCGCGAGAGCGCACCTCCACCCGGACCCGAGTGGGGCGATCGACGGCGAGCACGGCTGGACACTCTCGCCGAGCAACGACCCATGCCTGCCTCGAGAGGAGCGCATCGACGAGGACGACGGCCATGAGCAGCGCGTCGAAGCCCAGCAGAGGCCCGAGAAGTCCCTGCATGGCGAGCGTTGCCAACGCAGCGACCGCCGGTAGGGCCAAGATCCAGACGAGCCGGGCTGACGGCACCATGGCCGGTTCTCATGCCGTCCGTGGCACGGGGACTTCGCGCAAGATGGACTCGATGCAGTCGTCCGGACGCACGTTCTCGAGCTCCGCATCCGGGTGCAGCAGCAGGCGATGACGCAGCACGGCCGCCCCACAGGATTTCACGTCATCCGGTGTCACGTAGTCGCGGCCCTGGCTGGCCGCCTTGGCACGTGCTACCGCGGTCAATCCCAGGGAAGCGCGGGGCGAGGCGCCGAGGTAGATCGATGGATGTGCCCGCGTGCGTCCGACGACCTCCGTGATGTATCGAACGACGCTGTCATCGACCCGCACGGAGCCCAGATGACGGCGTAGCGCGCCGAGCTCCGCCTGCGTCGCCATCACGCGCAGGCCGGCGCTTTCGAGGGTCTGCGCGTCGAACCCCTCAAGGTAGTTCTTCACTATTGCTCGTTCCGATTCGGAGGTTGGGTGCACGATGAGCAGCTTCATCAGGAAGCGATCGAGCTGCGCTTCGGGCAATGGGTAGGTGCCCTGCGACTCCACCGGGTTCTGCGTCGCGATGACGAAGAAGGGGTCCGGCAGCGGCCTCGAGACACCGTCGGCGGTGACGGTCCCTTCTTGCATCGCCTCCAGTAGCGCCGACTGGGTCTTGGCGGGAGCGCGGTTGATCTCATCCGCCAGTAGGAATTGAGTGAACACGGGACCCGGCTGGAAGACGAACTGGGAGCGCTGCGCATCGAAGACGTTGCCTCCCGTGATGTCCGACGGCATCAGATCCGGCGTGAACTGGATGCGCTTGAATTGAAGACCGAACACCGCCGCGAGCGCCCTGGCCAGGAGGGTCTTGCCGAGTCCTGGGACTCCCTCGACCAGGACATGGCCGCGTGCCAAGAGCGCGACCAGCACCTGCTCGACCAAGTCTGCCTGACCCACGATGACGCGTTCGATCTCGTCACGCAAGGCCTGGAAAATGCCCTGAAATCGGTCTGGATTCACGATGGTCTTCCTGCCTTTCCGGCGAGAGATGACAGTTCTCGGATCACCGCGAGGTGTTCGGCTTCACTGGACGAATCGTGCTCTTCGTCGGTCGACGAGCGCACGGCCACGATGAGGCGCATGACCTGGGACTCGCTGAGGGACAAACGCGCGGCGACGGCTGCCGCGACCTCGGACATCGTGGCCTTGCCGCTTGCCGCCGCGCGGATGCGCAGTCGATCGAGCGCCCAGCTGCCATAGTGGGCCAGTGTCAGGCGCGAAGCGTGGGCCCTGGCGTAGGCCTCACCCAGAGCGCGCGCGTGCTCGACGAATGCGCGACGCAACGGATGGCCGACGTCGTGTCGCGTGCCGAAGGGGGCGCCCCGACACAGCGCGTAGGCCAGGCACAGCAATATCATGTGCAAGAGCCATGGTAGAAGGCCGGCTCGGATAACGGTGTTCACGGGAAGACCGCTCGCGGAGCTGGTCCAGCGGCCGATGAGCTCGATGGTCGAGCGGGAGGGTTCGAGCAGCTCATGGACCAAAGCAGCGTTGTGCTCGATGGACAAGGCCGCGTTCATGGCGAGCCGCGGGTCGGCAATCGCAACGATGCTGCCAGCCCCGACTCGCGTCCGAACGGCGAAAGGAAGGCTGCCACACGTTGCGAGCACCTCGGCGTAGCCCGGATGGTCGAAGGCGAGAGCGTCGGGCAGACGACCTGTCGCGCGCGTGCACGGCTGGGAGCTCGGCGGCGGGACCACCTGCTCGAGATCTCCCTGACAATGCTCGTGGGAGCGGCGGCGTTTGAGCCCTGTGCCGTACCGGTCGAAGTACGACATGATGACCAGCGTCCCCCCGGCCGCGGCCCATTCGCGCAGGACTCTCTGCTCGGGCACGTCGAGCACGTCCTGAAGCACCACGATCTGCCCGACATCCGCGCCAATCGTACGGACGCGCTGGAAGCGTTTGCGTACCGTTGCGTCTTTTGTCCCGAGCATCTCGCAGAGAGCCGAGTACCCGGCCGCGCCGGTCCCGCAAGTAGAGCTGAAGCCGCCCTTTGACGGCGCCGTGCCGCCGCACCCGGCAAACATTCCCAGCCCTGCGAGCAGCACGACCGTGGCCGCCGATCCCATCACGCGCGAGATACGTTCCATGAGCTCCGTGACGCGCGCGGGGGAAGGCCTCTGTCCTCCGAACTCGACGGCTTCGACCGCCCCTGTGACGTGGCGGAACTCGTCGCATAGCGATCGATTCGAGCGCAGCTGCCGCAGGTATTCGCCGTTCGTTCGCGAGGCATGTAGCTGCAGCGCCCCGCGGATCTCGAGCGAGCGGAGCAGGGCCGTGAGCGCTCTGGACATGGCCTCGCCGAATGCGCCCCGTGCCGCGAGCTCATGAGCCTGAGAGAGCAGTGCCTCCGGGGCCTGCGAGGACGGCACGGGTGCTGGCCTCGAAACACGGGCCTGAAGAACCCCCTCTGGTTTCTCCGGGCTCTCGCTGTCGCGCGCCCTTCGCACGAGCCATGCAACGAGGCTACGCAGGAGTACGAGCGCGCCGAGCGCCAGCAGCGTCCAGAACGCGAAGGTGAGAGCCGAGCCGAGCAGGGAAGCGATGCGCTCACTCGGAGTGGGAAGGCGGACGGTCCGGGGGTGGAGGGAGCATGCCGCGGCGAATCCAGGACAGCGTGGGGCTGCCGCCTCGGCCAGTCCGCACAGGGCTGTGTCCTCCGGGCCCAGGCCGTAGTCGGGGTTCTTGCAGAACCCGTGGGGATCGTCGAGGGCGCGGCCGAGCGCCGTTTCGAGTTCTGGGGACTCCGGAGGCTGCGTGCAGGTCGGAGCGGCCACGGCGGGTTGGTGCGTTGCCGCGCCCTGAGCGCCGCAGGGCGCCGCGATCGTTCCAACACAGCACGCCAGGATCGCTGTGAGCCGGAGGCGGCGGCTCGAACGGTCCCTGCGGGGGTAGGGCAGCATCCCGCGCGCCCGTGCGAGTCGGTGCCCCCCGCTCACAGAGGCACCTCGTCTCGTGCCCGGATGGATTGGAACCGCACCTGGATATCCCAGCCGTCCTGCCGGGCACGCCCATCGGCATAGGCCAAGAGACGAAGCGTCGTCAATGGCGGGACCGCGGCGAGCGTGCCGAGTACCGCATAGAGCGACCCGCCGTCCTCCAAGAGCCTGCCGACCGGCGAGCCCAGCTGCAGGAGAAAATCGAACACGGCCCAGCACAAGGCTTCCGCTAGGACGGCCGCGGCGCAAGTGCCGAAGACGGCGAGCAGGCCGAATCCCACCATCTTGCGCGAAAGCGTCGCGCCCAGGCGTTCACCGCGGCGCAGTGCCGAGCGGCCGCGCAGCCCCTCGAGCAGAACGACCTCGGGGATCAGCGCGCTCGCAGCAAAAGCTTTCGGCGCAAGAACCACCGTCACTGCGAGCACGGACGTCCGGGCCAAGCTCACGAGCAGCACCATGAGGTAGCCGAGCAGGCTCCGCGCAAGACGCAGCGCGATGCGCCGGAGCGACACGTCGGAGGCAAACAGCAGCTCTCCTCCGAGAAGCGTGAACATGCCCTGGACCAACACCGACCATGCTGCGACCACGAGCCATATCCGTGGCCAGCCAACATGAAGTGACTCGCCGATGCCATAGAAGCAGACACCCGGCAGCAGAAGGGCGACGAAGGATGCCGTCAGGTATACACTCAGGCTCCGACGCATGAACGCGAAGGCCAAGTCGCAAGTCTCCAGCAACGTTCGCGGCCTCAGTGCTATCGAGAGCGTCGCGGGGTTCATCGGTCACCTCCGTTGCCGCGACTGACTGTGGCGGTTCCAACAACCCCGGTCTTCACGCGTCCTGCCAAAGCACAGAACAGCGCCACGACGACGAGGCTCGTGGCCCCGAACGCCCATTTCACGGGATACGGCGCCCGCGATGGAGACCAGAAACTCTCGATGGCTGCAGCGACCAGCAGCATGGCTGCCGCGCCGCAGATGACCGGTACTGTTCCGAGCGCATGGAGCCGCAGGGAGGCGAGGCGTGTCAGATTCCCCGTAGCCAGCAGCGAGTAGCCGAGGCGAAGGCCCGCGCCGCCCGCAACGATGATCGCGCCCAGCTCGTACGGAGCGTGCCCGCACACGAACGTCAGAATGTGTCTTCCATGGCCGACGGCGATCACGTGACCGATGACCGTCCCTGAGACGAGTCCGTTGTAGACCAGGAAGAAGACCGAGCCGGCTCCGAAGAGAACGCCCGTTGCGAAGCAGCGAAACGCGATGCCGACGTTGTTCATCACATAGAAGCCCGCCATCGCGGCGTCGCTTCCGAGCTCGCGCCCGCCGGATACGCCTCGGGCGTACATCTCGGCCATGGCCTGTAGTTGCTCGGGACTCAGAACCCGCTCAGCGAAGCCCGGCGCGAGTAGCGCGCTCACCAGGCCCGCCGCGAGCGGCAGGACGAACAGAATGGCGGCCGTCGCGGTGAAGGGTGTGCTGTCGCGCAGACCGCGAGGGAAATCGCGCATTACGAGCTGCCAGCCCACTCGCCAGCCCTGGCGGCCGTGACCATACAGTGCGGCGTGTGCCCTGGCCGCCAGGCCGTCGAGCAGTCCCGTCAGGTCTGCGCCGTAGCCAGCCGCGCGCGCGGTCATGACGTCGCTCGAGACGCCGCGGTACAGGGCGGAGAGTCGCGATAGGTCGGGTCCAACGAGCGGGCCGCTGCGCGAGAGCAGGCCGTCGAGCTCGGTCCACGCGGAGCGATGTGTGGCCACGAACTCGTCGCGAGCCATCATGGCGCGCCTCCGCGAGCACGATGGTAGAGCAGCCCGAGCAGACGCGAAGGACGCCCATACTGGAGAAGCATCCGGCGGGCGAAGACCGGCGCAACCAGCTCGGCGAGCTCATCCTCTCGCGACGGGTTCAGCGCCTCGGCGCGTCGCAAGAAGAGCTCGATGGCGTCGAGCTCGTCCTCTCTGAGAGGCGGCCGCATGGGAATGGCTTCTAGCTCGCTGCGCTGTACGGGCGGGCGGATGACGACCGGGCCCAGTACTCTGTCCTTGCGCTCCGAGACCACCATGGTGGAGGCTGCTAGGTCGCCCAAGCGTCTGAAGCGCGGATCGAGCCAGGAGACGACGAGGCCGAGAGCATAGCCCACTGGCAGGAAATCCGCAGCGCGAAGCAGATTTCTCAGCAGACTCTCCGTGAACCCGATCGGTAGGCCGTCGCTGCGAACGACCCGCAGGAAGAGCGCTCGTTTGCCCAGACTCTGACCGTTCATCAGCCCTTCGCAGAGCATGTAGTAGCCCCATTCGACGAAGAAGAGCGCGAGCGCCATCACTCCACCGCCAACGCCAGCCAGCGCGTGCGGCCCGAAGAATCCCGCCAGGCTGGCCGCGATCATCACGGCCATCAGGACGGCGATGCGGATCAGCAGGTCGAGACCGTAGGCCGCTGCGCGTTGTGCAGGGCCAGCGAGCCGGAACGCGAATCTGATCCGCTCGGGCGTTTCGACTTCCACCGTGGTGTCGAACGAGCTTGGATGACCTGTGTTCTGGATCATGGGGCGTTGCCTCCCCGGAACACCGTACTGTTCTGGACCACGAGCGTGTGCGCGATCCTGTCGTGGAGCGTCTGGCGCGTCGTACCGGAGAAGATGGCCAGCGCGTCCGCCAGTCCGACGAGGTAGCCGACGAACGGCACCATTCCGAGCAGCGCCATGACCCAACTGCGCAGCACGACGCCGTGGACGAAGCCCGGCCGCTCTCCGTTCTCGCGGATGATTCGCGTGTGCAGCCATCCTTTGGCCACGGACTGCCCGGTCGCCGCGATGCGCGACCACTGGTAGAGAGCCAAGAGTAGCGCTCCGAGCGCCGCGCCGCCGAGGCTGTACCTCTCTCCGACCAGGAGCGCGAGCGACACGCCGGGAACCGCTGCGGCTCCGTACAGCATCGTGTCGATCACGTTTCCGGCCAGGCGTTGACCGTACGTGGCAAGGCGATAGCCCCCCACGTCATGGGAGAGCACGAAGTCGGCTTCTTCCGAGGGGGGCGCGAAGGGGTTTTGTTCGGTCGAACCCACGCCCATACGAGTCGTCAGAAGACCACGCGTGCGCGGTCCACGTCAACGCACGCTGCAGCCCCGATGACTCGGGTGGTCGACGGGCCGGCTCATGACGATGATCCACTTTCGCACTGGCCGAGACCGAATCCAGCGGGCCGCGACGCAGCTGGTTTTGTGGCACGCTGTCGCCGCCGTGCGCTACCCGTCTTGGCTGCTCTTGCTGGTGCCGATCGTGGGAGTGGTCGAGCTATTGGGCCACTGGTATTTCGCCGCTGCGGCGCCTCGGCCACCAGAGTGGAGGCTGGCTCGCCCCCGCGTAGGGGAGCTCAGGAAGAACGGGGAGCTCGTCGTGATCGCTCCAGAATGGGCCGAGCCGTTGGCACGCTCGGCATTCGGAGAGGACATCATGCCCCTGTCCGATTTGGCGCGTCCGGATTCGAGCGCCTATCGGCGTGCCATAGAGGTCAGCATTCTGGGACAGCGTTCATCGGAGCTCGAGCGATGGCGGGAGCTCGATCGGTCGCGCTTTGGCCGCTTCGAGCTTCGGCTGCTCGAGAATCCGCATGCGCGACCGGTGCGATTCAGCTTCGTCGACCACCTCGAGCCCGGGCGAGTCGAGGTGTCCGAGATCGGCGGCGGTCGGGCCACAGCGTGTGCCTGGACGGATCGAGCGCGCACTCGCACCGGTGGACTCGCCGGTTCCCCCGCGTTTCCGCGCGAGCGCTTCAACTGCGCGGGGGGCGAGTCCCAGTTCGTGGGCGTCACGGTGATCGACGACCAGCGCTATCGCCCGAGGCGCTGCATCTGGGCCAACCCCCGGCCCGAGGGGCAGATACGGATCCTGTACCGACGTGTCCCGCTGGGCCGCACGCTGCGCGGATACTCCGGCCTGCCCTGGATGATGACGCGCGACAACCAGGGCCCGCCCATCGAGCTCCGGTGGGCCATCGACGGCCAGGTGATCAAGAGCTTCTCGTGCCACGACGGGGAAGGCTGGAAGGCATTCGAGACGGCGATAGCCGGTCCGGAGGGGCGGATCGCCGATGTCGAGTTTCGTGTGTCGGCCGCGGCGGGGGCTTCTCGCCAGTTCTGTTTCTACGCGGATCTGCGATGACGGACACGGCAAGCCCGGCCAGTCCGTTCGGATCCCTAGCTCGGCGTCTCGCGTCGATGCTACCAAGCCGTCCGAGCCGCACAACCGTAGTGGACGGGCTCATTGCAGTCCTACTCGCCAGCGGCTACGTGACGCTGCTACTGGCAACGGCTTCCAGCATCGGGTACGCGCGCGACGAGGGCTTCTACTTCACGGCTGCGCACAGCTACGGTGCGTGGTTCGAGCTACTGGCGCAGGACGCAGCTCGAGCGCTGGAGCCCCGCACGGTGGATCAGTACTTCGGGGTCAACCACGAGCACCCCGTGCTGATGAAGTCGCTTTTCGCGCTGGCGTATCGACTCTTCTACGAGCAACTCGGCTGGATACAGCATCCCGGGACGGCCTATCGCTTGCCCGGTATGCTCATGGGCGGAATGGCCGTCGCGCTCACGTACGCGTGGGCGGCTCGTGCCATTGGCAGATTGCCGGGACTGGTCGCGGCGCTCTCGCTCGCGTTCATGCCCCGAGTCTTCTTCCACGCCCATCTGGCCTGCTTCGACGTGCCCGTCGCGGCCATGTGGCTCGCGACGACGTTCGCCTACTGGTGGGCCGTCGAGCGCGGTGGGATTGCTCGCGCGCTCGTGGTGGGGGTGCTCTACGGCCTGCTGCTCAACACCAAGCACAACGCATGGCTGCTGCCGCCCGCGCTCGTACTGCACTGGGTGATCATGCATGGCGGGGCGTTCTGGCGCAGACTGAAGGAGCGACGCTTGCGCGTGCCCTGGCCGCTGTTGGCGATGGCGACGGTTTCGCCGGCCCTGCTGTACGTGACCTGGCCCTGGCTATGGCACGATACCCTCGAGCGGCTCCAGGGCTGGTACGCGTTCCACCGCTACCACGTCTACTACAACATGGAGCTGTTGGGGCAGACGTACTGGAAGCCCCCGATGCCGCGCCTGTATCCGTGGCTCATGACCGTGGCCACCGTGCCGCTCGTCACGCTGCTTCTGTTCTGTATCGGGGGCGCCCGCGCTGCGAGGATCCTCGTGGAGCACGGACGGCTTCGATGGGTCCGGCGCCGAGCGGAGCACGGTTCGGGGACGGAGCGCACTGCGGCACATTCGGCCTGGTTGCTCTGGGTGATGTCGATCTTGGTCAGCTACGCTCCGTGGCTCAGCAGCGACACCCCGATCTTCGGAGGAACGAAGCACTGGCTGACGACCTATCCCTTTGTTGCGCTGTTTGCGGCAGCGGGCTATCAGACGGTAGCGAGCCGTCTCCGGCTCGCTACCAATTCGGCGAACCGGCGGTTTCTTCCATCCAAGGTCGTGCCCGGGTTGCTCGCCGCGTGTGTGCTGATCGGTCCCGCCATCATGGCGCTGCATGCGAATCCTTGGGGCCTCAGCGCGTATACGCCGATCGTCGGTGGCGCCTCGGGCGCGGCCACGCTGGGCCTCAACCGCACCTTCTGGGGTACGACGACCGGCTCGCTTCGTGAGATCATTAACGAGCGCGCTGCGCCGCAAGCCTCCGTGTTCATACACGACACGGCGTATCCGAGTTGGACCATGATGCAGCGCGACGGCTCGCTGCGCGGTGATCTTCGACCGACCCTCGCCATCGAGGACTCGAGCATTGCCCTCTACCACCACGAACCGCACATGGAGGGCGTCGAGTACCAGATCTGGGTCGACTACCGCACGACGGTTCCCGACAGCGTCGGCAGCTACGATGGCGTGCCCGTGGTCTGGCTCTACCGCCGACCCGATGTTTCCAGTGAAGACTACCTTCGCGGGGGACCGCCGCGGTCGACGCCTTGAGCAGCGTCACGTTCCGTGCACCGCTACCAGACGAAGTCCGGCGCCTATTCCGTGCTCTGCCACCGCGGATCCTCTTCGGTGAGCCAGGCGAACGCTTCCGCAACCTTCTCGCCGACGCCTCCCGCCGGCGTGTGCCCAGCCCCGCGAGCGTACTGTACGCGCACGGCGAGGTCGGCTTGCTTGAGCCAGTGCGCTGAGCGTCGAGCGGCATCGCGACAGCGCGCCTGGCCGCAGGCAAACAGAACACGTCGCCCGCCGCCGCGCCGGTAACGCTTGGCGCGCACGAGGTTCCACTCGTGGGTGCCGCCTTCGACGAGCACGATTCGGTCAAACAGGTCCGCGTGCTCCACGATCATCAGCGCCCCCATGGTCGCGCCTTGCGAGTAGCCGGCGTACACGATTCCCGTACGATCCGTGTCGGAGAATCTCGACCACAGAGCCTCCAGCGCTGCCATGACCTCGCGTTCGAGCTCGTAGTGGTTCGGAAAGTAGTAGCCGCTCTCGACGCTGCGGTCGGCGACCATGCGCACGCCCCGCGGACAGAGAATGTATGCCGCGGCGTGTATGCGCTCGCCGTAGAGCTCGCAATGCCAGCGCGCATTTCCACCCGCGCCGTGTGCGACGACGAGCACGGGCCGTGGTCCGGCGGCTTGCTCGGGGACCCACAGCACGGCCGGTTCGAATCCGGGTACGGGTAGTTCGGACCATCCCGGTGAACGTCCGTCGGTGCCGGTCGAGCTGCTGTCCGCCGAAGGAGCATCTGGATCTGGACCCCCAGCAGCTCGGGTGTGCTTGGCGGTATCGATGCGAGATCCATTTACCACTGTCCGCGGAGCGTCGGTCGCGCGAGCTGCCGAGTGCCCTCGCGCGCTGCAGTGGGCTGGTGCGCACGCGGACAACGTGCCAGCGAGCCATAGCCCGGCAATGGCGGCAACGAACCTGTCCACGGATCTGGACCGAGTCTTACACAGGATTGCGCGGCGCTGGCGCGTTCGAACCGGGCCCCATCCGCACGTGCCGTATCCTCCGGCCACCAGGACTGTCTGCGAATCCTCGTGGGGCGGCCCGCAGGTCGGGAACCACGTCACGTGACCCAGGGGTTCATGGGCTGCTCTACCCAGCCCACCGACATCGGCGCAAATGCCCACCCCGCCGACACGGCCGAGCCTTATGGGGCGCTCTTCCCAAGCGGCTCTTGCGCAGAGCGCCCGGCTCTGATGCGCTATGGGCCCATGAAGCTCTACGGCTTCGACGGCGTGGATGAGCGTCTGGACCTTGTGCCCCTTGCGGCGCGCCGCGCGCTGGACCGCGCGGGTCTCAAGTTGTCGTTGGATGGCTGGCGCAGCCTGTCGCTTGAGGCTCGCCGCTCCATCGTCCAAGCGGGCTCGGGCAGCGTCGTCGACATCACTCCCGTGACAGCGTCGACGCAGCGAGCGCAGCCCCCACCGCAACGCATCGAGCCGATCCACGATCCGCCCGCAGATGCACCGCCCGCGGGGCTTCGAGGCGCCGGGACGGAGAGCCTTGCTGCGGCCGCTCAGGCCTGGGCAACGCTCTCGCCGCTCGACCGCTACGCGCTCGCCAAGGTGGCGACGCAGGGTCGATCTGAGTTGTTGCAGGCAGCATGCGACGAAATCATGGGCATAGGTGCCGCATCGACGCACCTGAACCTAGCCGGCGATGTGCACATGGCGAGCGTCGCGCAACGAGATCCGACGCTGCGGCGCGCAGTCGCCGAGTCTCGGATCAGCATGAATGCAGACGCACTCGCTCGGTTTCAGAGCGCCGATGCGCCCAAAGGCAACGTCGGCGCTACGGCCCGCATTGCCGGCATTCTTGCGGCCAAGCGAACCGCCGAGCTCATTCCTCTGTGCCATTCGGTTCATTTGACCGAGGTGGATGTCGACTTGACCGTCGACCAGCGTGTCGGCGCGGTGCGCGTGGTTGCCGAGGTCGAGGCCTTCGGCCGCACGAGCGTGGAAATGCACGCGCTGCTGGCAGCGAGCACCGCAGCGCTAGTCATCTACGACATGCTCAAGGCCTTTGACCGAGCCATGCAGGTTGGCCCCACCCGGATCATCGCCCGGTCCGGGGGTCGCGCCGAGGAACCGGTCGATTGAGTACGTCGGACCTCGCCCCCCGACTACGGTAGGGGCAATGGGTGCCCGGCGCCCCGCGACCGGACGGGCGCACATGAACGCGCGAACGCTGCGGAAAGACGGCAACCAAGCGCGCCGTGAAGCCGATACGCTCTTCGTCCGTCCAACCCCAGCAGCGAACCACGGCGAAGCCGTTGGTCAAGACCCGACCCGTGCTCCTGCGAAAGTTGCCCGCATTGAAAGGGAAGCACATGCTTGAGGCGATGAAAAGCGTCTCGATGGCGCACGGCCCGCTCGGTCTGTGCGTTGCGTTGTGTCTTCTGGTTTGCGCGCCCGTCGCGACGGCGCAACCGCCGGAGTCCGACGCTGTCGCGCCCACGCCGTCCGCGGATCCCACAGGCTCCTCCTCGGGTGGCCAGCAGGCCACCGAGCAGGAGCAGACAGACGCGGACCTCGACACGGACAGGATGGCCAACGAGACGGATCCGTCCGCGCTTACCGAGTTTCGTGCTGCCCTCGACCCGCACGGCGTCTGGATGCAGCACCCGACGTGGGGCCTGGTCTGGGTTCCCAATTCGAGTGTGGTGGGGCCAGAGTTCGTGCCGTACGTCACGTCGGGACGTTGGGCTCTTTCCGAGAACGGCGAATGGATTTGGGTGAGCGACTTCCCGTTCGGGTGGGCCGTGTTCCACTACGGACGATGGGTCTCGATTTCCGCAGTGGGATGGGCCTGGATCCCCGGCACGCGATACGCTCCGGCATGGGTACGGTGGCGCGTTGCAGACCCGGGCTACGCGTACGTCGGCTGGGGCCCTCTGCCGCCCTCGTGGATCTGGGTGAACGGCGCCGCCGTGGTGGTGAGGCCCCCGCCGCCGACAGTCTACGTCTTCTGTCCCAGTTTCTACGTGTTCCACCATCGTCCGTACGCGTATCTCGTCCGCGATCCCGTGCTGGCCGGGCACCTTGGTCACCACACGCGCCGATACGCCCCACGCTACGGCCCGCACGGCCATAGACACTCTGGCCCGAGCATGGCGCAGGCGCACGTCCCGCCCGACGCCGTGCCCCGTCACAGGGCGTCGTCTGCGGGGCCAGACGCTCGGCATCCCATCGGCGAACGAGCCGTGCGGCGCTCCCGGGCTCCAGCCGATCCAGCGCCAGCGCGCGCTCGGTCGGGCAGCAGCCGCACGTCGGATCGCACGTCGAGTTCGGTCAGGAGCCGGCGAGCTCACGTGGCCCCTGACTCGCGGAGCACCTCGGACAGGGCGGCGGCCTCCCCAACGGTCCCCGGGGCCGGGCGAGCTGGTAGGAGCCGTTCTCGAATCAACACTGGCCGAACCACCAGCCGCTCCACGCGTATCCACGGGCCGGGTCGTGGCTTCGTGCCCCGCGGCATCCGGTCAACGGGAGCGCGGACATGGCGCTGAGCGTGTAGGCTTGAGGGGCCATGCGGTACGCGAGCATTGCCAGGTTCTCCCTGTTGCTCATGGTGACTTCGTGCACCTACGGAAGCACGCACGAGCTCGGTTGGGATGACATCGACGTCGAGCATCCAACTGTCGAAGAGGCCGCGATACAGACCGACGGTACCATGACCGACATCGTCCCCGGACGCGGGGCGGGCATCTTCATCGAACACGCGAGCGATGGAGAGTGGGCCGTCACTGTTGCGTGCGACACGGAGCGTTCGGGCCTGGCGTGCGAATGGGACGTCTACGCCAGGCCTCTCGGCGCAGACGACCTGGTGTTGGTCGGCCCGGAGCTGCCCACGGAGGATTGGGCCGTCGAGAACCGCGAAGGTGGGATCAGCTATCAGACCACCACCTCGGACGAGTTGGACCAGCTGTGGTTCGTGGGTGCGCCCCGCGAAGCCGTCAGCTTCTACGTGTTGCTGGATGCGCGCTTCATCGACCGCGACACGGCTCCGGAACGTTTCGTCTACTGGGTCGGAGAAGCAGGCGTGCTCCACGCGGGCGCCCCTAGCAATCCCATCGAACTCGTGCCGACGGGGCCCTGACGGGGCAGGCGGGGTGGTGGATCGGTGCTCTAGGGTGGCGGGCGTGAACGGGGTGCGACGTTCTGCTATTCTCTCTGTGAGCCCACAAAGGACACACGGCGAGCATGGATGACGTGAAACCAACGATCGAGCCGGTCGACGCACCACGCACTGACGAGCACGGACGGAGTACCGCAAGCATGGTGGCACAGATCGCCAGTATGCAGGACTACGACCGCTATCGGGACCTGTCCTGGGAGGGGAGCTTCGAAGACTACCTGCAGATCGTTCGCCAGCGACCTCAGGTCACGCGCAATGCGTTTCAACGCGTCTACGACATGATCATCTCGTACGGTAGCGACGAGTACATCGACACGAAGAAGAAGCTCGTGAGCTACAAGTTCTTCCGCGACGAGCTGGACAGTGGGCAGGACGCGGTCTACGGGCTCGACATTCCGTTGATGCGTTTGGTCAACGTGCTCAAAGCGGCCGCCGAGGGCTACGGACCGGAGCGTCGTGTGATCCTTCTGCATGGCCCGGTCGGCTCGAGCAAGTCCACGATTGCTCGTCTACTCAAGAAGGGACTCGAGGCCTACTCGATGACGAGCGAAGGCGCTCTGTATACGTTCGAGTGGGTCAACTTGGCGGGCACGGGTCTCGCGAGCGGCGGGGCCGACGTCTTCCCTTCGCCGATGCACGAGGAGCCTCTTCGGCTCATTCCGATCGAATGGCGCGCCAGCGCCATCGAGCGCCTCGGCCTCTCCAACGACAAGTTCCACGTCCGCGTCGAGGGTGAGCTGGACCCGGCCAGCCGCTACGTCTTCACCGGCCTGATGAACCGCTATGGGGGCGACTGGGGTCAGGTCGTCAGCCGGCACGTGCGCGTGAAGCGGCTCGTTCTGAGCGAGAAGGACCGCATCGGGATCGGTACCTTTCAGCCGAAAGACGAGAAGAACCAGGACTCGACCGAACTGACCGGCGATATCAACTACCGCAAGATCGCGGAATACGGAGCGGATTCGGACCCGCGCGCGTTCAACTTCGATGGCGAGTTCAACATCGCCAACCGCGGCATCGTCGAGTTCGTCGAGGTGCTCAAGCTCGACGTTGCCTTCCTGTACGACCTGCTGGGTGCGTCACAAGAGCACAAGATCAAGCCGAAGAAGTTCGCTCAGACGGACGTGGACGAGGTCATCATCGGCCACACCAACGAGGCCGAATACAAGCGCCTCCTGAACAACGAGTTCATGGAGGCGCTGCGCGACCGCACGATCAAGATCGACATTCCGTACATCACGCGGCTCAGTGACGAAATCCGAATCTACGAAAAGGACTTCAATGACCGACGCGTTCGCGGCAAGCACATCGCTCCGCATACGCTCGAGGTTGCGGCGATGTGGGCGGCCCTGACGCGCCTCGAGGAGCCCAAGAAGCACAGTCTGCAGCTGCTCCAGAAGATGAAGCTCTACGATGGCAAGGTGCTGCCAGGATACACGCAGGATACGGTCAAAGAGCTGCGCAAAGAGTCCAAGCGCGAAGGCATGGAAGGCATCAGTCCCCGCTACGTGCAAGACAAGATCTCCAACGCGCTCGTGAGCGACGCCGGGGAGGGGACCATCAACCCGTTCATGGTGCTCAACGAGCTCGAAAAGGGGCTGAGGCATCACTCGCTGATCACCAGCGAGGAGCAGCGAAAGCGCTATCGCGAGCTCATTGGCGTCGTGACCCGGGAGTACGAGGAGATCGTCAAGAACGAGGTGCAACGCGCGATCAGCGCCGACGAGGACGCTATCAGCAAGCTTGCGGCCAACTACATCGACAGCATCAAGGCGTACACGCTCAAAGAGAAGGTGCGAAACCGCTACACGGGGCAGGATGAAGAGCCCGATGAGCGCATGATGCGTGCCATCGAAGAGAAGATCGACGTCCCGGAGAACCGCAAGGAGGATTTCCGGCGCGAGATCATGAACTTCATTGGCGCCAAGGCCGTCGAGGGAAAGAAATTCGACTGGCAGACGAACGAGCGACTGCGGCGCGCCCTCGAGCTCAAGCTCTTCGAGGACCAGAAGGACAGCATCAAGCTGACCTCCCTGGTCAGCGCCGTGGTCGACAGAGAGACCCAAGAGAAGATCGACATCATCAAGAGCCGGTTGATCCGTTACTTCGGCTACAACGAGGTGAGCGCCACCGACGTGCTCAACTACGTGGCGTCGATCTTCGCCCGCGGTGACGCGCGCTCGTAGGCGGTCCCCAGATGCCGGACCGTCCGGGTGTTCGGTCGTGACCTTCGTCGGGTTGCGCGTCGACGGCGTCTCGCGTAGTCAGGGGCGTCTGTGCCGTCCAGCCCGGGCCAGCGGAGTCGGTCTGGATCGCGCAACGTCCTCGTTGGTCCGACCCCGCATGCGGTGTGGGCTCGTGCCAACGAAGACCTCCGGTCAACGATGGCCGGTGCCTTCGTTGTCCACCAGCGTTGCGGGAAACGCCGCGCTGCGCCATGAGGCACGAACGCCATGAGTCTTAGCGACGAACTGAAGAAGAAGAGTGTGGAGCTGATGAAGGATCCTCGCGTCACGCGGCTGCTGCAAAACGAGCAGTTCGTCAGGGCGATGGTCGCTCTCGTGCAGGTTCCAGGTAGGTTGAATAGTTTTACGGCAGAACAGGCCGAGCGCGTCGCGCGGGCGTTGAACATGCCCACTCCCGAAGAATACCAACGCCTGGTGCGGCGCGTGGATCGCCTTGAGTCCGAGGTCGAGGATCTCATGCGCCGGGTCAGCCAGCCTCGCTAGCACCGCCGCAGCGTGATTTCCCGAGAGCCCCCGCAGGGGCCCCGTGCGCCGTGTCGGGCGTCATCGTACCCTCGTCGCTCCCCTCTCACTTTGTGCCAGTCCCCTTTGCAATGTGCCACTGCGCCGTGGCACCATCCTCTCACCTTGCGGATTGGCACACTCTGCTGCTGAGCGGCTGCGCTCAGAGAGGAGCGTCGTGATGTTGCGTTGGTTGCGTATCTTGTCAGTTACGGGCGTCATCGGGACTCTCTCCTTGCTGACTCCCCCAGCGGCAGCAGCCGAGGAGGACGAATGGGGCGAGGACACCGGCGACGACTCCGGCGAGTCGGACGAGGCCGATTCGTCCGACGAGGAAGGCTATCCAGCTGAAGACGAGAGCGAAAGCGTCGACAACACCGACTCGACCGATCCGGCGGAGATCGACGCGGACGCCGAGAGAGAGCGGTCCGATTCTCCGTACGAGAAGCCCGACGAAACCTACTACTTCGCCGGGCTACGCTATCGCGGCATGGTCGTGCCCAAGTTCATGATGAATCTGTTCGCGAGCGGTGGCACCACCCTCTACGTCAACGGATTCGGCCCGGAGGCGTCGATCAGGAAGAACGGCTTCGAGACGATCTTCGGGATGTGGTGGTCTGGCTACTACATGCCGAACACGCCGTTCAAAGGGATCAGCGAGCACGCGGCGGCCTACGAAATCGTCAAGAGCAACATCCAGGTCATGTACCTGTCGGCGGACTTCATGTGGAGCAAGTCCTTCAGCGACATGGTCGCCCTCAACTACGGCATGGGCGCCGGACTTGGCATCGTCTGGGGCGATCTGCGGCGCAACCAGGCTACACCGCCGGTCCCCAATGCCGACGTGAACCCGGAGGATTTCGTCAAGTGTCGGGGGGTGGGCGACCCCCCGTTCGTCGACGACCACGGCGACCCATACTGCGATAACGACAACGACCACTACGGCAAGTACACCGAAGACAGCTGGGTGAACGGCGGCCAGAAGCCGAACATCTTCCCGTGGTTCGCGCTGCAGATGGGGGTCCGTGTCAAACCTCACAAGAACGTCGCCACACGTTTCGATGTCGGCTGGGCGCTGACCGGCCCGTTCTTTGGCCTCGCTGCAGCCTACGGGTTCTAGGGCTAGGTGTGCATCGAGCTGCCGAATCGCTACCAAGGTTTGACCCGGCTCGGTCGGGGTGGTGGTGGCGAAGTCTGGGAAGTCCGTGACCGGCACACGGGGGGTGTCTATGCCCTGAAGGTGCTGGCGGAGGGCGCTGCCGAGCGTGAGCGCGCTGCGCTGGTCCGCGAGGCGGTGGCGCTCTCGGCCCTCGAAGGCCTGGGCTTGCCCCGGATCATCCACTTCGGGCAGCTCGCCGCCAGCGGGCGGCTCTACATGGTCCGCGAGCTCGTTCGAGGTACAAGCCTCGAACGTCTGATCGAGCAAGGGCAGCGCCGAGAGGCACTCGATGCGCTCGTCCGCGCCGCGGATCAGTTGACGGTCATTCATCGGTCTGGGTTGCTCCATGGCGATTTCAAGCCGGCCAACGTGATCGTCGGGCCGGACGGCCACGTCACGCTGGTGGATCTCGGCCTGTCAGCCCCATGGCGAGAAGGCGGCGCACGTGTCGAGGGGCTCACTCCGCGCTATGCAGCGCCCGAGCTCTTCCGCGGGGCGCCGCTCACCGTTCGAGCGGAGGTATATGCGCTCGGAGTCGCGCTCGGCGACCTGATTGCTCCGGACCTGGCGACAGGGGAGTCCCGTGAAGCCCTGGCTCTGCGAGAGATCGCTAGCCAGGCGACTCACGCGGATCCGGAGCGGCGACCGCCGTCCGCCGATGAGCTCGCGAGCGCGGTGCGGGCCGCGGCCGGGCTCGGCGTTCACGAACGGCTTCCGGACGAGGCCCTCGATTGGCCCGTGGTCGGCATCGAGGAGACCGCATCACGATTGCTGGATGCCGTGCGCCGTCTCGAGCCGGGCTCCGAGCTTGACGTTGTCGGGCCGCGCGGTTCGGGACGGAGCCTGCTTCTGCGCCGGCTGCGCTGGACGCTGGGTATCGAAGGGCACCCGGTGTGCTGGATCGACGCGGAGCTTGCCGGCAATGCCGAGGAAGTGCTCGACGGCGAGTTCGGGGGTGCACAGGCGCCGTCCTGTCCCGGAGTACTGCTCGTGGACGACGCGGATTGCCTCGCGGCCGCTGCCGGATCTTGCATCGCCGAGGCGCGGCGCTCGGGACTGTGCGTCGTGGCTGTGCGCAGCGAAGCGAAGTCGCCGGCGGCCGTCTTTCGGGTTCCTCCGCTCGATCGCAGCGCAGCCGCTGCCCTGCTGCGCCGGGCTGTCCCATCCCTGCCAGAGCGCGTTGTCGAGCAGCTGTTGACGAGTTCCCAGTGTCGACCGGGAGAGCTCCGGCGACTCGTACGTTCTATGGCATCGGAGGCTGTGGTGGGTGCTACGGATATCGAGCGACTGCAAAGCGGAGCCGGGGAACGCTGCCCACCCGTCGAAGAGGACTCCGACAGGCTGCGCGAGGTCGTCGCGCTTCTGGACCGCGGTCGCTATCGCCAGGCTCAGGATCTGCTCGCCACCGTGAACGAAACCGCGACCCGTCCCGTACCCCTGGCCGTGGCCCGTGCCCGGTTGGAGCTCGGGTTCGGCGAAGCCCCCGCAGCGCTCGAATGGTTGGAAGCGGCGCGCTCCGCTCTACAACGAGCACTGCCCGAGGAACGCGCCGACTACACGCTCTACCTGGGCCGCGCCCAATTGGTTGCCGGCGATTGTGCTGCGGCCGTCGAAACACTCGCGACCGCAGCGGGCGACGAGGCCCATCTGGCCGAAGCGTGCGCCTACCAGGGCGTGGCGTTCTCCTACCTCGGCCGTCAGGATGAGGCGCGCGCCCATCTCGATGAGGCTCTGGCGCACGCCAAACAGAGCGGATCGGTCCGAGCCGAGGGCATCGCCCTCAACTCCCTGGGTCTGGTGCTGCATCGTCGCGACGACCTGGAGGGAGCGAGGGCGGCGTATCTGTCGGCCTCCGAAGCAGCCGAACGCGCAGAAGACGCTGGGACGCTGGCGACGGTTCAGCTGGCGCTGGGCGGGATCCTCCAGAT
Organism: Polyangiaceae bacterium; assembly: GCA_016929495.1. GTDB lineage: Bacteria > Myxococcota_A > Polyangia > Polyangiales > Polyangiaceae > JAFGIS01. Next base: position 78 of record JAFGIS010000371.1, on the reverse strand, counting down.
TGGGGGGGAAGTGGCGGAGGCGATCACCCGGTTCGAAGCCGCGGCGGACATGGGGCGCCGCTCCGGGCGGCAGAGCAT